>JASJGQ010000396.1:0-22808 GCA_033791425.1 Acidobacteriota bacterium
GCCGCCACGGGTGTTGGGGCGGCCGTCGACAGCGTCGAAGAAGGCCTCGAAACAGCGCACCATGATGTCGTCGGCGCGGTCGTCGTCGTTGCCGTAGCGGGGGGTCTTGTTGGCGAGTCGCTGACGGATGGGCTCGCGCCCGGTGAAGTCGGTGTCAAGGGCCTCCAGCACGTCCGCCATCTCGAGGTCGCCGTCAAAGACCTGGTATTTGAACGCCGACAGGCTGTCGGTGAGGCTGCCGATCCCAACCCCCTGGATATAAGAGGTGTTGTAGCGCGCGCCGCCGTCGTTGTAGTCGCGGCCCCTGGCGATGCAGTCATCGATGATCAGCGACAGAAACGGCGCCTGCGCCGAGGTCGCGTACAGCCGTTCAATGATCTGGTTGCCGCGGTGTTTGATGTCGACGAAGTGGCGCACCTGCACCTGCCACGCTGCAAAGAGCTCGTCGAACGACGCAAAGTCCCGTGGGTTACCCGTCTGCGGGCCCAGCTGCTCGCCGCTGCGCGGATCGACGCCGTCGTGGAGCGTCAGCTCGAGCAGTTTGGGGAGGTTGAAATAGCCGGTGAGAATGTACGCCTCTTTGCCGAAAGCCCCGGCCTCGACGCACCCCGACGTGCCGCCCTCGCGGGCATCCTCGACGGTCTTGCCCTGGCGGATGAGCTCCTCCACCACCGCGTCGGCGTTGAAAACGGACGGAAAACCATAGCCCTTGCGAACCACCCCAAGAGCCGCCTCGAGAAAACTGTCGGGGCTCTTTTTTGACAGCTGAATATTGTTCGACGGCTGCAGAAGATGCATCTCATCGATGACCTCGAGCATCAGGTACGACACGTCGTTGACCGCATCCGAGCCGTCGCGGTTGAGCCCCCCGAGGTTGATGTTGGCGAAGTCGGTGTAGGTGCCGCTCTCGGCCGCGGTCACTCCGACCTTGGGCGGCGCGGGGTGGTTGTTGAACTTCACCCACAGACACTCGAGCAGTTCCCTGGCGCGGTCGCGATTGAGGCTGCCATCGGCGAGCCCGGCGCTGAAGAACGGCCCCAGGTGCTGGTCGAAGTGGCCGGGGTTGAAGGCGTCCCACCCGTTGAGTTCGGTGATGACACCGAGGTGGTAAAACCAATAGGTCTGGAGAGCCTCCCAGAAGTCGCGAGGCGGATGCGCCGGCACCCACCGACACACCTCGGCAATCCGGCACAGCTCGGCACGACGAACCGGATCCTTTTCGGTGGCCGCCAGTTCTTCGGCTCGATCGGCGTGGCGTTCGGCAAAGAGGATGGCCGCATCGGCCGCGATGGCCATCGCTTCAAGCTGGTCTCGCCTCGCCAGGGCGTCGGAGTCGGATGCAAAGTCAAGTGCGGCAACAGCAGCCGCTATCTCTTGCTTGAGATCGAGAAGCCCCTTGCGATAGATCTTGCCGTCGGCCACCGTGTGGCCCGGCGCTCGCTGCTCCATGAATTCGGTAAAGATCCCGGCTTCGAAAGCCTGGCGCCACTCGGCAGGCAGCTCGGCAAACATCCGCTCGCGGAGGGTGCGCCCATCCCAGAACGGAATCACCTCGTCCGCATACCGCTCGATGTCCCCGTCGGAGACCGCGTAACTCGTCATCGGTCGGTCGTTGAGGGTGTGAAGATCGCCGGTGCTGTGACAGGAGATCTCTGGGTAGGTGGGCGTCGCCTTGGGTTCGTGGCCGCGCTCGCCGACGATCAGCTCGCCATCGCCGATGAAGACGGTCTTGTGTGTACATAGGTGGTGAAAGGCCTTCGCACGCAGCACCGGCTGTGGCCACTTCCCGAGATTGTCGTGATAGAAGTCGGTGAGCAACACCGCACGCTCGATCGAAATCGACGGCGAGGCGTCGAGGCTTTTTTGGCGCAGATTGTGGACCCGTGGGTTCATGGCGATCCTCCTGAGGCAACATCGAGGCCGAAGTTCTGCAGCCGTTGTTGGGCAGCACCGAGCGCCTCGGCGTCGAGGGTCGGGTACGCAGTAAAGGCCGCAGATCTGCCGAGACGGGTCGTCTTGCCCGCAGCGATGGCGTGGTAAGGCAAGAGAAAGACTCGGTGGCGGCGCGGCAACGAGGCCAAAAAGACGCCGAGGTCTTCGAGATGTGTGACGCCGTCGTTGAACCCCGGAATCAACGGCACCCTGATCCAGATCTCGGTTTCCGTTGCGCTCAGCAGGCGCAGGTTTTCGAGGATCAGTCGGTTGCCGACGCCGGTGTGGCGCCGGTGGGCCTCGGGGTCCATCTGCTTGAGGTCGTACAGGATGAGGTCGGCGAGACCCGCCACCTCGAGCATCACATCACGCGGCGCCAGACCACAGGTGTCGACCGCAGTGTGAAGCCCGCGATCCCGGCACGCGCGCAGACACGCCGTCAGAAACCCGGGCTGATTCAAGGGCTCGCCCCCCGAAAAGGTGACGCCGCCACCCGAGACTTCAAAAAACGGTCGGTCGCGTTCCACGAGATCCATGAGTTCGCGAACGTCATGCATCCGGCCTACCAGTTCCCGGGCGTCCGCCGGGCAGGCCTCGACGCACGCGCCGCATCGGAGACATGCCGTCGCGTTCCACGAGGAGCCGACTGGAGCAGCGCCGTCTTCGGTCACGGGGCAGACCTCAGAACAGGCGCCGCACGAAAGGCAGCGTTCGCCGTGCAGCATCAATGCAGCGGCGTCGCCGATCCCCTCCGGGTTGTGGCACCAGGCGCAGGACAACGGGCAACCCTTGAAAAAGACCGTGGTACGGATGCCAGGGCCGTCGTGCACCGAGCACCGCTGGAGGTTGAAAACCCTCCCTCGGATTGTCGTCGTCGGTGCGGAAACGGCAGAAACCTGCATGTGCTTCAATGAGAATATACCTTCAACATTTCGTTTTTTCTTGTAGGATTGTCGAGAGCTGACTTTAGAAACGGCACAATCAAAAATGGACGAAACCTCTCGACTCGAGACCGTCATCGACACCTCAAGCTTTGTCGAAGAGCTGTTCGACCGGGTGCCTGACGTGGTTTTCTTCATCAAGGACCCCGAGGGCCGTTATCGAGTGGTCAACCAGACCCTGGTTGCGCGATGCGGCGCCCGTTCAAAAAGGGACCTCCTCGGCCGCACCGCCCAGGAGGTCTTCCCCGAGCCCCTCGGAGTCCGTTTTCTCAAACAGGACCTCGCGGTCTGCCGAACCGGGTCGGCCATAACGGGGCAGCTCGAACTCCACCTCTATCCCACCCGGCTCGAGGGGTGGTGTCTGACCGACAAGATGGCGCTGAGCAACGACGGCATCGTTGTCGGAGTCGCGGGCATTTCGCGCGATTTGCAGTCGGCCGGAGATATGACCGAGGGCTTTGGCGAGCTCGCCGCTGTTCTCGACCACACCCGAAGAAAATTCAGCACGCAGCTGCGGGTCGAGGATCTTGCCCGCATTGCCGGGCTGTCGATCTACCAGCTCAACCGCCGTCTTCGGCTGCTCTTTGGAATCACCGCGAGTCAACTGGTGACCAAGACCCGCATCGACGCCGCATCGGCGATGCTCCGAGAGAGCCCGACCTCCGTGGCCGACATCGCACACGCCTGCGGCTATTTTGATCAAAGCGCGTTTTCCAGGGTGTTCCGCCGCACGGTCGGCGTGACCCCACAGCAGTATCGCAAGCGCCACCGCGTCTAAGAGTCACCGTATAATGGTGGTCGCATTCGACCATCGGGAGCATCTTCATGGCCAACCCAGATCATCTCGCTCAACTTCGCGCCGGCGGGTGGAATGAGTGGCGGGCCGAAAACCCCACCCTCGCGCCCGATCTGATCGACGCCGAGCTCAGCGGAATGGACCTCCGGGGGCTGAACTTCACCAAGGCCCACCTGCGGGGCGCGGAGCTCATCGGCGCGCAGCTCGACGGCGCAGACTTGTCGCTCGCGATCCTCGAGGGCGCCAAACTGACCAACGCGACCTTGACCGAAGCAAAGCTCGATAGCGTACAGCTCGATTTCGTCGATCTCACCGGGCTTGATCTCTCACGCGCGTCACTCTTCAGGGCCAGCCTGCGTGGCGCCAATTTCACCCGCGCCAACCTGCGCCACGCCGATCTTTCACAGGCCCAGATGGAAAGCGCCCTCTTTGATGAGGCCGATCTCTCCGGCGCAAAACTTCAAGGCGCCTCGCTGCGCGGCGGTCGCTTCAAGAGCACCATCATGCGCGGCGTGCAGGGCCACGGTGCGGTGCTCGACGGGGTCGAACTCCAGAACCTGAGTATGGAAGGCTCGGTCTTCAGCGAGGCGCAGGGGGAATCCGCCCAGCTCAAAGGCTGTCGGCTGCAGCGCGTCGACTTCAAGGGCGCCACCCTGCGCAATGCCAATTTTCACGGCGCGTTGCTGAGCGAGGCGGTGTTTGACGATGCTCAGTGTGAGGGCGCCAGCCTCAACCACGCAGACCTCGAACGGGCGAGCTTTGTCGGCACCAACCTGTCCGATGCCGACCTCCGCCAGTCGAGCATCCTGGGTGCCATCTTCGACAGCTGCAATCTTTCCGGCGCGCAGCTCGCGGAACTCGACTTTCGCTCACCGACGCTGGGCCGCCTGTCGTTTGCCGCCGCCAATCTCCGCAAGGCGATCTTTACCCGCTGCGAGCTGCGGGCTACCGATTTTCACGACGCCGTACTGGAAGAGGCCGACCTCCGCCACGCCAATCTCGAGGGCGCCAACCTCAAACGGGCCAACATGGTGGACGCCACCGCCCGCCACGCCAACTTCAAAAAGGCCAACATGGAGGATGTCATCGCCTCGGGCGCCGACCTTTCGGGGACCAACCTCATCCTCGTCAACGCGCGCAACGCAAAGATGATCGGGACAGACTTCCGCTTCTCGGATGCGGTCGGGATCGATTTTGACCGCGCCGACGTCCGCTACTCGGATCTGCGCAACGCGGATCTCACCAAGGCCAGCATATCGACGGCCAAGCTCTGGGGCTGCAAGATCCGGAACACGAAACTGCCGTCGTCGGTGGGCCACCTCAAGCTCCTCCTGAAGGTGAGTCAGATCTTTCAGGGTTTTGGCAAGAAGGCGGCCAAAGCAAAAGAGTCGCGCGAGCAGAAACGCATCCGGCAGGTTGCTGAACTGGTACGGGAACGTGAGGCTGCGCGCAAGCGGCGCGCTCGGTGACCCACCGCACCCGCACCGCCTCCCTCTTCATCCTCTCAGTTCTTCTCGCGCCAATGCTCGGCACGGCCGAGGACGACGCCATCGACGGCCTGCCGATCGTCGCCATCACCTTCGACCGATTCGACATTTTCGACACCGCCGACCCCAAGACCGACGCGTGGTTCTACCGCTGGGCCAACGCGCTGCACATCGTCAGCAAAGAAGATTTTCTGCGCTCCATGCTGTTGTTCAAGGAGGGTGATCCCTACTCGGCGAGCGCTGCCGCCGAAAGCGCCAGGATCCTGCGCTCCCTCGGCATCGTCAACCCGGTCATTATCACCGCGAAAAGGGTTGAAGGAGGCGTCGAGGTCATGGTCGAGACCCACGACCGGTGGTCGCTTCGGCTCGGCGGGCAGGGCGGTGTTTCAGGCAGCCGCTCCAGCTTCGGCTTTGATATCGAGGAGAACAACCTGTTGGGATGGGGCAAGTCGCTGGGCGTGGAGTACGAGTCCGACAACGAGCGCGATGGGTGGTCCTACCGCTATTTCGATCCCAACGTCTTCAAGACCCGCTGGCGGCTGAACCTCGTCCACGCAGATCTCTCCGACGGCTCCCGCGACGAGGTCATCGTCGACCGTCCCTTCTATTCGCTGGCCACCCGCTGGACCTGGGGAGTGGCGGCCGGACAGGAAGATCTCGAAGAACACCTGTATTCGGAGTCGGAGTCGGTGGTGAGCGGCTACCGAAACAGCGAGGTCGTCAGAATCTGGGGCGGCGCACGACTCCCCGGAAACTCCCACATCACCCGCAGGGTGATTGCAGGCTGGGAACACCGACAGGACGTCTATTCCAATTGGCAGTGGGAGAACGACGGAGCGCCCTACCCTGCCCCCGAAGATCTGCTGATCGAGGGCCCCAGCCTCGCGTACCAACAGATCTCCGACAATTTCGTCGTGGTCGAGGGCTTCCGCGCCTGGACCGTCCAGGAGGACGTGGCAATGGGGCCCAACTTCGCGGCCTCAACGGTTTTTTCGACGCCTGCAACCGGCGGCGACCAACGGCGCCTGCTCTTCGACGTCAGCGCGCACGCCGCCCGACAGAGGGGGCAGTGGTTGGTGCTCGCCGACGCGTGGCTGACCGGCCGGCACGAGGACACCGGTTTCCGCAACCTTGTGGCCGGCATCCAGCTCGGGGCCGCACAGCTCGGGCGGAAGGGCCTTCAACTGCGGTTCCTCGCTGAGACCTCACGCCAACTCGACCGCGACCGACAGCTCACTCTGGGGGCCGACCTCGGCCTCAGGGGGTGGGACCCGGATTATTTCGACGGCACCGGTCGCGCCCTGCTCAACATCCAATGGCGAAAGCTGATTAAAGAGGACGTCTTCGGCCTCTTCTCGTTCGGCGTCGTCGTGTTCGGGGACGCCGGAGCGACGTGGGACCCCCGGGTCGGGCCCGACACCGACGGCATCCGTCTCGACGCAGGTGTTGGATTGCTCTTCGACCTCTCCCACCTCAGCCGGACCAATCTTTTGCGAGCCGACGTTGCCTTCCCCGACGACGGCTCCGGCCCGACCATCACCATCAGCACAAGCACCATCTTTCGTCTGCGCCAGTCGGGCACCGAATAGATTCCATTTCCCGGGGAGACTTTCCCGGCGCGATCACTGGCGCCCGCGAGGGAGTGGCCCGCCGCCGCAGCCGTGAGCCTGGTGGTCGTTTCTTTCACCACAACGCGATAGAATCGAGATGATGTCGCACGTTTTTCTCCTGTCGCGCCGCCTTTTGCCAACCGTTGCCGGGGCACTGCTGGTCATGAGCGCCGCGTTCCCGAGCGCAGCGGCGACCCGGAGCGAGGTCGACACCTCATCGCAGGCTCCGACCGCAACCGAGATCCGCCTCGAGATCCGCGACCGCGCACAACTGCAGCACCTCACCCGGCTCATCAGCATTGACAATGTTCGAGGTACGGAGGTGCTGGCAACCGCGACCCCGGCCCAACTCGCCGCGCTGCGGGAGGCCGGATACACCTGGGAAATCCTCCCGGCAGCTGTCAAGGCGGACGCGGGGATGTGCCCCGATGGGTGGGTGGAAGACGAGGAGCGCTCGTGGTCCTGTTATCCGACCTACGAACAGTACACTGCAATTCTGAACCTTTTTGCCGCCGTCCACCAGGAGATCTGCCGGCTCGTGGATCTCGGGCCCACCGCCAATATGGTGCGGCCCCACCGCTTGCTCGCCGTCATCATCTCCGACAACCCCGACCTCGAAGAAGATGAGCCCGAGGTCCTGCTCACGTCCTCCATCCACGGCAATGAAACGGCGGGCTTCATCCTCACCCTGCGGCTTATCCACCACCTGCTCGAGGAATACGGCGTCGATGGGGACATCGCAGATCTGGTCGACTCGACCGAGATCTGGATCAATCCACTGGCCAACCCCGACGGCACCTACCGGGGTGGCGACGAAACGGTCGCCGACGCCATCCGCTCCTACACCACCTCGAGCGGTATCGACTCGGGGGTCGACGGCAACCGCAACTTCCCCAGCATGCCGAGCGAGGACGACCCGGACGGCTCAGATCATCCCGATGATCGCAGCTGGTGGCCGGAGACCGAGGCCATGATGGCTCTAGCGGCGAGTGAGACCTTTGTCCTGTCGGCCAACTTTCACGGTGGAGCCGAGGTGGTGAACTACCCCTGGGACACCGTGGCACGACGGCACCCTGACGACACCTGGTTTGAAGACCTCTCGCGCGACTGGGCTGACTTGGCCCAGTCCGACAGCCCGGGTGGCTATATGACGAACCCTTACTCGAGCGGCCTCACCAACGGTTACGATTGGTACCAGACCTTTGGCAGCCGACAGGACTGGATCACCTACTTCCACGGCGGACGGGAACTGACGATCGAGCTCTCCAACACCAAGCTGCTGCCCGCCGATGAACTCGACGACATGTGGCAGTGGAACCGCCGCGCCCTCCTCGACTTCCTGGGCCACGCCCACCACGGGATCCGCGGTCTGGTCACCGACCGGAACGGCGGCCCACTGGCCGCGACCGTCGAAGTGCTCGGCGTCGACCGTGAGGCCGACGGTTCGATGGCCCGCACCGATGCTGACGTCGGGGATTACCACCGCCTTCTCTTGCCAGGTCTTTACGATCTCCGAATCACGGCGGAGGGGTACGAGCCGCGGGTGTTCGAAGGCGTTGCCGTCGCAGCCGGCCCGGCCACCGTGGTCGATGTCAAGCTTTTTGAGGAGCTCGTTCTTCGACCATCTCGGCGGGTTGCCCCCGCGAACTGACCGACCGGCATATTCTGAGTCCAACCGGGGTTACCACTGAGTCCGGCCCGAGCGGGGCATGCATCCGCGATCGTTGCCGTGCCGATCGTTATGAAAAACCGGGAGATCTGATTTTGACCATCACTCAAGGACTGAAGCCTGCGACCCGCGACCGCTCGCAGATTGCCGCTCACTACAAGTGGAACCTCGGCGATATCTACCCCGATTGGCCCTCCTGGGAAGCCGACCTCGAGCGACTGCGCGCGTTGATGGCGTCGTACCAGGAGTTCGAGGGCACGCTCGCCAAGGGCGCCCAGCGCATCCTCGAGGCGAGCCGGCTCTCCGACGAACTCGGCCAGCTTGCGTATCGCGTCTACCAGTACCCGGGTTTGATGCAGAGCCAGGACACCAGGGACAACACCGTTCAGGGCCGTCTCGAACAGGTGCGGCTGGCGTTTGCCGCCTTCAAACAGGCCACCGCCTGGTACACACCGGAGCTGCTGCGGATTCCCGAGCAGACGATGAAGGGTTGGCTCGACGAAACTCCCGACCTCGCGCCCTACCGATTCGGTATCGAGGAGAGCTACCGCATGCAGGAGCACGTCCTCGACGAGGACGGAGAACGTCTCCTGGCCTACGCCTCGACCTTCAACGGAACCCCCTCACAGACCTACACCATGTTGGCCGATGCCGATGTAAAGTTTCCGACGGTGACACTGTCGGACAGCACAGAGGTCATCGCAAGCCACGGCAACTACTCGCAGGGGCTGCACTCGCAGCGATTGCAGGCCGACCGCGAAAAGCTCTTCAAGGCCCATTTCAGCGTCTACGACGGCTCGCCCAACACCTTTGCCGCCATCTATAACGGCGTCCTCCAGAAGGACTGGTTCATCGCCCGGTCGCGGCGCTATGCTTCCGCCCTCGAGGCCAAGCTGGATGACGACAATATCCCGCCGTCGGTCGTCGAGAACCTCGTCGCAACCGCCCGTGACGGCAGCGGAGCTCTGCAGCGCTATAACCGCCTCCGGAGACGGGCCCTGGGCCTCGAGCGCTATCGCTATTTTGACGCCTATCTGCCGCTCGTCGACGTCGAGTGGCCACTCCCCTACGATGAGATCAGCCGGCTGCTGGTCGAATCGGTGGAGGTCTTCGGCACGGGCTATCAAAACACTGTTCAGCGCGCCTTCGATGATCGCTGGATCGACGTCTATGAAAACGAGGGCAAGCGCTCGGGCGCCTTCTCGGCCGGTGTCTACGGGGTCCACCCCTATATGCTGCTCAACTACGCCGACACTCTCAACGATGCTTTTACCGTCGCACACGAGATGGGCCACACCATGCACACCGTGCTGTCGCACGAGAGCCAGCCCTTCGCCACTTCGGAATACACGATCTTTGTTGCCGAAGTGGCCTCCATGACCAACGAGTCGCTCTTCCTCGACCGGCTCTTGGCCGAGGAAACAGACCCGGAGCGGCGGGTCGCCCTCCTCCAGCACGCCATCGATGACATCGCGGCCGGCTTTTACCGCCAGGCGCTGTTCGCCGATTTTGAACTGCGCGCCCACCGCGAAGTCGAGGCAGGGCGTCCGATCACCGCCGAGGTGTTGCAAACGATCTATCTCGAGTGCCTTGCGGCCTTCTTCGGCGACGCCCTCGACGACCAGGAGTGGTACCGCAACACCTGGTCACGGATACCCCATTTCTACGGCTCGCCCTATTACGTCTACCAGTACGCGACCTCGAAGGCCGCGGCCACCCTGCTCCACAGGAGGATGACCGAAGGCGATCAGGAGGACCGGGCCGAGACCGTGACCCGATACCTCGAGCTGCTCCGTTCAGGCGGCAACGATCACCCGATCACGCAGCTCCAGAAGGCGGGGGTCGACTTCACGACCACGGAACCGACCGAGGCCTTGGTCAAGGAGATGGACAGCCTGGTCAGCAGGCTCGAAGACGAGCTCGAAGTTTTGAGTTCTTAGTTCTTAGTTTTTAGTCTTCATCCCAGCACCCGGACATCTCTGGGGTTGGAACTCAAAATTAAAAACTCAAAACTAAGAACTTTGCGACGTCGCCGCCTTGTGCTTCCTGGTGCCCTCGTACATCTCGAACTTCAGGAGACGGCACTCGATCGGCCCGTTGAAGAGCGGGATCTTGCGGGCGGCCTTGAGACCAATGCTCTTTGCCAGCCTCGGCTCGCCGGCGAGGACCCACGCCGTGGTGCCGACGGCCTGATTTTTGAGGCTGTCACCAAAACGCCGATAGAGCCCGAAGAGCTTTTCGACCTCGCCGACCCGTTTGCCATAGGGCGGGTTGGCAACGATCATCCCGCCGGACCCCCACGGCAGCTGGAGGTCGAGGGCATCCCGCTGCTCGAGCTCGACCCAACTGTCCATCCAGGCAGCCTTGAGATTCCTATGGGTGGCCCGCAAGGCTCTGTCCGCGCGGTCCCGAGCAACGATGGGCTGCGGGGCCTCCCGGTGGCCGTGGCTGGCCTCGCGCTGGACCTCTTCGAAGTTCAGCAGGCTGTGGACAGGCCAGCGCTCGAAGGCGAACGAGCGGTGCAGGCCGGGCGGAGTTCGGGTAGCGATCAGGGCGGCTTCCACGGCAAAGGTGCCGGTGCCGCACATGGGATCGAGCAACGGCTCTGACCCATCGTAATCGGCCAGCAGGAGGATCCCGGCGGCCAGCGTTTCGGCGAGCGGCGCCGGCCCCCCGCGCGGCCGGTAGCCGCGGTGCGACAGGGGCTCGCCGCTGGAATCGAGGCTCAAGGTCGACGGTCCGTCCTCCACGAGCCGGAGGTGAAGACGGATGTCGGGGTTGTCGCGATCCACGTTCGGGCGCCCGCCGCCGGCCGTCCGCAGACGATCCACGACAGCGTCCTTGACCACCTGGCCGGCAAACGTCGTGTTGCGGAACGAACGATGTTTGCCCACTACCTCGACGGCAAAGGTCTGGCCGCTGCCAAGGACCTCTTTCCAGACCACAGATGCGGCCAACTCGTAGAGCCCTTCACGGTTCGTCACCTGGCCGCGCACCAGTGGCACCAGCACCCGCATCGCCGTGCGGAGACGGATATTGACGTTGTAGACGGTCCTGAGATCGCCGGCAAACAGCACCGACCCGCGATCGGGCGCGACGGCCTCGGCGCCGAGGACGCGAAGTTCGTCGGCCAGGACGCGCTCCAGACCACGCGCACAGGTGGCGGTGAGGGTTTGGGTCGTTCCAATCTCGATCATGAGCGAACACTACACGGACGCACGCTCGCCGACAAGCAGCGAGCTGAATTCAAAATGAGGAATGAGGAATTTCTGGCCTTCTCCCCACAAGCTGTCGCGGGCAAGTGGATGGCATTCCTAATTCCTAATTCCTAATTCCTGATTCCTACTTCTTTTTGATGAACTCGATGACATACCCGTCGGGGTCCTTGACGAATGCGATCACCGTGGTGCCGTGCTTCATCGGTCCGGGCTCGCGGGTCACCTGGCCGCCGTACTCACGAACTCTCTCGCACGCCCCGACGATATCGTCGGCGCCGATCGCAATGTGGCCGAAACCGTTGCCGAGGTCGTATTCCGAAGTGTCCCAGTTGTGGGTCAACTCGATCACCGCGGTCGAATTCTCATCGCCGTAGCCGAGAAAGGCGAGGGTGAACTTCCCCTCGGGATAGTCGTGTTTGCGCAGGAGTTCCATCCCCAGCGCCTCGGTGTAGAACGCGATCGATCGATCGAGATCGCCAACGCGGATCATCGTATGTAAAAGTCTCATGTCGTCCTCCAGAACGAAGTTCGAGTTGTGAGTTGTGAGTTCTTAGTTTTGAGTTGTCCATCAGGCAACGGCTATCCAACCAGGTGGAGTGATCGGGAACTCAAAACTAAAAACTGAACACTCAAAACTCAGTAGTCAGATGTCATGATAAACACCGGCGCGCCCTCGAATCGGGTGTACTTGGGGCGCAGCCGTTCGGTGTTGTAGAACTTTTCGACATCGACCACCTTTTTGCGGCTGGTCACAACGTCGATGGGCACGTCGTCGTAGCGGCCGTTGCGAATATTGATCAGGCGCCCCGCCTTGCCTTCCAGAATCAGATCCATGGCCAGATTGCCAAAGGCCATGGGAACCACCGAGTCGAGGGCATCCGGGTCGCCCGAACGCACCAGATAACCCAACCGTTGGTTGATCACGTTGATTCGGTGGCCGTTGTTGTACTCGGGCGAGAGCTCACGGAGGGCCCGAGCCACCCGGTCGCCGATGCCGCCGAGCTTCTTGTGGCCAAACATGTCCTTTTCTTCGTCCTCGAACACCATGTCGCCCTGTCCGGTGAAGGTCGCCCCTTCGGACACCAGCACCACTGAGTAGTTGGAGGGGTTTTCTCTTCTGTCCTTTGAAAGCCGCTCACACAGATTGCGGATGTCAAAGGTATGTTCCGGGATGACGCAGCGGTGGGCGGCGCCGGCCATGGTCGGCAACAGGGCGGTATAACCAGCATAGCGGCCGAAGACCTCGATCACGAGAAAGCGTTCGTGGCTGCCCGCCGACGTCCGCAGGGCATGGGTCATGGCAATGGTCCGGGTGACGCAGGTGGAAAACCCGATGCAGTAATCGGTCCCCGGCACGTCGTTGTCCATCGTCTTGGGAATCGCAATCACCGGAACCCCCAGATTGTGGAGATGGACACCGTAGGACAGGGTGTCGTCGCCGCCAATCGGGATCATGGTATCGATCCCGAGGTATTCGAGGTTGGCCAGAACTTCCTTTGTGAGATCGTTGACGTCATCGGTGTAAGTCTCGCGAAGGTGGTCGGGCAAAGCCGTCTGCGGGACGTGCGACGGTCGCGTGCGAGAGCTGTGGAGAAAGGTGCCGCCGGTCCGACCGACCTTGTTGACGACCTCTTCGGTGAGATCCATCACATAGTCGGAACCGTTCTTTTTCCCACGGTCGATCTCGATCAGACCCGCCCATCCGCGTCGAATCCCCAACACCCTGTAGCCCTCCCGGATGGCGCGGACGGTGGCCGCCCGAATCGCCGGGTTGAGCCCCGGCACGTCGCCCCCTCCTGTCAGGATGCCGATCGTTCCACGATGCTTTTTGACGTTGGCCATGATGTTGCGCTTCTCCTCTCCATCACGCGGCGCCGCCTCACCATCGGCGGCGCGGCGCCAGTTCGAATTTCAGAATCTACTCCGGAATCGTCGTCCCCGCCACGCGCCAGCTCAGAGTTTCACCGGCTCGTAAAGGCACGACCTCGTGCTCCCCGAAGGCATAGACTTCGGGCACCACCCAATCTTCTCGAGAAAGCGTGATGGTACCGCGGTTTCTCGGCAGACCATAGAAATCGGCGCCGTGGTGCGACGCGAATGCTTCGAGGCGATCGAGCGCGCCCGCGTTTTCGAAGACCTCGGCGTAGAGCTCGATGGCGGCGTGGGCAGAGAAAATCCCTGCACACCCGCGAGGTGCCTCTTTGGTGTGACGCGCGTGGGGGGCGCTGTCGGTGCCCAGAAAAAACCGCGGGCTGCCGCTGGTCGCGGCCCACACGAGGGCCTCCCGGTGGATGTCGCGTTTGAGCACCGGCAGGCAATAGAAGTGGGGCCCGATGCCCCCGCTGAACAGGGCGTTGCGGTCGTACAAGAGGTGGTGTGGCGTGATCGTCGCAGCAACCGCCGGTGGCGCCCGCAGGACCCACTCGACGGCCTCGGCCGTGGTGATGTGTTCAAACACCACCTTGAGCCCCGGCCAGCGATCGACCAGCGGACCGAGCACCCTCGAGATGAAGACCCTCTCTCGGTCAAAGATATCGATCGCAGGGTCGGTCACCTCACCGTGGACCAGAAGCGGGACGCCCAGACCAACCATCGTTTCGAGGGCCGGGGCAATCGTCTCGAGGTTCGTCACTCCGGCTTCCGAGTTGGTCGTCGCACCGGCGGGGTAGAGCTTGACCGCTCCAACCGCACCGCTCGCCGCGGCTCTCTCGATCTCGGCCGGCGAGGTCAGGTCGGTGAGATACAGGGTCATCAGCGGATCAAAGGCCGACTCCCCGGGGAGGGCCTGCACGATCCGTTCGCGGTAGGCAACGGCCTGATCGGTGGTCGTCACAGGCGGCACCAGGTTGGGCATGATAACCGCCCGGTCAAAGGTGCGCGCCGAGTGCGCGACCACGTCCGCCATTGCCAGACCGTCCCTCAAGTGAAGGTGCCAATCATCGGGTGCTGTGATCGTCAGTTGCATTTCTCCGGCCCGCCGCATCTTCGCACATCTCACGAGTACCGTACGCCCACGGGTGATTTCAGATAGAATGCCCTCCCATAGGATTGTTGGGTGGCGCAATGAGTGGACAGATCACCGTAGAAGAACTCGAAAAGGCCTCTCGCAATGTCCAGAGGCTGTCCGAGTTCATTGGCGAACGTCGAGATTGGATGCTTGCTTCCGATGCCGAGGAAGCTGCAACCTCGTTCGCCAACGCCTCTCGATCCCTGGCCACCGTCATCTCCGATCTGACCGATTCAGAAGAATCGGGTCAGATCGAGATTCGCCAACCGGCCAAGCTCGAGCCTTCAAGTCGAGTCGCGGCCCCGAGGTTGAACAAGTTCGCTGACTTCATCCTCCAGCTTTGCGGGTGGTTTTCAGCCCACGACGGGGCTACGCTCCCGGAGGGATCGGACCAGTCAGTCGAGATTCTTCAGACCTCACTGGCCGGCGCGATCGAGGCCATCGAACAACTGCTGGGGCCGGCACCCGCCGCCGTTGCGGAATCGGAACCACCGATCAGCGGAGATCTCGGGCCCGTGGCCGAGGTCGACATGAGCGCCCGGCTCATTCTCGACAACGTTCCATCCCGCCCGCTCGTGCAGATCATTCGTGGCGTCACCGAGCTCACCCCCGAAGCCATGAACATGGTCGACGAGTTCTTCGCCAAACAGGGGATCAAACTCGAGGGGGCGGAGAGACGACGCCTCCAGGACAAGGCACAGAAGTGGATCAAGGGAACGCCACACGGTCAGGTGCTGGTCGTCAGGCTGAGTGGGCTGTCCGGAAAGGTGGAGGCCTACTCCAGCTATAAACCGAGAGGCTCCTGAGGCAGCGGGAACAAATGCTGTCCGACCGAGTAGGAAGGCATATGAAGAACACACCAGTACGAACTTCTCCGCTCACCGCATTCATTCAACGTTTCCTGCCGCGGCTGCGTTACCCGTACCTGTTCTTGATCCTCGGTGGGTTGTTTCTGGTCGATCTGGTGATTCCCGACCCGATTCCGCTGGTCGACGAATTGATGCTCGCCATGCTGACCTTTTTGGCGGCGACGTTGACCACCCGCAAGGACGATGTGACGCCGCCCCGCGATGTCACCCCGCCCGACTCGGACGACAGGCTCAGCGCCGGTGACCGTCCCCGAAACCCGACCGATTCCTCTCAGTGACCAACTCCACTGACCGGATGTCGAAAAGGGCCTGACCTTCCCACGGTTCGGCTGCCAGTCGCAACACAAACTCACCTCGACGACCGTGGAGCGGCACCCGAATGCGCTCGACCCCCTGCGCGGATGCGGAGAGCACCTGACGAATCTCGGCGTCACGCCCGACGCCCCCACCCTGCGGCCGGGCCACCGTCATTTCGACCGTGCCTTCAGGGCTGCGAAACCGATATCTCATGCGCAAGGCGTCGACCCGATCGTCGACCATGAACCGAGCCTCGAGCACCCCGGGCGTCCGCATCAATATCCGCTGCGCCTCGAAGTCAATGTCGAGGGGCTCCTGACTCGATGCACCTGTATCCAGGGCCAAATCAAAACGGAGCTCCACCCGCCGCAACTGGAGGGCCCGCCGTGGTCTCCGGACCGATGCCCGGTCCGGGACGCGAAACACAATCGAGTTCAGACCGTCGCGCAACCCACCCTCCGGCACGGCCACGCTCCACCGTTGCCAACCCTGGTGCAGCTTCGCAGTACCGCAATCGACGCCGTTGACTGAGATTCCGACCGCGCGCACCGGGCGCTTTCCCGCCGCCGGGCGGCCCTCGAAGACCACGACCCGCTGGCCGCCGCGGACCAGATCCAGCGCGAGTTCGGCACCGTGACCGAGAATCCACGTGCCGGCTGCATCAGCCTCGGACCACAGACCACCGGCCAGCACCGGAGCAGGCAGGAACCCGATGTCCCGGACCTGCCCGTCGCTGCGGAGATCGATCACCGGTTCCCAGGCTTCGAATTCAACCGCTCCAGGTTGCAGGACGACCGGGGGCGGCAGCGCATCATTGCTTAGAGTATGCACCAGATCGACCACCGCGACCGCCCCAAAAACAAAGACGAGGAAGAGAGGCAGAGGGCGCAAGAGCAAACGCCGACCCATTACTCCGTCCGATCGGACCGATCGGTCGTCCTTCCCGTCTCCGCGTCCGTGCCGGTGTCCGGATCCGCCAGGAATTCCAGCACCTTGAATTCCGCCGCTTGTGCAGCGGCCATCAGTTCACCTGCCCCTTCGCGCGCAAGGGCCACCCCGTCAAGCGCGTCCGCAGCATTCCCCGTCACCGAGCGGACTGAGATCACGGTACAGAGTCCTTCAACCAGATCCACAAACCGCTCGCGGTTGAACCACTCGACGTCCTCGTGGGTGTTGATCGCAAGAAAACGACGCCCAGCCGGGTCTTCAAACAGAGGTGCGAGGTAGCGCCCCGAGGTTGGCATCTCTGCGAAGAGGTCATTAGAAGCGATCATCAACTCCACGGCGTCCGCGATGGCGCGAGCCGAATCTCCGGACACGCCGAGCTGCTGCGCCACCTCGGCCAAAAGATACCCGAGGTGCCAGTCCACATAGAGCTCACGAACACTCTTGCCATCCCGACCTGGACCCTGAATGCGGCCCAGGTGACGGGTCACGATCCACATCAGGACCGCATCCCATCGTTCGGGCTGGGCCAGGGCTAGACGAAGCAAAGCCAAGGGCGAGTCATCATCACCGGGGCCACCCTCAGAGTTTTCGCTTCCCAGCGAGGCGAGGGCCATGACACCTTCAAGGTCGGTGAGCAACGCCGCTTCGATGGCGGAGAGGGGACCTTCGGACCCCACCCGTTCCGCCGCCGCCGCGACGAGGGCATCCACTTCGCCGGCCGCGGTTTTGCGCAAAAGAGCAACGGCGCCCTCCGCACTCTCCGGGTCGGCGAGGTCGCGGAGAAGCGAGACCTCGAGGAGCCGCCGGATAGGATCGTGAATAGGGGCGGCGACCCGCACGCCCAGTAATTCGTCCACACTTCGAACGCCGCGGCCGTCGAGCTCTGTGGCGAGCTCCGCCCACGGATGTTCTGCATCCGACACCACCTCGCGCAGATTGATGAAACAGTGGAGTCGGTAGGCCCCGAGATCGAGCTGCAAACCGTCGTGGCGAAGCCGGCTGCAGGACATGACATGTTCGAGACTGGTTATGGCGTCTCGCATCACCAGAAACGCATCGCCACTCTCCGGAAGACGAAGCCCGTCGCCGAGCGTCGTTCGCACCAGCACGATGTCAGAATCCCCGGGGTTGTCGGCCACTCCGGTTGAGAGGCGAATCCGGCCGCAGGTGTCGCCGTATCGATTGTTGAAGATCACCAGGCTGCGCTGGCCATCCACCTCGTTTGAGTACGCAAAGACATTTTCGTCGACTGACCCGTCGTCGCCCTCTAAATCGTAAAGAAAGAACCGGTCGACCTCCGCGAACTGTCGGCGCCGGCGCAACAACGGGAAGAGCTGCCGGTGGTGGCGAACCACCAATCCCTCGTCGGCGGTCTCCTCCCACCGCGGTCTCCGGAATTCCATGCCGTACTTTTCGGCGAGGCCCTCGACCTGGCCGTGGCCGAACATGGGGAGGCCGGGCATGGTGGCCATCAACGTCGCCACCCCGAAATACTTGTCGCCGGTCCCAAACTGGTCGACGGCGGTCCTTTCGTCCGGGTTGGACATGAAGTTGACATAACGCTTGAGAATCTGTGGATCGAACTCGAGGGTCGTACGCATCAGCTGCCGGTACTCAGCGTTGCGTTCATCGCGCAGCATATGCATGAAGGCCGAGTTGTAGACCCGATGCATCCCGAGCGTGCGAACGAAATAACCCTCGAGCAACCAGAACGCCTCCGCCAACAGCAGCGTGTCGGGTGCCTCGGCCGCGACTCTGTCCACCACCTCGCGCCAGAACTCATGCGGCATCACCGCGTCGAATTCCGCCCGCGACATGCCGAACTCCGCACGCGACGGAACCGCGCCGGCGGCCCCCGGCTCCGGGAACCACAGGCGGTGGTAATTCTGACGGGTGAGGGTCATGGCGGCGTCGAACCGGATCACCGGCGACCGACGGGCCACTGCGAGGATGGTCTGGATCACGGCTTCCCGAACCTCGGCCCTGGTGTAATCGAGCTGGGCGGTGTCGTTCCACGGCATCGAGGTGCCGTCGTTCCCGTGGTAGATGAACCGCTCGCTTCCGGTGTGGCGGTCGAGCCGTTTGAAAACGACGGCGGCGTCCTCTTTGGACCAGTACTTGTCCTCGATGAAAATGCCGACCCGGTCATCATCCGATAGATCAGGACCGTGAAATGTGTAGGAGGGATAGGGCGAGCGATCCAGCGACACGAACCAATCGGGATGGTTGACGACCCACTGCGAATCGAGGCCCATGTGATTGGGGACCATGTCCGTGGAAAGCCGAATACCGTGGCCCCACGCCCGGGCCCGGAGCTCGTCGTAGGCTGTTTCCCCACCGAGGGCGTCGGCGATACGGTAGTCTTCGAGCGAATAGGCTGAGGCCACCGCGTCCTCGTCGCCCATCCTCCTCTTGATCCGCTCAGAGGCACGGCTGCGCTCCCAAACACCGATCAGCCACAGCCCCGTGATCCCCCAGTTGGCCAATTCCGCCAATTCTGCATCCGGGACACCATCGAGGGTGGTGATCTCGCGACCGTACTTTTGACTCAGCTGGGCGAGCCAGACGTGTGCGTTCTTGGCCAGCAGAACCAGTTTCGGCATCCAATCGAGGTCGGCCGAGTAATTCTCAACCTCGTCGTAGAGCGCCGCAAAGTCCGGAGGCTCGAGCGGACCCGGACCCGGATCGGCTCCCGGAGGAAAAAACACCCGAGCTTCCTCGGTGATGAAATCGAGGCTCCCAAGGACCCGGTGCAGCTCGGTGCCGAGCAGCTCTGTCCAGGTGGCGCGGATAAAGGCCAATTGACCTTCGAGCGAAGTCGGTGCGGCCCGCATCGGGGCGTACAACCGATCGAGAAGGGTCTCTCCCCCGCCCTGGCCACCGGTTGCCGAACCACCGAGGATCGTCTCGATATGCTGCAACGCCTCCTCATAATCTGTGTCGAGGCGAAGCGCTGCGTCGTCGAAAAGTTCGCGAAAATCGGCGAAAGCCGGGTTGTTGTTGGCCAACCACAGGAGCACCATCTCTTCGAGCGCGACCTCGCGATGCGGGATCCCATCGGTCGTTCCGGTCAGATACGCATCCGCCTCGATCTCTCCACGGTAAACCTCGGTCGGAGGAAACTCGTCGACGAATTTTCCGAGCACGCGATCCAACCGTTCCGCCCCTAGATCTCTGGAAAGCAGCGTTGAGGCCTGCGCCCACAGATGCGGGGCCCGGAGTTGGCGATGCCGGGCCACAACGAGATGGAGCACCTCGTCGATCAGTCCCACAGCGTAGAGACGGCTCGCGCGCACCGCCCGCTCCGGATGGTGGTGGACATCGCGCCGCTCATTGAGTCGGTGGGCGAGCTCACGGGCGGCACGAAAATCCGCAAAAACGATGTTGCCGGTCACCGAAAACAGGGCATCGGGCAGATCGTAGGCATCGCGCATGGCCCGCGAGATATGGAACTCGCGCACGGCACGATCGATGGGGAAGCGTCGATGAGTCGTCATTTCAACTGTCGCGGCCATCATACAGATGAATGAGGAGTTAGGAATTAGGAATTAGGAATTCCAAACCCACCTTTCCCCGGTTCGTGGATTGCCGTGGGTCGGTGGCTGGCATTCCAAATTCCTAAATCCTAATTCCTAATTCTTCATTCTTCATTCTGACCTTCGAGATCCGCGTCGCGGATCTCGAAGGTCAGCGGGCAGTGATCGGAGACATCCCAGAACGTTCCGTCCTCGGCCCCCGGCCGTGAGATGAGATCAGCGCACTCGAGCCTCGCGCAGTGGAGCCACGACTGGATCGGGACCACCGGTTCGTCGGAGGCGAAGCCACCGAGGAAGACGTGGTCGAG
The DNA here is from genome assembly GCA_033791425.1 of Acidobacteriota bacterium. Lineage (GTDB taxonomy): Bacteria > Acidobacteriota > Thermoanaerobaculia > Thermoanaerobaculales > Sulfomarinibacteraceae > Sulfomarinibacter. The sequence continues at coordinate 20,619 of JASJGQ010000396.1, forward strand.
GAGCGACGCCTTCTGCACCCCGTCGCGATCGCCGCCGCCCTCCCAGTAGGAGCTACAGCCCGTCCGGTTCTGCAGCAACCGCAGACCGGCGCGTCCAAGAATCGTCTCCATCGACTGCAATTCGCCCTCGAGCCCGCCGCGCGGTGACCCGGTCGAGTTGAAGTCGCCGAGCAGGATCACATCCGGATCGCCTGTCGCCTCCACCCAAGCATCGATCCACTCGGCCAGGGCGCGGTTCTGGCGCCTCCGGTCGCCGAAGTTTCGCGGGCCGGACTCCAGATGAACCACGATCACCGTAAAGTCGACCCCTTCTGATCGGCGGCTGCGAAAGGAAGCGGCGAAGGCTGGGCGCATCCCATCCTCGAAGATCGTCGCGGTCACGTCCACCGGCTCACCCAGAAGTTCGAGCACATCGACGTCCCAGGCGATAGCGAGGTGCTGGCCGAAGCGCCCGCCTCCCGCTGAGAAACGGACGCCCATTTGCCGACCTTGAACGGCACGTTTGAGAATCGGCGGGAAGCGGCGGGTGTCGTTGACCTCCTGCAGCGCCAGAATATCGGCGTCCAAACCGGCTAGGACCGTTTGCAGATCGCAGATATTGGTACGACGCGAATAGCCGAGGTCGGAATCCTGCGGGCGCTCGTCGAGCGGGAAGTTTCGAACATTCCACGAGACGATCCGAAGCGTACCTTCGGCGGCCGCGGGCGGAAGCTCAGCGAGGGTGACCTCCGGCCCGGCAAAACCGCCGCACCGCAAACTGCCCCGCAGCAACACCGCCAGCACAGCGATAAGGATGATCGCCACCACTACCGATACAACGAGAACCTGTGATTTCCTTGCCACGATCGCCAGTCTGACCCGGCGGCGGTTCGGGCGCAAGTATTTCCGGACTCAATGCGCCAAGGCTGCGGTCCGCGCCATCGGAAATCAGCGATGCAGTCTCAAAATAGACCCACGGATGAGATTATTTCATGGAAATGATAGCCCGCGTCCGACAATATCTTGACGATAGCTCTACGGGTCAAACCCTCGCCGCGAAACCCTCTGGGAACTTGCACGATTGAGTTGACAATCAAACAACGCTCGTTCATTCTCCAACAGTCATGGGATTGTCACAGAAACTCCATCGGGCCCGCCAGGTAGGGGGTTTTTACATAACTAAATCACCGTTTGTAAATGTTCTTAAAGTCGTTGACAGCAGAACTCGATCATTCCATGATGTATCAGTCATGCAATTGTTGAGACTTCACAATGTCCACCGCCCCGACGGACCCGCCTCCTCCAGCTCTCAACACGATAGGTCAGCAGCCACGGACTCTGACACCGCAGCATCACCTATTCCGCAGCGGCGAAGGGAAGCTTCATGCATCGTATGAAATGGTTCCTATTCCCAGTCGTGGTCGCTCTTGCAGCCGCCTCACCGGTTGGCGCACAGGATTGGAGCGGCAACATCGGCGCTGCCTATCTCTTGCAGGATGTTGACGGCAACGAGGATGCGTTCCGCAGCCAATTCGATCTTCAGGAGGGCTTCTATCTGGAGGACCTCAACCTGCTCTACACCGGAGACGGTGGAATCTCCAAATTCACCCTCGATGCCTGGGGTTTCGGCGACGCCAACCCCTCAGAGGCGGCCCGCCTCAGTCTCGAATTCGGCACCGGTTTTGGTCTGTTCTTCGACTACGACAGACGGGCGTCGTTCTTCAACCTCGCCGGGAGCGATTTCGCCCTGCAGCAGGACGACTGGGAGATCACCCGGTTCGGCGGCGGCATCGTCATCGACGCCTGGAGGCCTCTCCAGATCACCCTCGGCTACCGCGCGGTTGATCGAGAAGGGACTGCGCACCGCACCGTCTACGGTCTCAATGAAATCTATCCCGTCGGCATCAACTTCGACGAGGCCATGCACGAGTGGACCCTGCGATTGGCCACGCGCACCTTGCCGGTACGGTTGGAATTCGAACAGTCCCTCGCCACCTACACCCGGAAGAACCGGCCGTTCGCAACCGGCGACGGCGCGGTCGGCGGCGACCCCGACGAGCTCGCGAACATCAGCTCAAACGTGGTCGAGGAGATGGACAGCGTCCCCACCACACGCTTGATCGCGAGCTACAGCAGCAAGTCGTTCGAGGGCGTCGTTTCCCTCCTCTGGCGGTCCGCCGATCTGGACGTCAGCGGTCCTGAAAACCAGAC
>JASJGQ010000397.1:0-14513 GCA_033791425.1 Acidobacteriota bacterium
GTAGGAACCGGACGACCTCGAGGATCTCTCCGGCATAACCGATCACGTAGGCCGCACCGACGTCACCGGAGGAAATCGCTTTTTGTGCGCGGGCACCCCAGTCGCCATCCGAAAGATCCACGTCGTCAACGATGTCCCCGCCGAGCGCCTCTTCGTACTGTTTGAGAAACTCCGGCTTGATGCCGCGGGTGTACTCGGTATCCCCGGAAAAAATCACGATTTTGCGCCGTTTGAGACGTTCGAACACAAAGGTCCCGGCAGTGTGGCCTTCAAGCTCGTCGGATGGATAGATCCGGAAAAAGTACCTCGATTGCTGCGCCAGGCCCGGCGCTGAAGCGGAAGGTGACAGGCACACGACTTGGAGTTCATTGAGGACGGGGATCAGAGCGGCCGCCTCGGCGCTGGTGGCGCCACCGATCACCATCTTGACCCCTTGTTCGCTGACCATCCGACGCAATTCGGCCACGGCACGACCGGAATCGGATCCACTGTCTGCCCACAGGACCTCGAAACCTTCCGGGAGCTCGTTGCGCCCTCGGGCATCGGCGAGGGCCAGGTTAATACCGCTCTCGATCGACTCACCGTAAGACGCCGCGGCACCGGTTGTCGGCAGGATGATTCCCACGATCGGCTTGTTGCTGCAGCCGCTCAAGAGCCCCGCCAAACCGACAACAATGCCGAGACAAACGCCGATTCGCCGGAACATGGATCCACCTCCCTACATTTGGTTCAGGGTAACACAGCGGAACCTGCGAAAGCTGTTGCCGCCCGTGCATGGTCACAGGTTTTAAACACTCTCAAATTGTCTACCGATGCTCCACAATGGTGGGGCGTAATGAGTGTCAGGGCCCCTCGGTATTTTCGAGAGCATCGAACACCTCACGACGTCGCAGGCCGAAAACCCTTGCCGTCTCCCTCATGGCTTCCCTCCGGTCGAGGCCACGGTCGACGGCCCGAGAATATGCCTCCCGTACAGCGGTGACATCAACGGCCTCATCGCTGGACCGTGTGGAGCTTGGAGGCCCGATGACCACGATGTACTCACCCCGTGGCTTCTCGACCTCGGCCGAGACTGCGAGTTCACCGAGGGTCGCGACCGTCGCTCTTTCAAAACGCTTGCTGATCTCCGCGAGCAGGGTCGCCTCTCGCTGAGCCCCGAGAATTTTTGCGAGATCGGCAAGCTCTCGACCGAGCCGATGGGGGGACAGCAATATGACAAGGGTCCACGGGCCTTCCGCCAACTCGTCGATTCGGCGGCAGCGCGGTCCCGATCGTCCGGGCAGAAAGCCGCACAGTGTCACTGGAAGCGGAGGTTGTCCCGATGCCGCGAGAGCCGCCGTAAAGGAGGAGGGGCCGGGGACACTCCGGATCTCAAGGCCGGCTTGCCGGACGGAGCGAACGAGCAGGAACCCGGGGTCCGACAACACCGGAGTTCCGGCGTCACTGACGAGGGCTATCGAGTCTCCATTTTTCAATCTCGCCGCGATGTCGTCGATCTTGCTTTTCTCGTTGTGCTCGTGCAGAGACTGAACTCGCCCCGTCGCAGGCAGTTCAAGGTGCGACAGCAGGGCCCGCGCCCTGCGTGTGTCCTCGGCGAGGATCACATCGACATCACGCAGAACCTCCCGCGCTCGCGGCGAAAAATCGCCGAGGGTGCCTATGGGAGTGGCCACGATCCACAGGGTTCCTGAAGAGTTGTCGACTGTCGCCACGCTGTTATGATAGCAGCATGCGGGCTCTCGGATTGTCGCTCATCCTCATGGCTGTCAGCCATTTCGCTGTCGCAGACCAACCGCAGGTCAGCGTCGTAGAAGAGGTGTTGGCTGTGGTCGGCAACACTCCGATTCTCTACTCGGACGTGACCCTGGCCGCCCTCGTCCGCCTCGTCGAACGCTCGGCAGAGGCCGAACAGGACTATCGCTCAAACTTGCTTGACGCGAGGATTCGACTCGAGGTGGAATACCGCGACCTGGAGGAAAGCGGCCTCCTGTTTCGGCTTGAACTCGAGCCCCAGACGGCTCGCGACGCCCTCATGGCCCGCGGTGGCGGATTCGAAATCCTCGAACGCGACTTGTCCGTCAACGGACTGTCGTGGCCCGATCTCGAGGAACTTGCACTCCGAATCGCCGCGGTCGATGCCTACGTCGAACAACGTCTGCGTCCCCGCGTTGCCGTTTCAATGGAAGAGATCGAGTCGGCCTATCAGGAACTCCTGGTGGCTGAGATCGCGACCACAGATGAAGCGCCTCCACCAATTGCGGCCGTCCAGGATCAGTTGCGGGCGCTCCTCGTCGAGCGGAAACTCAACGAGGAAATCGAGCGGTGGTTGACTCGGGCCGAAGAACGCCAGGAGGTCACCCGCTTCAGTCGCTGACCGCGGCCACTGAGTCGCTCGATCCGTACAGGCTTGAGTAAATGAACGCACCCGCCAGGACTGTGGAGGTGTAGCTCCTGGTCACGCCAAAGGAAATGTTGGCCACAAAAAGGTCGTCACTACAGTTTGCACCGCATTGTGCCAACCACAGTTTGGCCTGGTGTTCGCCGGCGTTATAGGCGGCGACCGCCGGCGCGCGGCGACCGCCGAACTCCGCGAGCAGCCGCCCCATTTCGGCGGCACCGAGCATCAGGCTCGTGCGGGGATCGAAAAGGTCACCGGGGGTCGGTGGCGGCATCCCCAGGCGATCGGCGACCGCACGAGCGGTCGCGGGCATCAACTGGACCAGACCACGGGCCCCGACCACCGACAGCGCCCGCGGATTCCACCGCGATTCCTCCCGCGCCACCGCCGCAAGCAGGCTCCAATCGACACCACCGGCGTCCGCAGCTGCCCGGACCTGCAGCTGATACGGCAAGGGGTAAGCGGTTTTCTGAAACTCTACGGGGAACGCCCCCATCGGGACTTCGGAGCCCGCTTGCCGCCACGCGCCATCCGCCATCCGCACCGCATTCCACGGCATGTCGAATTCAGCAAAACGAGCCGCGGTCCAGGCGGACCGTACGGCATTGGTGTTGGGAAAACCGCTCGGATCCCATCGTCCCGCTTCGGTTTCGAGGCCAATGTTCCACAGCTCGCCGGCAAGTCCAGGGCGGAACCATCCCTCAGAAGAACTTTCTCCAACCTCGATCACCGGGCCGACACGGCCTCGGATGCCGTTGAGTTGGTCTGGGTCGGGCTCCAGCTTGGCCCACAGACCCAAGGCCCGCCAGCTCGATCGACCCTGCCCGTTATCAACTTCGCGCTGGGCGCTGCTACGCCACGTCACGAGCTCGTCGTGGGGCAGAGTGGCCATCAGAAGCCGTGCTTGTTGGCCCCAGAATGCATCAAATCCAGGCGCTCCTCGTTCCAACAGTTCGACAACCGCGCTGGAGTCTCCGCTCGACCTTGCGAGTTGCGCCGCAAGCACGGCCGCGGGGGACGACCACGGGCGGCGGCGAACCTGAGCCAGCCGATTTCGTGCGCCTTCGAAATCACCCCTTCGCATCGCATCGAGCGCCAACATCACATCGCCCTGGGCACGCGCGGTTCTCCCCCGCAAACTGCCGATCCCTTGTGCCGCCAGCTCCGGTTCCCCCCGCCGGAGCCGGAGCCGAGCGAGAAAAAGCCGCCGATCGTCGGTGGTTTTCAATCGGACCGCCTTGACCGCCGCGTTCACCGCACCATCGAGATCACCGGCAAGTTCGCGGGTCCGACCGATATGGACTTCGATCTCGGCCCTTCGATCAACGGTCGGAGCCCTCGCCATTGCCTTCTGGTACCAATCGATGGCCTCATCCCACCTCGCACGGCGAAAGGCACACCGCCCAAGGATGAAGCGCACCTGATCTGGGGGGATGGAAGGTTGGCGAGCCTCCACCAGCTCTTCGAGAAGTGGGACCGCGCGGTCATACAGGGCGTGACGATAATAGGTCGATGCGACCCTCCATTTTTCGAGCGGCGTCATAGGATTGAACGCTTCAAGCACTTCGGCGGCTTCGAGTGCCACGAGGTCGGCAGTCGAAGCCGCGAGGAGGCCTTCCAGCTTCGCTCGGAGTTGCTGGTCATCTGACATGGCGAGGGCGAGCTCCAGTTGGCGGCGAAGCCCCCGAGAGAGGGTCGCAGCAGCTCCCTCGACCGTCGCCCGCAGATCCGGATCGAGCCCGTTTTCAACGACTTCGGTCACCGTCGCAGTTGCAGACTTCTGGAGCATCCGTGGCGAGCTGCGCTGGAAATTCGGCACCGCCAGATCGACGGCTGCCGAGGGGTCATCGCCCCCGAGAGCCGCCGCCAGCTGCACGGCAGCGAGGGCGGCCAAATCGCTGTTGCCGCCTGCGACTGCCAGACGCAAAAACCCGACTTCGGCTGGCAGGTCGCCGAGAACCCGGGCGGCATGAGCGGCGATCATCGCCTCGGAGGCGTTGAGCGGCAACTGCTCGCCACGACGCGACGCGACCTCAAGGGCCTTGTCCCATCGGCCTGCCCTCGCCAACTCGGAAATATCGATAGAGCTCTGGTCCGTTGCCGAGGCGCTACCTATCGACCCCAATGCCAACACCATGAATCCGAGCAGAGATTTCTGGATCATTTTCACAATTAATCTATTCTGGAAACTCAACTGGCACGCCCTGTATCGATAGTACTATCACCTCCCGGGGGGTCACGCGACGTGAATGATCAGATAGATCGACAAAACGGACCCGTGATCTCAACGTCAACTGCGCGGTCCGCGTGGTTGACGATTCTGGCCGTAGGCGTGCCCGCGCTTGTGTATCTGGTTGTGGCCGTCAACCAGTACGACGGCCGGCACTACCTGCGTGGTGATTGCCAGTACTACTTCTACACTGCTGTCTCCCTGCTCCAGGATCAGGATATCGACCTGGCAAACCAACTGCCGCCACCGCTGGGCCGGCACTCTGACGATGTCGCCCTCGATCAAAAGGGGCGTCTCGTGCCGAAACACCCGATTTGGATGGCGATTTTTTCGATCCCCTTCATCTTCGTTTTTGGCATGCCGGGGGCACTCGTTTTTAATCAGATGCAACTTGTGTTGCTGCTCATTCTGACGCTACGACTGACAAGGAGATTTGCTTCGGCTTTGGGCGCGTCCCTGGCGACCTGTCTGACGGGGTTCGCCACAATCCTGCCTCACTACGCCTGGAACTTTTCACCGGATATCTTTTCCTGTCTGATGTTGCTGGCTGGCCTTGTGGCGCTTCCCGCCGATCGGGCGCCCAATCGAACTCGCCACGTGCTATCCGGCATCTTTCTCGGAATCGCCGCCATTTCTAAATTCTCACTGTTCTTTGCCATTCCGGGCATTCCTTTGATCTGCGGGCGCCCGCTGAAGAAGACTCTGGCAGCTCTGTCCCTGGGATTTGCTGGGCCGATGATCCTCTGGTGTTGCCTGAACGCATATCTTTTTGGATCACCACTGACGACCTCGTACGACCGCATGGCGCAGATCAAGGGAAACACGATCTTGGTCCATTCGCAGCGTTCGGATTTTGACCGTTCCATCATGGCGGGCGTCCGTGACCAGATTGTCGATCCTGCCCACGGCCTCCTCTTTACCTCTCCCATCACTCTGCTTTCCCTGGTTGGTCTCATTCCCCTGGCTCGAAAAGACCGCGGTGCAGCTCTCTATCTTGTCGTCACGTTTTTGTCGGTATTTCTGTTCTTTTCGACCTACGAACAGTGGGCGGCTTCGCATTTCGGGAACCGGTTCCTGATACCCATCATGGTTCTCGCTACAGTGCCGCTGGCGTCATTGATCGATTGGTTCGTCTACAGCCGCACCCGGTTCTCGGCCAAAAGTCGTTAGATCTCGAACCTCAACCCGCCCACCACCAGTTCGCAAAAAGAACCATCAGAAGACCGGATGTGGTGACTCCGACGAAGGCATAGAGCGTCGGCACGCAACGCCGCCCCGCCGCCCAAGAACTTCCAAGGAGAATGAAAAAGGGGAAGAGGGTCAGCGCAATCCGTGAGAAAGACCAGAGAGTCGAACTCAGAGCAAGCGCAAGCCCGGCAGCGGTGTAGAGGGTGTAGGAGAGCGGAAGTCGCCGAATCATAAAGCCCAAACCAATGAGGCAGCAAACCGCTACCAACAACTCCAACGTCGATCCGTGGGAGCCGTGGGCGACCGGCCCAGCCTCCCACCAATGGAGAAATGCACGCCATGGCCCGGAGAGGCTTCCTCGCCATCGTTCCTGACGATGGAGCAGCGCCAACGGATCACCGAATGCCTTGGCACAAAAAAGCATGAAAGCAGCCAACGCAGCCGGGATCGGCAACACCCAGAAAACCGACCATACGCCCGCCCCACAGTCTCGGCGTTGCCGCCACCATTCCAAGAGAATCGGTATGACGAGGAGAACTCCGAAGGGCCGGGTCAGTGTCGCCAGGCCGCCCAACATGCCCGCGGCAGCAAGACGACCTTGGCGTGCACAGAGAAAGACCCCGAGGGACAGCGCCAGGTACAACGACTCGGCATAAACCGCGGACAAAAAGAAACTCGAGGGAAAAGCCAACAGTGCCGCGCACGAAGCTATCGCGGCTACGTTTCCCGTTTCTCCGTCAAATTCAAGCCGAACCAGGCTAAATAGGAGCACGATGACGGCGATGAGCGCCAAGTTGGAGATGACCAGACCAGCGCCAACTCCCCCAACAACCGGGGCCAGGAGTCGAATCAGCAGGGGATACAGGGGAAGGAATCCCGCGGTGGCTGTTGGATCTGTCTGCAGCCCGTGCTGAGTTCGAAGGGATCCCACCTCGTACCCTCGTTCCGCAATCAACAGATACCACTCCGAATCCCATCGGGCCCAGATCTCGAGAGCGCGGGGTGCTGGCTCGTGCCACATGGGAATCCCGCCCTGGACCCCACTCCCTGAGGGCAACAGCCAGGTCGACAACAACCCCACAAGAAGCAGGGCCAGCCTACTGGCCACCAAGAGACAGGCCAGTTGCGGAGCAGACGACCTCAAATTTCGAAATACATCCACGACGGAACCAGTATAATGTCCGACCGCTAGGGTGGACCCATGACTGTTGGACCTCGCCACTTGATCCATGGACCTCAGACCGTCCGGAGCGATTGCCGACGCCCTATTTGAGGAGAAACACATGACCGAACAGCACGTCAACGTTCTGATCATCGGCTCTGGGCCGGCAGGTCTCACAGCTGCTATCTATGCTGCCCGAGCGGGGCTCGAACCGCTTGTCATCGAGGGCATGCAGCCCGGCGGCCAACTCACAATCACTACCGAGGTGGAAAACTACCCCGGGTTTCCGAACGGCATCATGGGTCCAGAACTCATGCAGGTCACAAAGGCCCAGGCAGAGCGCTTCGGGACGCGCTTTATTTTTGACCAGGTGGCTTCTGTTGATTTTTCGAAACACCCCCACGAGGCCCGTACCGAGAGCCACGGGGTTTTCACGGCCGATGCAACGATCGTCTCCACGGGTGCGTCCGCCAAGCTCCTGGGCCTTGCCTCGGAAACCGAACTTATGGGTTATGGCGTTTCGGCCTGCGCCACCTGCGACGGTTTTTTCTTTCGCGACAAGGAACTTGTCGTGGTCGGCGGCGGCGACACTGCGATGGAGGAGGCGATCTTCCTCACCAAGTTCGCCACCAAGGTCACCGTGGTTCATCGCCGTGACGAACTGCGGGCGTCGAAGATCATGCAGAAGCGGGCCTTTGACAACGACAAGATCCACTTCGAGTGGAACTCATCCGTCAAGGAGATCCTCGGCACCCGCGAGAGCAGCGTCACCGGTGTGCTCCTCGAGGACACGAAGACTGGCGATCTCCGGGAATACCCGACCAACGGCGTCTTCATTGCCATTGGCCATCAGCCCAACACCGCCATCTTCGAGGGCACCCTCGAGATGGACGATGTCGGGTATATCCGAACCGTGCCTGGCACCACCCGGACTTCGATGGAAGGGGTGTGGGCCTGCGGCGACGCTCAGGACGCAGTGTATCGGCAGGCGGTGACCGCGGCGGGCACGGGGTGCATGGCGGCCATCGAAGCCGAACGCTGGTTGGGCGAGCGTGAAGGATAGGATTTCCGGGAATCTCAGTATTGATCATTACGTTATGATAGAACGCCCACGGAGCCGCTGTGGGTCACAGGAGGGACGATGATTTCATTTTCTGAAAAAGCAGTTGAAAAAGTCCAGGAGTTTGCCGCTCAGACGCCCGATGCCGAGGGCAAGGAGCTGCGGATCTTCATCGAGGGCGTTGGTTGTTCGGGTTTTGCCTACGGCTTTACCTTCGACGAACAGCGCGACGGAGACACGTTGGTTGAAGAGGGTGGCCTGAAGGTCCTCGTGGACCAGAACTCAGCGCCCCACATGAACGGATCCTCTGTGGACTTCGTCGAAGATGAGCGCGGCGCAGGGTTCGTCGTCAACAACCCCAACGCGCCGGCGCCGACCAGCGATTGCAGCTCCGGTGGATGCTCAGGCTGCGGCTGATTTCATGAGCACCGACCCGCGTCTTCTCGAGGTCATCCGTCTCGGTCATCCAAAGCTGCGGTCGGTGGCCGAACCGGTGCCCGAGGATTGGTTCGCCAGCGGGCGACTGGCCGATCTCGGCCAGGACATGGTCCGTACGATGATCGAGGAAGATGGTGTCGGGCTCGCAGCGCCGCAGGTGGCCGAGGGGATTCGACTGTTTACCTATTGGGTGCCGGAGACCGACGACGAACCCGAACTCTCACCCGCCGTTCTCGTCAACCCCGAGATCCGACCGGTCGGGGACGATGTCGAGGAGGGGTGGGAAGGCTGCCTTTCCATTCCCGGCCTGAGAGGCATGGTACCCCGATACCGGCGGCTCAAGGTCAAGGCGCGGACCGTCGAGGGAGACCCGATCTCGCTGACGGCGGATGGCTTTCACGCCCGGGTTCTCCAACACGAGTACGACCACCTCGATGGCATCGTGTTTCTCGACCGCATGACATCGACTCAGTCGTTGGCCTTCGAGCCGGAGTGGGAGAAATACACGCTCTCAACGGAAGCTGAAGGGGATTGAGCCGGGCACGGTGATGGTCGGCGAGCCACCGCCACGCACTCCGGCGGAAGTCCATTCCACCCGCCCAACCAAATGCGGCCGTCTTCCGACGCTGATCATCCTCACGGCAGTGCTCTCCGGTGCCCTGCTCGGGACTTTTCAAATCGCCAACACCAGCGTCGGGTGGCACCTCGCCAGCGGCCGGTGGATCCTCGATCATCGGTCCTTTGTCCATACCGACCCCTTTTCCTTCACCTCGGGGCAGGCACCGTGGATCGATCATGAATGGTTGTTTCAGGTGGGTGCAGCCGTCGCCCATCAGGTGGGCGGCGAACCGGCCCTGGTCATTCTGCGCGCCCTCACCATCGGCGCTCTTGCACTCCTCCTTCTGTTTGTGGGGGTACGAAGCGGGCTGTCGCCGCCCGTGGCACTGCTTCTGTCGCTCGTCTGTGTGGTGGGTGCCCGTCCCCGGTTCTTTCTCCGGCCGGAATTGGTGACGCTGCTGGTCGTGCCGGCCGCGTGCTGGCTTTTTCTAACCCGCGAAAACCAGAAATCATGGAAATGGTCGGCGTGGCTCGCCCTCATCATGGTGATCGGCGCCAACAGTCACGGCGGCGCGTTGGTCGTGCCTTTCCTTCTCGGAGGCATGTTGGTCGCCGAAGCCGCGCAACAGGTCTTTCGCCAACGATGGCAAGCCGCGGCCTTGGTCAGCGGCCTCGCCGCAGTTGCGGTTGCCGCCGTTTCATTGGTCATCAACCCCTACGGCTGGTTGCTCTACGAGGTGCCCTTCAAGCTCGCACACCTGGTCGATCAACCCCACATTCCAAACCCTGAGTGGGCGTCGCCAACTCTTGCCCAAACGCCCTTGCTGTACGTCGCTTTGGCGATCGCGGTTGTGGTCATGGGATTGCGGGAACGACATCTGACACGGTGGGCTCTCCTGGCAATGGCGGCGGCTCTTGCGTTCCGCCACATTCGAAATCTGGGGCTCTTTTTTGTCCTCCTCCCGCTCGCGGTGGCACCAGCGCTCGCTACCTGGCGGGTTTTGGCGGGGGCGGCAGCCATCTCTGGTCGCAGCCAAAGACGCACCACGGCCCTCGCGGTGGCGGCCGCCATGGTGCTGGCCGTTTCGATCGCCGCCTCTCCCTGGCCCGTTTTCGGATTCAACTTTGCCGATGGCTACTATCCGACAGCGGCTTGTGATTTTCTCGACCGAGAGGACCTGCCACGGTCACAGCTCTACAACGATGTCCGTTTCGGCGGTTTTCTCATCGAACGCTATGTGCCTGATCGCCTGGTCTTTCAGGACGACCGCAACGAAATCCATGAAGAGCTATTGCGAGACATTTGGGACATCCTGCAACGAAACGACGTCCGGGGGTGGAACACTCTCCTCGAGGACTTCGGCTGCGATACGGCGCTGGTTCGCTATCACGCACCGCTCCGGGCGGCACCCCCCGACGGCGGGGGCCCCGAATTCCGCGGCTTTTCCGCCCAGTGGTTCCCCCGCACCGATTGGGCCCTGGTTTACTGGGACGACATCGCCATGGTCTTTGTCCGCCGCAGCGACGCAGATCCTGCCCTTCTCGCGCGCGACGAGTACACCGTCATCCGACCCGACGACCTCGAGGATCTGCAATGGCGGTTGCGTCAGGACCCGGACTTGTGGCACCTGGCCGCGCTCGAGGCACACCGTGCGCTTGCCGCGGGACCCGACAACCACCGTGCAGCAACAGTCGCAGCCTACCTCGCTGGAGGGCCGGCGTCGGTTACTGGTCCTTGATCCGTTTGAAAGCCACCAGGGCACATTGGTCAGAATCAATTCCGTACGGATTGCCAAAGAAATCCAGGGGCTCCCTGGATAGCAAGCCTGCGCGGATCAGCTGCTGCCAGTCACTCGCGCACCGCTCATACCGGCTGGCATAGGAACGCAATAGCGGTTCGAGTTCCTCCTTGTTCTTGGTCACCACGGCGTCGTAGAGCTTACTAAGACAAACATCGTGGTCCCGCTCGTCAACCGCCTCGTCGAGCGCCTTGCTCCAGTAGGCAATCGAGTCGTCCACTGTCCACGCGCTATTCGCATCGCGCCAGACGCCGACCATCCGCTTGATCCGCGGTGGAGCATCGGGCCGCTGAGCGGCAATCTCTGCGTAGTGGAGAGCCGCCCTCCGATTTCTAAAACGCATGTACATGTCCCACGCGGCCGCCTCAGCGAGTTCCCAGCTTTCCGGCAAATTGTGCAGGCCTTTGTCAAAAAGACGCTGCACTGTGGATTGCAGCTGCAGCTGGTCACCACCGGTCTGGATTTGCATGATGAGCGCACCAATTCGATAGGCGTCGTAGTACTGGGGATCGAGATCGGTAATGAGATTGTAGACGGCGTCGAGGTAGAGAAACCTCTCGGACGGCTGAAAACCCGAGTAGTACTGAATCGACCACATATAGAGGACATCCGCCACCAGGTTGGGGTTTCCGACGCTCAAGATCTTGAGCATTTCGGGCGACGGCAGATAGAGAAGGTCTTTCCCCAGAGCATCTTCCCGCTGAATTCGCCCCAGCCGGTATTCGGCGGTCACTGCCACTGCAAGCACTGCCAAGATGATCGCAACCGGGAAGAGCCTTTGCCTCATCGGAGATCTTTCGAACGGAAGCGAAGATTGGCGAGGAACAACGCCACGACGACAAAGGCCAGGGCATACACAACCGCCCAACCCACCGCCGCCATCGGAATCGGCAGATCGTGGACCACCTCGGTTTTGAAGTCGAATCGCTCCAGGTTGGGAACGAGATAATAGATGACTGCAATCACCCCACGCGTGAAGGCGCCGGGGAGTTGCCGGGTGAGCAGCCAGAGATCCGCCGACATGTGCCCCACGACGAACACCGAGAGGGTCATCAGCGAACCTAGAATCGGTTTGGTCAGGACCGCGAAGAGAATGGCAAAAGCGGCCAGCACCGCCATTTCGAGCATGGTCATCGCCGCAGCAAAGATCAGCATGGGGTCCCACTGTCCGCTGTATATCAACACCATGGCCACGAGAACGACTGTGATCAGCACCAGGTTGGCGCCGACGATGGCGACCAGACCCAGGTATTTTCCGAGCAAGAACTGCCATCGGCGTACGGGTTTGGCGAGAATGTTATAGACCGTTCGGCTGTCGACTTCGCGGCTGACCAGCATCATGCTCATCATCACCGCAATCAACATCGAGAAGAACTGCATCGAAGCGAGACCGATGTCTTTGATGATCCTGGTTTCATCGCCGACCGTGAGCATCCCGAAAAGCTTGGTGCTGACCACCATGACGATCGCAAACCCGACGAAGAGATAGAGGATGCGATCGCGGACGGCCTCGCGAAATGTGTTGGCGGCAATCGCTCGAATCGCCCTCATGACGCACTCCCCGAATAGTGTTCCATGAGAAGATCCTCGAGATTGGTGCGAACCGGATTGAGGCTGGCAAGTCGTGCCCCACCACGGTCGAGTTCTTCGATTAAAGCGTCCCGGTTTTCGGTAGTAACCCGCACCCAGGTCGCATCGCTACGGACGTGATGTGACATCAGCGGGGTCGAAATCCGGCCAAGATCCATCCCCGAAAACGTGACCTCGAAAATCTTGGTCTCGTGCGGCACCAGATCGCTGACCGATCCCACCGCTCGAACCGTACCGTCGACAACAATGGCCACACGGTCACACAATGCCTCGACATCGGGGATGATGTGAGACGAGAAGAAGACCGTTGTGCCGGCCCTCGCCTGCGCCAGGATGATGTCCCTGACGTCGCGGCGACCGACTGGATCGAGACCACTCATGGGCTCATCGAGGACCAGTAGCTTAGGCTCGCCGAGTAGCGCCTGGGCAAGACTGATCCGTTGCAACATCCCCTTCGAGTAGGCACCCATCGGACGATCGGCTCGGGTTGCCATCCCCACCTCGTCGAGGACCCGCGTGATCCTCTGCTCCATCCCCGAACGCGGGAGATCGAGCAACTCCCCACAGAACCGAAGGTACTCGCGACCTTTGAGATGGCGATAGACATACGGGTTTTCCGGCATGAATCCGATGCACTTCTTTGCCTCGAAAGAGGTGTGGTCGTGTCCGCAGATTGTGATGGTCCCCGAGTCTGGAACTATGATCTCGGTGATGGCCTTGATGGTGGTGGTCTTTCCGGCGCCGTTGGGCCCCAGAAAACCAAAGATCTCTCCGCGCCGCACCTCGAGAGTCAGACCTTTGAGCACCTCGACATCGGCCTCGAAGAGACCCGGGTGAAAGGTCTTCCAAAGTTCGTCAACTCTCAGCTGAACGTCAGCCACGTGTTCGTCCCCCCCTGTAATTGACGCCAGTATAACGAAGGCGATCACCATCCCGTACCACCGCGGCGGAGTTTTCTGCCGGTGATGATGATCCAACGTGTCATAATAGAAGGTCGGAAAGGAGAAAGCCCATGTCAGAGTTCGCTCCCATGGACATTCTCGGCAAGAAGTTTTCAAAGAAGATGAACGGCTATGCGCCGATTGAGGTGCATGAGTATCTCACCGACTTCGCCCGGGTGGTCGAGGAGATGCTGCGCGAGCGGAGTGAGCTCCGGCAGCAGGTTCATCACATGGAACAGGAATTGAAGGCGTTCCGGGAGCGCGAGTCCGCTCTCAAAGAAGCGTTGGTGGCCGCCCAACGTTCCGCTGAAACCACCATCGAGGTGGCCCGGGGAGAGGGGCAGCGCATCGTCAGTGAGGGCCACGCCCTCGCCGAACGCCTGGTCAACGAATCCAACGACCGGGTCCAGAACATCGAGCGGGTGATCGGCGACCTCCGCATTCGCCGTCGCGAGATTCGGGCCGAACTCAACCGCATGGTCGAACTCATCCAGGGGCTAGTCCAGGACGATCAGCATCGCGAACGGGAGGAACGATCGACCCCGCAGTTGGCGACGTTCCAACGTCGCGCTCAGGATGGCACCGAGAATCGGGGATGAACCTCCTTATCCGCGGCGCCAACCAGGTCGCCACTCCGACCGGCACAACGGCCCGCCGCGGCCGCGAACTTTCAAACCTCGAGATCTTCCCGGGTGCGGTCGTACGCTGTGAGGATGGCGTCATTTCGTTTATCGGCGATGAATCAGAGCACCGGCGACGCTTCGAACCCGCGGATGAGGTCCTCGAGGCGGATGGTG
Organism: Acidobacteriota bacterium; assembly: GCA_033791425.1. Lineage (GTDB taxonomy): Bacteria > Acidobacteriota > Thermoanaerobaculia > Thermoanaerobaculales > Sulfomarinibacteraceae > Sulfomarinibacter. The sequence goes on from JASJGQ010000397.1 coordinate 14,162, forward strand.
GCTGTGTCCTCCCCGCCTTCATCGACCCGCACACCCACCCTGTTTGGGCGGGTTCGAGGGAGGACGAATTCGATCGCCGCCTCCGCGGTGAGTCTTATATGGAGATCGCACGCTCCGGTGGCGGTATCAACTCCACCGTCCGTGCGACTCGCCTCGCAACCGGGGACGAGCTCCTCGCCACCACGATGGCTCGGCTCGATACGTTTCTCCTCCACGGCACAACGACCATCGAGGCCAAGTCGGGCTACGGCCTCGACCTGACAACCGAAATTCGCATGCTCGAGGCGATCGCGGGCGCCAACGCGATCCACCCGGTGGATCTCCACCCTACCTGCCTCGCCGCGCACGAGAT
>JASJGQ010000398.1:0-8255 GCA_033791425.1 Acidobacteriota bacterium
GTTGTTGGAGGTTTCCACCAGTCCGGGCACCTCGCGCGACATGGAGAGCACCCCGTGGCTGATCCCGTCGAGGACCCGAAGGAGACGGTCCCGGGCGTGCACGTTGAGCACGGAACGGCGAGTGTCGTCGTCGTCAAGTTCGTCAACACTCACTGCGAGACCGGGGTCCGTCGGTCCGAACTCCTCGCGGAAGTCCTTTGCGCAGGCCTCGGCCACGGTCTCGAGCGCGCCGATCCGGCTTTTGTCGATCCGGCAGACCGCAAAGGCCTCGCGGGGGATGGCGTTGTGTTTGTCACCACCATCGATGGATACGAGATCGAGCTCGATGCCCTCTTCGATGGCAGCCAGCAGGACCCTGGTTGTGAGCTTGATGGCGTTGCCGCGGTTTTCAATGATGTTGAGGCCCGAGTGGCCGCCGCGGAGTCCAGACACTGAGACCTTGACCGGCACCGAACCCAGCGAGGCGGTGCGACGCGCTGTTTTGAGCATGGCGATCGAGTCCGCGCCACCGGCACACCCGATATAGACCGCCCCATCCTCCTCGCTGTCGAGGTTGAGCATGATCCGGCCGCTGACGATCGACGGATCGAGCTCCTTGGCGCCGGTCAGACCGGTCTCCTCGTCGATCGTGCACAGCAGCTCGAGTGGCCCGTGGACGACCTCAGGATCGTCAGCAATGGCCATTGCCGCCGCCACTCCGATGCCGTTGTCGGCGCCGAGGGTGGTCCCCTTTGCCTGGACCCAATCACCGATGACTTCGACGTCGATGCCCTCGGTCATGAAATCGTGTTCCACATCCGAGTTCTTCTCGCACACCATGTCGAGATGGCCCTGGAGGATCACGATGGGCGCTTCTTCGTGGCCCGGTGTGGCCGGGACCTTGATCGTCAGACTCCCGGCCGTGTCTTGAAGAACCTCGAAACCACGGTCGGCGGCCCAGCTCTTGACCTCTTCGACGATCTTCTCTTCGTGTTTCGAGGGCCGCGGAGTGTTGCGGATGGTGTCGAAATGTTGCCACAGAAGTGCGGGTTCGAGGGACTCCAGGGGACTACTCATGTCAGGACCTCCTTGTTGCTGGCGAACCAGCCCCGATATGATACCGGATCTCCGCCATCCCGCCGTAGATGTCTCGACGGCCGGGCTGCGATCCGGCTCACACCATGTTTTCGATGATATTGATGGCGGTCAGGGCCCCGCCGACGCGCAGGCCATCGGCCATGAGGGTCATGGCAAGCTGGCGGTCGTCCGGAGACATCACGGGTGGTGTGATCACAGCGAAATCCCGGTCGGGGACGGCGTCGAGGCTGACCGGAAGATCCGAGATCTCGATGCCATCGGTGAGGGCCAAGGCATCCCGTACGTCGTCTGGATCAACACGGTCGGCAAAGGTCAGACCCAGATACGCGAGATGTCCGTGAAAAACACCGGACAGGCTCTGGGTCACCGCCATGGGGACGTCCGGGAGGATCTGCGCAGCCTCCTCCTGGAGCTCGAAGCCGTCAGTCGCGATAATATTGAACGCTCGTGCGTGACCGTAGATCAACTCCTCCACCGGCAATCCCTGGAGACGCTGGCGCGACTGGCCGGCGAGCAGTTCGACCGCGTCGCGACCAAAGATCGACACCGGGTCGACGATCGCCAACGTGCCTCTCAAGGCGCCAAAGTGAGCGAGCGCATCAACCAGTCGGGAGGTGACCACGAGAGCTGGATGTGCGACGCGCACGTGCCGGGAGTCCGGGACACCCCGACCGACCGATGGCGAGGTGAGCTCGTTCAGAAACGGGAGGCGGGCAAGATCGACGACCTGCGAATCGGGGTTGCGATCGAGAAATTCCAGAAGGTGATCGTGCCGGGAACCCTGACTGTCCGATGCCACGACAATGATGTTCTGGTCCTCGAGATCGTCGGCTGAGTCCAGTGGAGGGACCAGCGCGGGTCCTCCCGAAAGCTCCGCAACCTGAACCTCGTCGTCGACTGCGGTGTGCCGAAAGTCAAACTCAAGACCCAGCCGATCGAGGAGATTTCCAGTGTTGACGAACTCGCGTCCCGCGAGGGTGAGCGGATCAAGTACCAGGATTTTGTTCGGCGCCATCTGTAGCCTCTTCGTGACTTTCGTTTTGGTCGGTTTTTCGTGGTTGGCGGTGTGCGCGTCGAGTCAGAACCACAACGGGTGCGGACAAAATGTAGATTGCGGCAAGAACCGAAAGCACGTGCGGGGTCAATGTGACCAACGAAAAGACGAGCGCGATCAGGAACAGGGTCGGTGCGGGCCATTTCTTGCGGAGATCGACGCCTTTGAAGCTCTTGTAGGGGAGGTTGGACACCATGAGCAACGACAGGGCGAGGACGAACGCCACAACCACAGGGATGAAGGCGGGGTGGGTCACCGGGGTGGGCGACATCAAGACCAGCATCGCGATGGCTCCCGCTCCTGCAGGAATTGGCAGACCGATGAAGTCAGAGGAGCTGTTGGTGTTGACCTTGAATCGGGCGAGGCGGATGGAGCCCGCTACGAGGAAAAGAAACGCCACAGCCATCCCAACGCGGTGGACCTCCGAAAGTCCCCATTGGTACGCGAGAAGCGCTGGCGCCACGCCAAACGAGACGACGTCGGCGAGCGAATCGTAGGCTTCACCAAATGCTGTGGCAGTCCCGGTGAGGCGCGCGATCCGACCGTCGAGGACGTCTGCGAATATCGCAACCAGGAGAAGAACTGCCGAGCGCTCGAAATTCCCGCGCGTCGACTCGATGATCGACAGGAAGCCGCAGAACATGTTCGCAACCGTGAACAGGGAGGGAATCACATAGAAACCCCGACGAATGGTCTCGCCGCGTTTGCCGCGTTTGACCCGTGGGACGCTCATGGCGCCTCGCCGGCAAGGCGCGCGATTGGGGATTCACCGGCACGAACCGTGTCTCCGAGCGCAACCATGACGACCGCGTCTTCCGGTACGAACACGTCGACCCGTGAACCGTAGCGGATCAATCCGATGCGTTGCCCTCGGGCCACGGTGTCGCCCGGTGTGTGATCGAAGACGATCCTGCGCGCCACCAGACCGGCTATCTGTTTGAGGCCGATCCGTCCGGCGGGACCTTCCCATATCGACAGATTCTGCTCGTTCTCCAGCGAGGCCTTCTCCTTGAATGCTGAAATCTTCCGTCCCGGATTGTAGCTGTATTCAACGAGTGACCCAGCGATCGCCGCGCGGTTGACGTGGACGTTGAAAACCGACATGAAGATGCTGATCTGCCGGGGCAGTCCCCGGTCCACCATGGCCTTTGGAGCATCGCTGATCTTGATGACTTTTCCGTCCGCAGGTGAACACGCCACCATGGGATCTGCATCACAGGTCCGCGCCGGATTGCGGAAGAACAGCAGCGCGAACAGACCCAAAAGAATCAGGAAACCGCCAATCCATGGCCAACCGGCGCGCCACACGAAGGCGCCGGCGAACGCAGGAACCAAGACGAAGGGCCAGCCCTCCGGAGCAATCATGGACGGGAGTGTACTACGGGCGTCGCGTCAGGAGACTGATGATCGCTGCAGAAGTGCAATCTGGTCTTTGAGGTGAAGCTTGAGTTTTTTGAGACGCTTTTCTTCGATCTCCTCTTCCGGTGACAACCAGGGGCGCTGTTTCAACTCTTCGAGCCGGCGCTCGTAGTCCCGGTGTTGCATTTGGAGTTCGTCGACGGTCGGCGGCGTCTCAACCTGCTCGGAATGTGGGGTCATTCCAATCCTCCATATGAAGTCGGTTCATTCTAAATCGTAGCACTTCGGGTTCGGGCGGGAATCGGGGCCGGGTCCGGCTTGACCCGCGTGGATTGTTGTCGGGAACGGGGACGGGGACGGGGATTTCAATAGTAGGGTCGATACCCGAGATCTTCGTCCTCGATCGGGCCCTTTTGTTTGAGTTCCTCAATACCGACGACGGCCTCGTCTCGGGTGGTGAAGGCCATTTCGTGTTGACGGCTCATGACGAGGGCCTGCTTTGGACAGGCATCCACGCAGTAGCCGCAGAACACGCACCGCAGGAGATCGATCTCGAACGACAGAGCCTTCTTCTCCCACTCCACCGTGGCTTCCGGGTCCTCCTCGGCGACGATTGTGATGCAGTCGGCCGGACAGGCGGTCTCGCACATGTAGCAGGCCACGCACCTGAGCGATCCGTCGTCCCTGGTGGTCAGAATGTGCCGGCCCCGTGTGCGCTCCGAGTACTCCCGACGCTCCTCGGGGTATTGAATCGTCGCAACATCCTTTTGTCCGAAGAGGTTGCGAAGCAGGTGGCGCAGGGTGACGGCGAGCCCGCCGAGGATCGCAAAGATGTAGAGCCTGCCGAGAACTCCCTGTCGAGAGGTATCGACGGTGACGGTAGAGACGTTTTTCATCGATCGAGCTCCCCGGCGATGATGTTGAGGCTGCCGAGGATGGCGATCGCGTCCGACACGAGATGGCCCTCCAGCATGTGCGGGTACGCCTGGAAAATCGCAAAACACGGCGGCCGGACCTTGATCCTGTAGGGGTGGCCCGAACCGTCCGCAATGATGTAGAACCCGAGCTCTCCGTTAGAGCCCTCGGTAGCGGTGTACATCGCGCCGGACGGCACCTTGATGCCTTCGTAGATCAGCTTGAAATGCCAGATCAGCGCTTCCATCTCCGAATACACCTTGGATTTCGGTGGCAGGGCCACATGGTGGTTGTCTGTGATGACCGGGCCCGCGGCGAGTCGTCCGACGGCCTGTTCGATGATGCGAAGGCTCTGGCGCATTTCTTCGAGGCGAACGAGATACCGCGCGTAACAGTCGCCCGAGGTGGCGATCGGTACGTCAAAATCGAATTCGTCGTAGCCCATATAGGGCTGTTCCTTGCGCAGATCGAACCCCACGCCCGACGCTCGGAGGCAGGGCCCCGTCCAGCCCCAGGCCACCGCGTCAGCGGCGGACATGACTCCGACTCCCTCGGTCCGGTCGCGGAAAATACGGTTCTTCGTCACCAACCGGTCGACATCGTCGATGAACTTGGGGATGGTGCGTAGCAGCTGCCGCACCCGTTCTTCGAAATCGTCGGGGACGTCGTGAACAAGACCGCCGATGCGGGCGTAGGATACCGTGAGGCGGCCCCCCGCACAGGCTTCGAGCAGCGAGTAGATCTCTTCGCGCGGCTGAAAGAAATACCAGAAGTTGGTGAGTGCGCCGAGGTCGACCAGGTTGGCGCCGAGACATACGGCGTGGTCCATGAGGCGCGAGAACTCGCACAGGATCAGGCGCACCATCTGCGCCCGGGGAGGGGCTTCGATGCCGAGCATTCTCTCGACGCCGAGCGCGTAACCCACCCCGTTATTCATCGCCGAGCAGTAGTTGAGGCGGTCGGCGTAAGGAATCACCTCGTTCCAGCCGTGGGTCTCGGACATCTTCTCGAAGCAACGGTGGAGGTAGCCGATCTCGGTCTCCGCCTTCGTGATCACCTCGCCGTCGAGGCGAACGACGATTCGCAGGGTGCCGTGCGTTGCGGGGTGGGAGGGGCCGAGGTTGAGAATCTGGGTCTCGAAATGATCCTCGTCCTCGATCGTTTCCGTGACCCAGTCCGGGACCATGGTCTCGTCCTCGGTGAGAATCCACCGTTGCGCCGGGTCGTAGTCCTTGCGCAGAGGATGCCCTTGAAAGGCTTCATGGGTCAGGATGCGGCGCAGGTTTGGGTGGCCGTCGAATCGGATCCCCATCATGTCCCAGGCCTCACGTTCGAACCAGTCGGCCGCCCTCCAGATGCCGTACGCCGTTGGGACGCTTGGCTCGTCCTCGGAAATCGGAACCTTGATCCTGAAACGGTGTCCCTTGTCGAGGCTCGCCACGTGGTAGACAACCTCGAAGCGTTGTTCGCGTTCGGGGTGATCGACGCCGCAGATGTCGAGCAGCAGGTCGCACGCCAGATCGGGGTGATCGCGGAGGGTCTTGAGCACCCCGATGAGGCCGCTACGATCGACGTGCATCTCCACAAGACCATCCGCCGCGGTGTGCGCGTCAAACGTGGCGCCGCCCGGAAATAGCTCAGGTAGAGTTGTCTGTGACATGCCGGCCTTTCGAAGAGAGTCGGTCATATTGTGTCTCACCTCGCTGAATCAGCTCCTGAAGTTTGAGGACTCCCTCGATCAGCGCTTCGGGGGTGGGCGGGCATCCCGGCACGTAGACGTCCACCGGGATGAACTCGTCAACGCCCTGGACGACGTGGTAAGCGCGGTAAAAGCCGCCGGTGCACGCGCAGGCGCCCATGGAGATCACGTACTTGGGTTCGGCCATCTGGTCGTAGACCCTTTTGACGACAGGGGCCATTTTGTCGGTGATCGTTCCCGCAACGATCATCATGTCGGACTGGCGGGGAGAAAAGCGGACCACCTCGGCTCCAAAGCGCGCGAGGTCGTAGTGTGACGAGACGGTCGACATGAACTCGATAGCGCAACACGCAGTGCCAAAGGGCAGTGGCCACAGGCTGTTTTTGCGCGCCCATGCGAGCATCGTTGCAATCCGCGTGGTGAGCACCGCGGAGCTCCCGTCTGGTTGCCGCATGCAGCCTCCTCGCTGTGGATACGGGTCGATTCGCACCCGCATTATACGTGCTCCCGGTGTAAGGGGACGAACCCTGACGTTATTCCCGTCGGACGGCGGAAACTATTGCGTCATGGAGCTTTGCGTGGTAATTTTTTAAGATGAGACTGCTACGTCGCTGTGGGTGCAACATCGAGGGGCAATGGGGTCCGGCTGGGTTGAGCGCAGCGCGACGGTGAAAGCAAGGAGCCAAGATGGAGAAGAGACTGTTCGTCGGCAACCTGCCCTCTAGCATGGGCGAGAGCGATCTCGAGGCCGCATTTGCGGACCACGGCACCGTCGTGAGTGCGGTGGTCATCCGCGACCGTGAAACGGGGCGCTCGCGCGGTTTCGGTTTTGTTGAAATGGAGACCGAAGACATGGCGGAGTCGGCACGGGGAGCCATGGACGGTTTCGAGTTCGATGGGCGCCCGATACGGGTGAGCGAGGCACAACAGAAAAACGACGTGCAACGGAGGACGGATTTCGGAGAGCGTTGGTAGAAAAGTGTTTTCTTTCGTTCGCCTGGAGGCCCCGCGCATGCGGGGCCTCTTCAATTGCGTGGGCCGCTCGTCAGAAGTTCCAGGAAAAACCACCGGCGACCTGGAGGCCCGAAAGATCGATCTTTCCAAATCCTGAGAAATCCTTGTTGAGCTCGGCTTCGGCCCACCGATAGCGACCCTCGATAAAGAAGCTCCAGCGGTAACCGATGGGCACATCCAGCCCGGCGAGGGCGAACAGTTCCCAGGTGGTTCCGCTGCCGTAGTAGGTCGCAAAAACAATCGGGAGATCCGGGTCGGCGAAGTCGATGAAATAGCCCTGTTCGCGCAGATTCCACCAGAGCAAACCGCCGCCGGCACCGACGTAGGGACGGGCCCCCTTTTTTCCGAAGCGCCACACGTACGCCGCTGTCAGGTCCGTGAGGTCGAGGGTGGTGGTGTGCGTGACCTCTGCGCCGTCAGCATCGACCCAGTCGCGGTAGGCCTGGGTGGTGGCCCCGCTGTAAAAGCTGCCACCGAATAGAAAGCCCCCCTGCCGTGATGTTCCCCACAGGTAGTCCACACCGAAGACGACGTCTTCGAAGTCTGACGGCGAACCGGTGAAGACCTCGAATGTGTCGTCCCAGTAGGCTGAATCTCCCTGGGGTGAAAAGATGCCGATATAGCCCCGCACCGAACCGAATTCTCCGGGCTGCCAGTTGCCCTGGGCTTCGGCGTTGACGCTGAAACCTGCAAGAACGATGGTCGCAATCAATAGACTGAGAAATGTCGAGCGGCGCATGAGACCTCCTTCCGAGCAGGCGATGTGTGTCGCCTGTCGTTGCAACGCCATGGTTGCAACTTCGGTGCCACCTGATTTCGGGGCTTTTTGGAGGTTGTCGGTGAGGCACCGTCCCGACGACGGCCGACGATGACCTCTGTAGGGGACACCTGCCGGCGGCTGCGCCGCCGACGGGTTTGAATTTTGAATTTTGAATTTTGAAGTCCCATCGCAACCTCCCACCGTGGTCCGGATACGTGCCATGTGCGGCGGAGGTGCCTGGCTCCTCTCGGGTAGCGCGTGCTGATACGGCCCGCTTGCGACGGAGGTGCCATCCTTTGCATTGTTTGATCCGAAACCCTTCCGGTGGGTAGGGCGGTGCTGGCAAACAATGCATAGGGTGGCTCCTCACGGGAAGC
>JASJGQ010000399.1:0-6923 GCA_033791425.1 Acidobacteriota bacterium
TGGTCAGGGCGCGGCCGAGCGGACCGAGCTTGATGTACTGGCGGATGTCCGACACGTCGTGATCGCCGAAACGGCTGTCCTGGAGCCGCTGCACCGTGTCATAGACGTAGAGCCCCTCCGCCGCCTTGGACGTCGACTTGACGTTCCAGGCGAGAAGCTCCATGCCCAGATCTTCGGCGACCGCCTGCGCCAGCAGGGTCTTGCCGGTGCCCGGTTCGCCGCGCACCAGCAACGGGCGTTCGATGGCCAGTGCGACATTGACCGCGTGGCGCAACTCGGGCGACGAGATATAGCTCGGCGTACCCGAGAATCGGCTGAAGACCTGGGTCATTGATCACCCCTTTGCTGACTCGTTCGACGTCCGGCCCATTGTAGGTCAGCCGCTATGTTTCCCACGCCGTTACCGGGTGCTAAGGTACCGCCATGAGCACACCACACCGCGTCGCCAGGGTCGAGCTTTATCACGTCGCGATCCCGCTGCCGGCGACCTTCCGGCCGGCCTGGATCCCAGGCATGCCGGCCAATGAGAACCGCTTTACTCTGGTCAAGATCACAACCGAGGACGGCGTCGAGGGTTTCAGCGCCGGACCCGCCATCGGCCGCGAACGCGCCGGTCTCGGCGATCTGCTCGGCCCCTACCTCCTGGGAGAGGACGCCACCGACATCGGTCTGGTGCAACAGCGTTTGCGCGAGATCGCCTACCTCGGGTGGCGCAATTGGTGGATCGAGCCCGCCTTCTGGGACATCAAAGGCAAGATCGAGGGTAAGCCGGTGTTCGAGCTGCTCGGCGGCGCGCCCGGAACCATTCGCCTCTACGCCTCGACCGGTGAGGTCAAGGACTCGGCGGCCCGCATCGAAGAAGTTGAAGCGCGGTATGCCGAGGGTTTCCGCACCGTCAAACTGCGGGTCCACGACGAGGACGAGCAGGTTGATATTCGCCACGTGACCGAGACGGCGGCGGCGGTGGGCGACCGCATGAAGATCGCGGTCGACGCCAACCAGGGGTGGCGGGTGACCATCGTCGGCGATGCGCCGCTGTGGGACCTCGGCCGTGCAAAAAGATTTGCCGACGCCTGCGCCGAAGCCGGTGTGGCGTGGATCGAAGAGCCGCTGGCCATGGACGCCTACGACGATCTCACCGAACTCACGGCCTCCAGCCGAGTACCGATCGCCGGCGGCGAGCTGCACAGCTCCGGTCTTGCCGAACTCAGGATGATGATCAACCGCAGGTGTTACGACATTTTCCAACCCGACGCCATTTTCACCGGCGGTATCGCCCAGACACACGAGGTGGCGCGTTTGTGCCGCGAACACGGCCTCGGATACTCCCCCCACACCTGGACCAACGGCATCGGTTTTGCCGTCAACCTCCAGCTCTTTGCGGCCAGCGGTTTTGCCGGCGAGCGCGAGCTCGAGTACCCCCTCGCGCCACCCGGGTGGACCGTGGCCGCCCGTGACGGCATCCTCGAGGACCCATTTGAAAACGCCGGCGGCACCCTCCAGACGCCGACAACGCCGGGACTCGGATTCGAGATTGACCGACGAGCATTGGCGCGTTACGGGCAGAGGTTTTCGGTGATGGATCGCAAACGACTGGTCTGGTTCTCGCTCCGCCACCGGGGCATCAAGGCCTCGCGTGAAATCGACCGCAATCGCCGGCAGCGGATGTCGCGCGACTGACTGACCGTGTAACGAATACCTCCCGCGACGGTAGTCTTACCGGGAGCCACACCGAATGCTGACCTTTGAAGACATCTACCAGAGCTACTTCCAGGACGTCTACCGCTTTTCGCTGTGGCTCAGCCGCGACCACCACGTCGCCGATGACGTGACATCTGAGACCTTCGTCCGCGCCTGGGCCCAGCGTGAACGAATTCGCACCGAGAGCCTCAAAGGCTATCTGTTGGCGATCGCCCGCAACCTGTATCTCAACCACCGACACCGGGCCGGCAGCCACGACGAGATCTCGATGGATCTGCCGGACGGTGCCCCAGACCCTCAACAGCGCGCTGCGTCGCGCCTCGAGCTCGACCGTGTCACCCGATCACTGGCACGGTTCCCGGAGCCCGATCGCACGGCGCTGGTCCTGAGATCCGAACATTCCCTGTCGTACGCCGAGATTGCACGCATCCTCGAGATCTCGGAGGGCGCGGCCCGGGTCAAGGTCCACCGCACGCGTCGCCGGCTTCTGGCCGACACATTCCATTCCACCGGAGGTGAAAAATGAACGTGACCAAAGATGTCATTCTCGATCTCTTGCCGCTTTATTACTCGGACGAGGCCAGCCCCGACACCCGGGTCCTGGTGGAGGAACACCTCCAGCGGGATTCCGAACTCGCCCGTCTGGCGGAGGCGGGCCGTGCACGGCTGAGCGGTCCGCCGCCGCCGCCCGTCAACCCGGACGCCCAGGCCCTCGCCTATTCAGAGGCCAAACGCCAAATCGCCAACCGCGTCATCACACTTGCCATTGTCATCGCGGGCGGAGCCTTCGCTCTGGGCGGGGCAGCGCTGATGGGAGCCCTACTCATGATCAAGATGTAGCGCCTGTATTCGTTTATCCTGAGGTCGCGGCCGGTTCGCCGGCCGCGTTTCATTTTTGGTCAGACACCACACCGCGCGATGTATTTTTCAAGAACCGGGACCCAACCCGTTTCGTACCCGGCTCGCACCTTCACCGCCTGATCGCCGAGAATCTCCCATCCCCGGTGTTCGAGCTCGATCCTGGTGCCCAAGGAGACGCCGATGAAGCGCAACTCGACTTCCTGTGCTGCGGTGGCGTCGCGCCCCGGGTGCCACGAAAAGACCACTCTGGCAGACGGTTCCCAGGCTGTGATCATGCCCCACAGGTGGGTCGTCCCATCGCCGTGGGTCTCGTAGATTTTGCCGCCGTCGCGACCCTCGAAATGGCACGAGACCGCGTCAGCTTCGCCGACCGAATGGGTCGCAAGCGGCCACCAGCTGTCGATCTCATCGGTAAACAACCGAAAGGCATCGGCCGGTCCGCACGTCACCTCGATCGATCTTCGAACCGGCTCGAGTGTCGACTCAGCGTTCATCGTGTCCTCCGATTCTCGATTCAGCGCGAAGAGAAAAGGCCGTTAAGACCTCTCCCCAGAATTCTTCCAGATAGTGCCGAAGCGGCTCCAGGCCTTTCGGGTCGATCTCATAGTATCGTCGTGTTCCACTGGGTGTTTCCCGGACCAGACCCGCCGCCTTGAGGGCCTTCAGATGTTGCGACACCGCCGGGCGGCTCACCGGTAGTTCCTCCGCCAACTCGCCCACCGACTGCGGTCCTTTCCGCAAGATCTCGAAGACTGTTCGCCGGGTCGGATCGGCCAATGCTCGAAAAAGATCCTCGTGCGGTTTCACTAATGGTAAGCATTATACTTACATTTTCATAATGTCCACAATCGCCTCCCCCATCGCCAGAATCATCTCGAGATGGAACTTCGGAATGCCACCGCTCTCTCACTGCTGTGGATGGGCGGACCGAAGGGAGACCACAATGAACGCGAAAAACCGAAGCCAGGAAACTGAACGAAGGACAATAGCCGGTCTTTTGTGCATTGCCGCCGTGGTGATCCTCGTTGCTCCGCCTGGCGTGGCTCTGGAGACCGAGATCTGCGACATCGAGATTCTGATCGACGGGAAGCCCATCACCGAGTACGCGTCCCGTGGCACGACCTATATCGAGGCCCTGCGTGGGCGGGAGTACGGGGTGCGACTGAGCAATCGCACCGACCGGAGGATCGCCGTTGCGCTGGCGGTCGATGGACTCAACTCGATCGACGCCAAGACCACAGACGCGAGATCTGCGAGCAAGTGGGTCCTGGGTCCGCACGAAACCACCACCATCGAGGGCTGGCAGATGAGCGCCGGTACAGCCAGAAAGTTCTTCTTTACAACCGAAGAGCACTCCTACGGTGAGTGGCTCGGCCTGACCGAGAATCTCGGCGTCATCGAGGCGGTGGTGTTCAAAGAGAAGCTGCCGCGCAGAACGGTCAGAGAGTGGTTGAGTGGCCGTGCTGCCCCCGCCCCTCAGTCGGCCGGCGCAACGCGGCCGTCAACAGAGTCGAGATCGAAGTCCGCAGAAAAGTCCGACACCGATGACCTTGCCGCCACCGGCATCGGGCGCGAGATCGACCACCGCGTCCGGCGGGTCCACCTCGAGCTCGAGCACCAGCCCGCGACCCGACTCCGCGTCCGCTACGAATACCGACCACAGCTCGTCCACCTCGGGGTGCTCCCAAGCCCCGAGGAAGTCGAGGCGCTGGATCGGCGCGAACGCGCACGGGGTTTCGAGGATTTTGCGTTCGCCCCGGACCCTTTTGCCGGCGGCCGCTGAGACCCAGTCGGAGCCGGGCCGAGCGTTACACCTCGGCTCGTGCCCCGGTCGGAAAGGTGTGCAACCGGTCTCCCATGACACCTTCGAGAATTGGAAACGCCTTGCGTCCCGTGCAATGGCCGGTAAAGACCGGCCCCGACACCCGTTCGAGGATCTGGCGCCCCAGTGTCTCCACCTCGCGCCGGCTGGCGGCCATGGAGTCGTAGAAGGGCAGACCGATGAGGTGGAAGCCCCCGAACACGGCCTTGATCGGTGTTTCGGGGAATGCTTCGATCGCCGCATCAATCAGGTTGAGGACGCCGCTGTGCGAACACCCCGTAAAGACCGCCATACCGTCGTCGTCACGCACGACCATCAGGAGCTCGTGGTCGAAGGGGTCGCGAGTCAGTCCGGCGCCTTGCCGAACGTAGAGTTTGCGGTTGCCGCGGGGGCGTTGGTGGGTCGCGCCGATCGCGGTCACGAGGAACACGCCGGGCGCAATTTCACGCGTGCCGTTGACGAAGACGAATCGATCGCGATGGCGTTCGATGAGGTCGAGGTCGAGCCCAATCGGCCGGTTGAGAACCAAAAATGCCTTGAAACGGCGATCTTCCAGAGGGGCTTCGCGAAGGTAGACCGTCGCGGCGGTGTTGACGCCGAGAAAGTGCTCGAGCCCTCCACCATGATCGAAGTGCTGATGAGAAACCACCGCAGCGTCAACAGCGGCCAAATCGATCTCGAGTCTCGCAGCGTTGTCGGCAAATGTCGACGACGCACCCATGTCGAAGAGCACCATCGATTCTCCGTGTTCAACAAGCATCGACAGGCCGAACTCGGGCACCAGGTCTTCGGTTTCGAGCCGATTGTTTTCGATCAACGAGGTCACCCGCATGCTGCCCTCCTGCCCGGAGATATTCGACTGTGAGTTTACAGCATAGGCAGACGAACCTCGAGGTGGGTACTGGTGAAAGAGGTGACCCACACCACACTCGGGGTAGCGCGATCTCCGGTAGCCTTCCGGCGAGGAAACACATATGACTCTGAATCCACTTGTACGGTCTGTGTTCGCCGTCTCGGGTGCAGCTCTTATGCTGGCCCTCGTTCAGCCGGTTGCTGCGGAGGACGGATTGCGGCCCGAAATCGTTGTCTCGGATGCAGCCGCCCACTGTCCCTCGGTAGCAGGCGCTTTTGTGGTCCTGCTCGACCCCGGACGAGGCATCCTCATCCTTTCGGGCGCGCCATTCCCCGGTGGCCACGTGATCGGCGACGCGCGTGGTGGTGAAATGGCAGTGAACCTTCCAGGCGGCGTCTCATGGAAGCTCGACCGTGCGGGCTCGGACGCCGGTCAGTCGCCGCTGTGGGGAGCACGCTATCCCTTTCTCGCCGCCAGCGGCTACGGGTGTGTGGCTTTCGATCGCCAGCACTGGTCATCGGAAGGCGACCTCGTCACTTATACCCGGTGGGTCGTCGAGGAAATCTACTTCCAACTCCCGGCCGAGGAGCGTCAGCGACGGCCGGACTTCCGGATCTCCGACCGCGAGATCAGCTTTCGGGTAGAGCGCGACGGCTATGGCCCTTTTGAAATGCAGGGCAGCGAAGGATCGACCCGAGCTGGAAAGTACCAGGACAGCCAGCGGACCTACCTCTTCATGCCCATTGTTCTCGACGAGGGCGCGGGGAGGGTGGCTGTTCGCGTTTCAACCACCGACGGTGCTTATTTCGATACCACCGCAAAGACGGTTCTCGGTTGGGCCGTGGCGGCGCCGGGAGAACCAGGAACGCTCGCCGACACGTCGATCGTCGTGGTCGTCAACGACGTCGGTAACAAACCGGAAAACTGACGACGGTTCTACGACCACCGGCTCGAGCCGGGACGGTCACAGCAAGAGCGCGGTGATGGCCAGTGTCAGGATCATGGTGATGATCAGGGCGACAACATAGCCGGCGAGCAGGAGGACCATTTTGGCAATGGTCAGCAGGCGGCCCTGTCCCTGAACTCTGCGCAGGGCGAGGAAGGTGTAGACGGCGATCGCAATGATCGCCGCAACACCTCCTGGGCCGTTCTTCTCCGAGGCGCCGATCGCCAGATCGAAAAGGACTCCCGCAAGCAGGGCGAGCAAGCCAAAGCTGTGGAGGTTCAGCGAAAAGACGAGTTCGGTGATGTAGCTGCTGCGTCTGTAGAGGATTCTCAGCAGCAGGGCAAAGACTGGTACCAGGATGATGACGGTTTTCGCGAGGCGATCGGAGAACATCCTGTTGAGGCGATCGGGATTGTTGACCGCCACTTCCACCAGCGGCGTGAACACCCTGGAGAGGAGAGAATCATCATCCGATTCCGCGAGGGTGATTCCGTTTGATGCAACGGATCCCGAGTCGTCAGGCACCCCGATCTCACCCTCCACGTCTATGCCGCCGCTCTTCGTTGGGTCCACCCCTTCAGTTGCAGCGATGGCGGGGGGGTTGTCGCTCGTATCACTGAGAGTGACAATCGACCGGCCCGAGAGGGCCACGACCACAAAAAACGTGAAGCAGATCGCCAATTACAGTTTGAACGGGTGGACGTAACGCGCCGGCGGGCCCGCCGGGGGGTCGGGGGGGG
>JASJGQ010000400.1:0-7483 GCA_033791425.1 Acidobacteriota bacterium
AAAGGACACGTATCCGCACGCCGTTCCCGAGAGGAGCCACCTTTAGCATTGTTTGCCCGAGACGTCCCGCGAGCCTGCTGACTATTGAGGCGTCAAACAATGCAAAAGATGGCACCTCCGCCGCACGCGGCACGTATCCGCAAGCGCTTCCCGTGAGGAGCCCCCTATGACATTGTTGGCCCGAAACTTCCCCAGGGCGTGAATCTCGGTGGATCCAACAATGTCAAAGACGGCACCTCCGCCGCACGCGGCTTTTCCTGGGCTGTCAATTCGACTCCCCCCCATCCTGTCATTTCGACCGAGCGTAGCGAGTGGAGAAATCTCTTGAGAGAGACGCCCGGCACTTCAGCGAACAGAATCGCGCTGGCGGCGACATCGGGAGGGGCGGACCGTTCTTGTACGTTCGAGTGAACCCGCCTTTCAGTGCGCGCTTCCCGAGAGGAGCCACCTTTAGCATTGTTTGCCCGAGACGTCCCGCGAGCCTGCTGACTATTGAGGCGTCAAACAATGCAAAAAATGGCACCTCCGCCGCACGCGGTCACCCACACTGAACACTCTGACGCTTCCAGTCGGTGAGGGGTGGTGGGCGGGAATTGAGAATTCAAAATTCAGAATTCAGTAGTTTTGATCCACCGCTTCGGTCAGGAACTTCACGAACGGGCCGGCGGCACGGCATGACTTTTCGATACGATCGATGAAACCCGCTCTGCAGGCGGCCGCCTGGGTGAACTCTTCAACGCAGATGAAATCCTTGCGTTTCAGGTCGTCGATCAGTACGTGCTCGGGGTCATAGCCACGCGGAGGGCGCTTGAGGCTCTCGCCGCCGAGACGGTGGTGCTTGACAAATAGCGGGTCTTCCACCGCCGAGCGCCATCGTGCGGGGTCTTCGACGATGGCGTCGCGAAAACCGGCGAGCGCCTCTCGGGCGGGGTGCCATGAACCGGCGCCGACGAACACGCTCCCCGGTTCGAGGTGGAGGTAGAAACCGGGTGCGTGGGCGTCTCGTCCTGCACGGTGGCGGAATTGAGCAGCGGCGTGGGTCTTGTACGGGCTCTTGTCCTTGGAAAAACGGACATCTCTGTAGATTCGAAACATAGAACCGCCGGATGGTCTGGGGTCGGCGACGAAGTTTGGGCTGATGGCGTGCAGTGGGCCCGCAAAATCGGCGATGAAGCCCAACAGGGGTTCCTTCACGTCGCTGACGTAGCGGTCCTTGTTGTCCTGAAACCACTCGCGGGTGTTGTTCTCCTTGAGCTCTGCCAGGAATTCAAAGATGTCGGGTGAGAAATGCCGTGTTCGACCCATGAAGCTCTCCTTTTGCTCGCCTTCGTTGGTTGATATCTTCAACGTTTGGGAGCTCCAGATGTTCCTCTGCTACGCTGTCGATCCCGAGAAAGGAGACGATGTGATGATCAACAAACGACTCGTGGCGGCAATCGCGGCCCTGGTTGTGGTGACCGCTGTTGTTGCGTGGGCCAAGGCGATTTTTGATTTTGACCCCGATGCCGACTTCTCCAGCTACAAGACCTACGGGTGGTTGGAGCGCGAAGACTCGATCGAGGGGCAGTTGCCGGATCACCTGCGGATCAGATTACGGCGAGTGACCGAGGAAGTTCTGGCCGAGAAGGGCCTCGAACCGGCGCCGGCGCCGCCCCAGACGGATCTCCTGCTGACATACCACTTTGGCGCCAGCGAGGAGTTCCGGGTCAACTACATGCCCTACAGTCCCTACCGGACATGGGGCTACGGATACTGGGGCGGGTACGGTGGCTACACCGATGTTCGCCGTTACACCGACGGAACTCTGGTTCTGGATATCGTCGATGCGAAGACGCATCAACTGGTGTGGTTTGGCTCGATTTCCAAGGAGATCCGAAGCGTGGACCCGCCGGGCAAACGAATCGAGAAGACCATCACCAAGCTCATGAAGAACTTTCCGCCACCGCCGCCCAAATAGGAAGCAAACGGTCAGTCTGCGAGCCGCCCAGTCGCGTCCGCAATTCGGCGTACCATCTCGGCATCAACTGGGCTGCCGTGCTCGTTGATCTCGTCGGCGAGTTTGGCCAGGCTTTTGTGGTCATCCTGAGCCCGTTGCCGAAGAGCCGCCGTCATCTTGTTGAAGGCGTCTTCGATCGGCCGCAAAGTGTCATCACTCCGCAGCCTGAGCGTCACATTGATATGCCCCGCCGCCACGTCATCCATGTAATTGACGATCTTGAGCATGGCACCCGCCGTTCGATGGGTGATCATGATCGACCTGAGAACAACCAGCGCGAGGATGATCAGCGAGATCGCTGCCAGAATCGCCATATTGCGAACCTCGTTGGCCTGCAGCTGCTCGGAGAGGTGAGGGTTCGCACTCACGATCCTTTTGGTCTCGCTGAGGTTCTGCCATGCGAGGACGCTGTTGAGAATAATCAGCAGAATGAGGACGAGGCCCGCGACCTTGGCCGTCGCGGCGAGTTGCATCCGACTGTCAACCAGGTACTTCCGACGCCTGAAGGAAGCGTGCTTTTCCGTGCCCATGACGTTCCTAGCCTCTCGGGGTGCCATCGCTGCTCCTTTCGGTCGCTCTCGGTCCCTCCGTTGCATATTTAAAATTCCATTGTAAACGAAAAACAGGGTGGTTCTGCGCCTCAAGAAGTGGATTCATCGAATCTGAGACAAGGAATGTTTTTCCGCGGTCACGCATCTGGATCCGGGGAATGAGGACCTGCAACGAGGGGTTAGGTTGGGAGTGTGGAGCCCGTTGAATTGCGGAGTCTTTCGTGAGCGATGAAGGCCCTCTGCTATTGAATCCTCGAGCCGTAGTCGCGGTACCGTTCCTCGAATTCGCTTCAACAGACATTTCACGGCGCTCTGGAATTCATCCGCCATCTATGGACGACACACTCCCAGCGCAGCCGGGGTCGCGTAGGATGGAACACCGACTGGGAGAGAGATGACGGAAAACCCGAAAAAGATGATCGAAGAAATACGTGCCGGTATTATCGGCGACGACCGCGCGATTGAAGGGCCGTTCGGTCTGCGACGGGTGACGTATGCGGACTATACGGCTTCAGGCCGGTCCCTGAGAATTATCGAGGACTTTATCCGAGACGAAGTCATGTCGCTGTACGCCAATACCCACAGTGAGACCTCGTCGACCGGGTTGCAGACCACGCGGTTCCGCGAGGATGCGCGCGCAGCGGTGCTCGAGGGCGTACGCGGCGGCGAAGAGGATGTGGTGATTTTCTGTGGTTCCGGGGCCACGGGAGCTATCAACAAGCTGATCGAGATCCTGAACCTCCGCCTGCCGGCGGATCTCGACGAAAGATACGGTTTGTCGGACCAGATCCCTCCTGAGGAGCGTCCGGTCGTTTTCATCGGGCCCTTTGAACATCATTCAAATGAGATCTCGTGGCGCGAAACGATTGCCGACGTCGTCGTCATCGACGAAGATCGTAACGGACGAATCGACGAAGACCACCTCGAGCGAGAGCTGCTCGCGTATCGTGATCGGCCCGTCAAGATCGGGAGCTTTTCCGCGGCATCCAATGTGACGGGGATTGTCTCCAACACCGCCTCCGTCACCGTGCTGCTGCACCGACATAGCGCTCTGGCCTTCTGGGATTTTGCGGCCGCCGCGCCGTATGTCGCAATCGACATGAATCTCGAAAGCGACACCGGCGATCACAACGCCGCCAAGGACGCCATTTTCATCTCTCCCCATAAATTCGTCGGTGGTCCAGGCACCCCCGGAGTTCTGGTCGTGAAGCGCGCCCTTGTCACCAACCGCGTGCCGACGGTGCCGGGTGGCGGCACGGTCACCTATGTCAGCGCCGACAGCCACAGCTACATCAGTGATCCTGCCATTCGCGAGGAGGGGGGCACGCCGGCCATCATCGAGTCGATTCGGGCCGGGCTCGTGTTCAAGCTCAAATCGGTTGTTGGTGAGTCGACCATCGAGGCGCTCGAGCACGCCTTCGTGACCCGCGCCATCGAGAGCTGGTCGACCAATCCGAACATTCTTATCCTCGGCAACAGGGAGGCGAAAAGACTGTCCATCGTTTCGTTCCTCATCAGCCACGGTGACCGCTTCCTGCACCACAACTATGCCGTGGCGTTGCTCAACGACCTGTTTGGAATTCAGGCGCGCGGCGGATGCTCGTGCGCCGGGCCCTACGGTCACCGGTTGCTGGGTATCGACCTCGTTCGTTCGAACAGGTTTCGCGACGCGATCAACAGGGGCTGTGAAGGCATCAAACCGGGCTGGGTGCGAGTGAACTTCAACTACTTCATTTCGGAACGGGTTTGCCGGTTTCTGATCGATGCGGTGCACCTGGTGGCCTCCGAAGGTTGGAAGCTCCTGCCACAGTACCGTTTTTCCCTCGAGAGTGGGTTGTGGCGCCACCGCGATCAACCGAGGTACCAGAACTTCGGTCTCGATGATTTGAGCTTTGATTCCGGAAACCTGGTCTACAAGGGGCAACATCTGACCGCGCCGGAAAGCGCCCTCGACCAGTACCTCGAGGACGCCCGCCGGATATTCGCTGAAGCTGACGGAGGGTTTTCAGATGGGAACGCGACCGCCGCTCTCTCGGAAGAATTGGAGAGTCTGCGTTGGTTTCCCCTTCCGGTGAGCGCGATGACGGAAACGACAGATCTGAAAACTGAGATCCGAGATGACGGTGATGTAACCCCCGACCCACGATCCACGTAGATCTTGGCAGACCTGACCTGAGAAGGGTACAACTGGAACTGGTATGAGAATCGGAGAAAGCAGATTGACCCGGGCGCGGGAGACCCGTTGGAGCGGGCCGTACAACTCGCTCGACCCGGCGGTGGTGCAGCTGGAGAAGGAGGACCGTCCTCGTCTTCGGCGTACGGTTCGTCTCGCGATTGCAGCAGCAATCGCGTTGCACGTCGTGCTGTTCCTCATCGTCTTTCCGTCGTATTACGAAGAGAAAATTCTCAAGGTCGGCAGCACACCGCGCGTTTTCCGTTTGCGCCAGGTGCAGTTTGCACAACCTCCCAAGCCAAAGGTCAGACAGACGGTCACGCGACCCAAGGCACGCAAGATCCCGGTGCCTGATGCCACCCCGAACGATCCGGAACCGATCATCCGCGAGGAATCGGAGGACGTGTCGGACCTCGATTTTCCCGAGGTCGGCGATTCGGTTGTCATCCCGCGAGGTCCGGCCGGGCCGGCAATCGGGCCCATGCAGATCAGCGGCAATGTGCTCGCTCCGAAAAGGGTGTTCTCTCCCGATCCCCACTATCCAGAGGAGGCGCGCCACGCGCGGGTCCAGGGAGTGGTCATCCTGCAGACGATCATCAACAAACTCGGGAACATAACCGACGTCAAGGTGCTCAAGGGCCTGCCCTCCGGGTTGACTGAAGCCGCGGTCGAGGCGGTGTCGAATTGGCGATTCGAACCGGCGACCCTCGAAGGGAAACCGGTGGCGGTTTACTACCTCGTCACGGTCAGTTTCTCCGTCCAGTAGATCGTCACCCAACGGGGCCGGAAATGACGAGCCACACGCGTTTACCGGACGTGCCGTCCTTGAGGGTTTTGTGATCGCCTATCCTCGACACGAGCGGGTTGTTCGGGCGCAAAACCTCAAGGGGGGCACTCACGGGCAATGCAGCCGTGAGAATCGGGATCTCCAATTCGGAGGGACCTCGTCGAAGCGGTAGCCACCAGCTCAGTCTGTCGCCCCTCCGGGGCTTGGATGTATATTGCCGACACGTCACGGGGCTCCCGTCCCGGGCTAAAACCTGTCGCCGCCCCGCGGCTATCCTTTTCGAGATGCTGTCTTGGACAAGAGTGGCAATTCGCGAGACGTTTCAACATTTGAACGTCGGTGGTGCCTGCGATCTGCCTCGATCTTCCTCGGTCATGCCCCATTCTCGCCCTCAGTCAAACCCATCCGTGCGCCATTTTTGAATGTGAAAGGAGGTCACCATGCAAAAGGATGACCGAATCTTCGCAATCGTGGGCGCATGTGTCGTGGCAGCTGCAGCGGTGATCGCAGCCATTGTCTGGCTGGGCACCGGAATCACTGTGGACGCACCCCAGCGGGCGGCAGTCGTGGTGCCGTTGCGCGAGGCGTCGGTTCCGACGGCCTCCGCGGCCCCTGAGATCGTGGATCGGGGAGCGGGCATGCTGGGTGACGCCGAGAACGAGGTGGTCCGCAGGGCGATGGCACACCTCTCGGAACACCCCCAATTTGCTGCGTTTCTCGTGAGTGACCGCTTGCTCGTCCGTGTCGTCATGGCGGTGGACGCCGTCGCCGGTGGCTACAGCCCTCGTGACCAGGTCGAGTTTCTGCGCCCCCAGCGTCCGTTTCTGGTCCGGGAATCTGAGGGCGGGTTGGTGACCGCGGCAGGAAGCCATCACCGCTACGATCTCGCGGCCGAGGTTGTCGACTCGATCACCATCGAAAGTGCCGTCGATCTCTACCGTCGTTTCTTGCCGCGCCTGGAGGAGATCTACGAGGAGGTCGGATGGGCCGGAGAGGACTTCGACTCGAGGCTGCGCGAGGCGATCGACCACCTGCTCGAGGTGGAGAATTTTTCCGGGCCGTTCGAACTTGAGCAACGGGCCATTGTCTACGCCTATGCCGACGACCGCGTCGAGCGGCTCAGCGGCGCCCAGAAACAACTCCTGAGGATGGGACCCGTGAACGCCCGTCGCCTCCTGGTCAAGATGCAGGACCTGCGGGAGGCTCTGGGTTGGCCGGCCCGTGCTCCTGATCAGCCGGACGCGAAGATGCGGGACGCGGCGTCAGGTCCCGAAGGACCGATCGTTACCGCTGATGCATCAGCCGTGGTGTCGATGGAGGCGCTCGACGACCAGGTCGGCGCCACCGAGGCACCCTAGACGTCGAACCGACCCGGGGCGGGTTCGCCCGCCCCGGGGAGTCGATCAGCCGGCGACGATTCGCCAGATCGCGATCCAGGCCGGAAGCGTGAGGACACAGGCGGCGTAGGACAACACCATGAGGCTGCCGATGCGCTGCTCGTCGCCACCATAGGTCCTCACCATCAGCACCACTGCCACCGGCGGAGCGGAAGCGGCCTCGATGACCAGAAATTCGGCCAACAGCGGATTCGAGGTGGCGAGACCGGAGACGTGGACGATCAGGGCCGTCAAAGCCGGCAATATGACGAGCTTGACGCCCATAGTCCTTACGGCGTCCGTGAGAATCGATCGGAACCGTATTGTGACGCTTCCGAGTACTGCTCCCAGCACGAGGGTCGCCACCGGCACCGCGGCCGAACCAATCAGCGCCACGGCCTCGAGAGCCGGCCGCGGCACCAGGGTCTTGATCCCGGTGAGGGCCGTGATGATGGCGACAACATTCGCCACAAAAGGGGGTGTCAAGAGGCCCCGCCACAGCGGACGATCGTTGGAGGCGCCGGAAATGAGGAACTTGCCGAGGCTCCACAGCACCGGGTTGTAGCCGAGAATAAAGAGAAAGACATACAGGGCGAAGGT
>JASJGQ010000401.1:0-8401 GCA_033791425.1 Acidobacteriota bacterium
GACTCGCTGCGCCGCGGGCTCCTCGAACTCTGCACCCGCTTGCCGATCCTCCGTCACCCGGACGCGATCATCGTCGGGCCGGAGTCGCGCAGTTCGTGCCCGGTGCGGATCATCCGCGACCGCGAGACCCTCGCATCACCATCGGCTGCAGGCCTCTACCCCATGGGCGAGGGCGCCGGCCACGCCGGAGGCATCATGTCCGCGGCCATCGACGGCATGCGCTGCGCCGAGGCATTCATTGTGCGTCCCGAGAGTGTCTGACGATCGCCGAATCTGCTACCATCGTCTCATTAAATTGAGATTCGATCTTCCTACGCCGCGATTCAAGGTAGCTGCGCGCCCGGAGCCGCAGCCACTACAAAGGAGCAATCGATGAAGAAATTCGCACTCACCCTGGCAGCAGTTCTCATGATCGGCGCACCTGCATATGCGGGCGTGGTGTACGAGATCGAGGTCACTGACCACTCCACCAGCCCCGCGCGCACGTCCGGCAGCCGGATTTCGGTGGAGGGCACTCTGCTCAAGATGGACTCGATCTCCGGCGCGAACGATATGGATGGCGAGATGATCTACCGTGGTGATCGCCGGGAGATGGTGGTCGTCAACGACAAGGACAAGAGCTATTTCGTGCTCGATGAGGAGCAGATGAAGGCGATGGCGGCTCAGATCAACCAGGCCATGTCGGCCATGGAACAGGCTCTGGCTGCGGTGCCGGAGGGCCAGCGCGAAAAAATGAGAGCGATGATGAACAAGCGCATGCCAATGCAGACGGATCAGCGCGAGCCCGCCGAACTCAAAAAGACCGGCGAAACGGACACCATCAACGGCTATCCATGCGTCAAATATCAGGTCTGGCGAGCCGGGATTCTCGAACGTGAGCTGTGGGTCACGCCCTGGAAGAACATCGAGGGCGGCGCCGACACCGTTCAAGCTTTCGAAGCCATGTCCTCCTTCTTCAAGGAAATGCTCGACAGCCTGCCGCAGATGGGCGACCAGAACTTTGCCGACTCCGCTTTCGAACACCTCAAGGAGATGGGCGGAATGCCGGTGGTCACCCGCGAGTTCACCGATGACGGCACGCTCGAAAGCTAATCGACGCTGAAGTCGGCCAACCAGCAGACGCTCGAACCTGACGAATTCGAACCGCCGGCCGGGTACAAGCGCAAGGACATGTTCAAGGGCATGAAGTAGGAAAGCTCTTTGATTTCGGATTTCGGATTTCGGATTTCGGATTTTCCGACCCAAGCACCCGGCACGCGAGACGCGTGCCCCATAAATGAAACCGGCCGCGATTGTGGGGCAGCCGTCCCGGCTGCCGGGTAAGAGGTATTTCGCTACACTCTCGGTGTTGTGGCAAAGAAAAAGAACCCCCGCAGACGAAGGGTGTGGCGGCTCGCCGGAGCCGCGGCTGTATTTCTGTTGCTCACCGCCACCGTGGTGTGGCTGACCTGGCCCGACGTGGCCGCCCTGGCCGACGAAAATCCTCAGACCACAGCGTTCATGGAAGCGGCGAAGGCACACGGAACCGAGATCCGATGGCGGTGGGTCCCCGCCAGCCAGATCTCCCTCGATCTCAAGAAAGCGGTCGTGGTGGCCGAGGACCTGAGCTTTTTCTCTCATAAAGGTTTCGATACCCACGAGATCAAGTTGGCGGCGCGGGAGGCGGTTAAGGGCAAACGTGTCCGGGGGGCCTCGACCATCACCCAGCAGCTTGCAAAAAACCTCTGGCTCACGCCGTCGCGTTCCCCTTTCCGCAAATTTCGCGAGGTGGTGCTCACTCGGCAACTCGAACAACAGCTCTCAAAGCGGCGAATCCTCGAGATCTATCTCAACGTTGCTCAATTCGGACCCGAGATCTACGGCGCTGAGGCGGCCGCGCGGTCTTACTTTGGCATCCCGGCAGCGGTCGTCGACGCCGACCAGGCGGCCCAACTGGCGGCCGCCCTCCCCCGCCCCTCGAGCTGGCACCCCGGCGTCTCAACCAAGGGGTACAACAAGGCCGTTTCGAGAGTCCAATTGCGAGCCGGGCAGTGCGGCTGGCTCGACCAGCTTCTCTGAGAAATTTCGGATTTCGGATTTCGGATTTTCCACCCAACCGCCCCGGCACGCGAGACGCGTGCCCCACAAACGGATGTCCTTGTGGGGCAGCCGTCCCGGCTGCAGGATGGGTGGCCAGCATTCCTAATTCCTAATTCCTCATTCCTCATTCCCAATTTCAAGCTTTTGGGCTGGTTCCGGATGGCCACGTTCGGCCTCGGTCCGCCTGTCCGCCAACTCGCTCGCCGGCCCCTTGAGCTTGGCGCGCAAGCGTCCGAAACCGAGCTTGAAGTCGAGACGGTAGAGGGTCCTCGCCGGACCCGGATCGATCCAATAGACGAACTCGCCCTTCTCGGAGAACATCTCGCCATCTTCGGTCATCGGCTGCACGCGTTGCAGCTCGCGTTTGCCGTCGTAGGTCCTGAATTTCTTGCGCTCGCCGACCAGACTCTCAGTCCGGATAACACCCTTGTCGGTCATCAGGTTGAGCGAAAACCGTTCTCCTGCCTTATTCGCCAGAGTTCGTCCCCGGTAGACAAAGGCCAGGGGGTCGAGAGCCGGGCCACCGTCGTACGGGATCATCGTGACCTCGCCGTGTTTCTCAGCCCTGATCACGCCCTTTTCACGATCGATGTCATAGCGGCGGAACTTGCGCTCGCCCTTATCAGTAATGTCGCTCTCGTAGGCGATCGTGGTCATGGTTTCGGGATCCACCCACGACTCGATCCGTCCGTCGGCCCGGTAGATCTTGTTGAAGAACTTCGAGTTCCTCGCCGTCATCACGACGTGGTAGGCGGGCCGGCCCCGGTAGTCTTCGAGCTGGCTCTCCAGCGTCATGTGACCGCAGGTCACGCCCAGATACTCCACCGAGTAGGCGAATGGACCGTCAAGCAAAAACCCGTTGGCGGTTCCCATGCCGTCCGGGGTTTGAGGTGCAGCCCGAAACACGAAGGCACCAACCAGAATCGTCGCCAGGACCGTCAACGAGCTCACGAGGGTCGACTGAACAGGTCGAGTCATCGACCCGCTCCGCTCACCCCGGTGGACCATCGGCGCCCGCAACAGCGCCATCGTCGGCGGCCCTGTTGCGATACAGCGATCCATCCACCGCCGCCGCCATCTTTTCGACATCGAGACCGCCGCCAACGAATTCAGCCATCAGCCGCGCCTGGTTCAAAGGGTCGCTGACAACGTCGGCGTAGTTCACATACAGGGTTTCGAAGTTTGATCTGAAGCGAAGCTGAAACTGCACCTTTTCGAGGTGGGCCTCGTACATCGCGAGAAGCTCCTGGTCCTCGGTATGCGACGCCTCATCACGGCGGTCGAGCATCTTTGCCTGTGAGGCCAACACCTCGTGGAGGTTGCGGCGCATGAAAACCACCCTGTAGGCGTTGCTCGCCGGAAGATAGTTGAGCAGCGACGACACCACCTTGATGACCTTGCCCCGGGCCGCGCGAAACCAGCCGGTGTCCTCCATCTCCGCCAGGTCCTTGACCCTCTCGTCCTCGTAGTAACCCTTGGGGTTATCGACGTCGGCGGTGCGGACGTTGTCGACGACCAGGGCCAGACCGCCGGCCTCGAGCATCTTCATCGCCATCGAGGTCCCGGATCGCGGAAGACCTGAGACGATGACGACCGGTCGGCCGTATTTCAGCCGCCGAACCAGATCGTGGAGCATGGTTGGCATATCGGTTGACTCCCCAAGGCCGCGAGACGGAATGTTCCCGCCGTCGGCCGCGTTTTCAGAAACTTGATGGTCGGTGCAGGGCCGGTTTGCCGTTCCCGCAGCCTGGTTATACTACAATGCCTCCGCCGGAAGCCCCACTTTAAAAGTGCGGCTGCCGGACAAGCTCAAATAACACGAGGAGATCCGTTGGCGCAATACGCCTCCACTCACAAGAACCGCTGTATCCGTTCGGCCACCCTTATTGTGCTGGTGGCTGCAGCCCTGAGCTGGCCAGTCACGGCGGAAGCCTATGTCGGACCGGGTGCAGGCTTTGCCGTGCTCGGCTCTTTCGCAGTGATCTTCGTGACCATGCTTTTGGCCGGGGTGTCTCTGCTGGCGTGGCCCTTCCGTATGCTGTGGCGAATGATCCGCCGCCGGACCCGGAGTGCGCCACTGGTCAAACGCCTTATCGTGGTTGGTTTTGATGGGCAAGAGCCCCGCATCACCGAACGTTTGATGGCCGAGGGCAAGATGCCTCACTTCTCGAGGCTCGCGGAGATGGGCGGCTACAGCCGGCTGCGCTCGACCTTTCCGTCGATCACACCGGTGGCGTGGTCGTCGTTCACCACCGGTACCAACCCCGGTAAACATAATATCTTCGATTTCCTAGACCGTGATCCGCGCACCTATCTGCCGCGGCTGTCCTCGACCGAGATCGGTTCGGTGGACCGCGTGCTCAAGATCGGCAAGCTGCGGATCCCGCTGGCCAAACCGAGCATCCGCAATCTCCGCAAATCGAAACCATGGTGGACCATCCTCGGCGAACACAATATCTGGTCGACCATCATCCGGGTGCCCATAACGTTCCCGCCGGACAAGTTCTACGGCGCCCAACTCGGCGCCATGTGCATTCCCGATCTGCTCGGAACCCAGGGCACGTTCATGCTCTTCACCACCCGCCCGGGGGGCGAGAGCTTCCAGGAGGGCGGCCTGCGCTTCGAGCTCAACGCCAACGGATCCCGAGACACCTTCGAAGGCACCATCGATGGCCCGGAAAACACCTTCTTCGAGGGCAACCCGCCGATGACGGTGCCGCTCAAACTCGAACTCGACCGCAGCGGCAAGCGTGGCCTGGTGACCGTCAACGGCGAGACCGCCGACCTCGAGCAGGGCGTTCTCAGCGACTGGGTGAAGCTGACGTTCAAGGCCATCGCCGGTATGAAGGTCACCGGCATCACCCGGATGATGATCACCGAGATGGACGATCACGTCTCGCTCTATCTCTCACCCATCAACATCGAGCCCGAGAAACCGGTCATGCCGATATCCCACCCCGGCTACTACTGTTCGTATCTCGAAAAGAAACTCGGCGCCTATGCCACCCTGGGTCTCGCCGAGGATACCTGGGCGCTCAACGAAAAGGTCACTGACGACCGCACCTTCATGACCCAAACCTCGGACATCGACTGCGAGCGGGAAGAGATGCTCTTCACCGCTCTCGATACGTTGCGCAAAGGCGCTCTGGTGACCGTCTTCGACGCCACCGATCGAGTCAACCACATGTTCTGGCGCTATACCGAGGACGGCCACCCCGCGGCCGAAGGTGTTGACGATCCCGAGTACGGTGACGCCATCGAGCAACAGTATCTCCGCAATGACGAGATCGTTGGCAAGGTCCTGAAACGGCTCGGCGACGGCGATGTCTTGTGGGTCATGTCCGACCACGGCTGTACGTCGTTCCGCCGCGGCGTCAACCTCAACGCGTGGCTCATGGACAACGGCTTTCTCTTCCTCAAGGAGGGGGCCGACGGCTCGGAGCAGTGGCTGCAGTCGGTGGACTGGTCGCGCACCCGGGCTTATGCCGTCGGTCTGGTAGGGATGTTCCTCAATATCGAGGGCCGCGAATCTCAGGGCATCGTAAAAAAAGGCGCCGAGGTCGAGGTCCTCAAGGCCGAGCTCAAGGCCGGGCTCGACGGTCTGATGGACGACGAGAAAGACGTCGTCGCCATCAACGAGGCCTTCGACACCGACATCCTCTACCGCGGGCCCTACAAGGGCAACGCGCCCGATCTACTTATCGGTTACAACCACGGCTATCGAATCTCGTGGGACTGCGCCTCCGGGGTCGTAGCCGGCGCCGTCTTCGAGGACAACACCAAAGCGTGGAGCGGCGACCACATCGTCGACCCGCGGCTGGTGCCGGGCGTCTTCCTGGCCAACCACCCGATCGACAAGGACGACCCCGCGATCATCGACCTCGCGCCGACGGCGCTCACCTTCTTCGGCCTCACCCCGCCGGCGCACATGGAAGGCCGACCGATCGTCGACGGAAAACCACTCAAAGGACCGCCAAGGGAGACGTGATCATGTTTGGATACACCAAGGTCAAGCTCGAGACCAGTCTGGTCGATAGGATCAGCAAGTTTTCCGATATCGCCGGCTACTCCTCGCCCGAGGAGTTCATCACCCATGCCCTCGAAAAGGAGCTCGCCCAGCTCGAGGACGCCGGCGCGGAGGAGGAGATCAAAAAGCGCCTCCAGGGCCTCGGCTATATGTCGTAGGCAGCGCCCACCTTCATGAAGCTCATCAACGACCTCTTGCGGCCACTCTTTGACCTCCTCCAGGCGCCCCTCGCCGGGATGCCGGCCTTTGTCGGTGTGCTCATCTGGTCGATCCCGGTCGGCGTCTTTACCCTGTGGGTCTTTGGCAAGACCTCGAACCAGGTGCGGATCGCCGAGGTCAAGCGCCGCATCCACGCCGGGCTTTTCGAGATCCGGCTCTTCAACGACGATCTCAGGGCCATCATGAAGGCGCAGTGGCAGATCCTCGGCCACGTCATCCACTATCAGGCTCTGGCCCTCAAACCGATGATCTTCATCCTGCCGCCCCTCGTCCTGGTGATGGTGCAACTGCACCAGTTCTACGGCTTCCGTGGTTTGCAGCCCGGCGAACAGGCAATGATGACTGTCCAACTCGACCCCGAGTCTGTCAGCGGCAGTTCCCGGCCGGATATCTCACTCGAACTGCCCGAGGGAGTGCGCGTAACGACCGGGCCGGTCTGGGTCCCCTCGTTGGCCCAGATCAGCTGGCAGCTGGGCATCGACGCCGAGGGTGAGTTCGACCTCGCGATCACGGTCGATGGAGAGACCGCCAAAAAGAGCCTCCGAGCGACCGACCGGTTGGTCCGGCTCTCGCCCGAACGCCCGCCGCGGACCTTCGTCGGTCAGCTCGAGTGGCCGTCCGAAAAACCACTTGAAAAGACATCCAAGGTCCACTCCATCAGCCTCGGGTACCCCGAAGCCGCCATCGGTATTCTAGGTTGGGAGTTCGAGTGGGCCTTTGCCTGGATGGTGGTCTTCTTCGTTCTCACGATGGTGATCGCTCTGGCGCTGCGCAAACCCATGGGCGTCGAGCTCTGAGCTTTCCGATGCACAACCGGTTCGACTGTTGCCCGTCTCCGTGCCCGGATGACCTCGAGACCTTCAGAATAGGAAAACCGACACCGTGAAGAACCGCGAAGCCACCATCGGCGCTGCTCTGATCTGCGTGTCGGCCGCCCTGTGGGGCGTGGACGGAGTGGTCCTGACGCCACGCCTGTCCAATCTGTCGGTTCCATTTGTGGTCTTCCTGCTCCACGCCATCCCCTTTGTCCTTATGCAGCCCTTTCTATGGCGAAGCTACAAACGTCTCCGGACGATGCCGGCAAAGGGCTGGATGGCCCTCGCGCTGGTCGCGTTCACCGGGGGGCTGCTCGGCACCATGGCCATCGTCAAGGCGCTGTTCCTGGTCAACTTCAACCAACTCAGCGTGGTGGTCCTGCTGCAAAAACTCCAGCCGGTCTTCGCCCTCGCCCTGGCGGCGGTGCTGCTCGGCGAGAGGGTCTCAGCGCGCTTTCTCGCCGCCGCAGTGGTCGCCCTCGGCGGCGCCTACCTCCTGACGTTCGGCCTCTCCTCCCCGACAGCCGCTGCCGATGCGATCACGCTCAAGGCGGCGCTGCTGGCGGTGGTGGCAGCGGCTGCCTTCGGCGCTGCCACCGTGCTTGGAAAAATGCTCCTGAGCACGCTCGACTTCAGGGACGCCACCTTTGCCCGCTACGGCATGACCTCCGTCATGGTTCTTTTGTATCTGGCGGTGCGCGGAATCGGCCTGCCCTTTGCAACCGTGACCGGCACCAACTGGGTGATGGTCCTCATCATTTCTCTGACGACCGGGTCGGGCGCGATCTTTCTCTATTACTACGGGCTCACCAGAGTGCGCGCCAGCGTCGCCACCATGTGCGAGCTCTCCCTGCCCCTCGCCGCGGTGATTCTGGACTACGTGGTCAACGACTCCGTGCTCGGACCCTGGCAGTGGCTTGGCGGGAGCCTGCTCGTCGGCGCGATCCTCTGGATCAGCGTGCAGGGGGTTGAACGCACCCCAGAGAGTTCTTAGTTTTGAGTTCTTAGTTTTGAGTTGTGAGGCCGGTAACTCAAACCTCAAAACTAAAAACTGAAAACTCAAGCAGGTTTTTGAGGATAGAGCCTCGGCAAGTCGGCCTCGACGGCGTAATAGAGGACGGCGGTCGCCGCCGCAAGACTGGTCCACCGCGACGACTCGCCGATCAGAGGCCGGCTCCCGATCGGGAGAGACTCCGGGACATCGACACCCCGCGGCCAACGGCCTCCTTCGAGCTGCAGTCCCTGCAACCGAACCAACGCG
>JASJGQ010000402.1:0-10725 GCA_033791425.1 Acidobacteriota bacterium
GGAGGGCGGGCAACAAGCGTTTCCCGGTGGCCAAGGTGCTGCGTGGCACTCTCGCCTGGATGGTGCCGAGGGGAGGGGCTCTGAGCGGGCACCCGGTCTTCACCATCGCTTCGATGATCTTCCACCTGGCGATGATCGTAACCCCGATCTTCCTCGGGGCGCACATCCTACTGTGGCAACGGGGCCTCGGCGTGAGTTGGCCGGCCCTCAACCAGAGTCTGGCTGACGCCCTGACCCTCGCCGGCATCGCAGCCGGTCTGCTGCTGATCCTGCAGCGGGTCTTCGCTCGCGCCAACCGCGAGCTGAGCCGCTTCCAGGACTACCTGCTGCCGGTGTTGATCACCGTCATTTTCGCCGCCGGCTACCTGGCGCAGCACCCGGCCCGAAACCCTTTCTCTTATGACGCCGTGATGCTGCTGCACGTGCTCTGCGGCAATCTACTGTTCATTGTCCTGCCCTTCTCCAAGCTCAGCCACGCGCTGCTCTTCCCGATCACCAGGCTGATCTCCGAGATGGGCTGGCACCTGGTGCCCGACGCCGGGCAGCAGGTAGCCGTGGCGCTGCACAAGGAGGATCAACCCATATGAGCGTGCGCAATCTGGCCATCCTCACTGATGTCACCAGGTGTACTGGGTGCGAGAGCTGCGTCGTGGCCTGCCAGCAGGCCAATGACCTGCCGGTCGAAAAGCCCTGGCGTTGGGTGAAGCACATCGACGACCTCTCGTCCGCCCGGTGGACCACCATTCAAACTGTGCCCAAAGATCACAGCACCCGCTACGTGCGCCGGCAGTGCCGTCACTGCCTCGATCCCGAGTGCGTCTCGGTGTGCATCGTCGGCGCCTTGGAAAAGACGCCCGAGGGCCCGGTGATCTACAACCGCGACATCTGCATCGGCTGCCGTTACTGCCTCATCGCCTGTCCATGGGAGATTCCCCGCTACAGCTGGGAGGACACCGTCCCCTACGTCCAGAAGTGCGACTTCTGCTACGAGCGTGTGGTGGATGGCGGGGTGCCGGCCTGCGTCGAGGCCTGCCCGACCCAGGCCACCATCTTCGGAGACCGTGACGAACTGCTGGCGGAGGCGCACCGCAGGATCGCGGCCGAGCCGGAGACGTACGTTCAGAAGGTATGGGGCGAGAAGGAGTTAGGCGGCACCTCGGTGCTCTACATTTCCGACGTGGACCTCAATCTCACCGACCTCGAGGTGGGCATCTCCTCTGACGAGCCCATGCCCCATCGGACCACCAAGATCCTGCACAAGATGCCACCCATCTTCGTCGGAATGGCCGCCGTGATGGGCGGCGTGCACTGGGTGATCAAACGGCGTCAGGAGGTCATGGGCCGGGAATTCGACCAAGAGCACGGACAGGGCTCCATCGTCACCGAGAGTTCCGAGACCGAAACGAGCTCGGGCGAGGAGAAGAAAGCATGAAGCCGCGCATCACCAAGACCATTCTGTGGCTGATTGCCGGCTTGGCGCCGGCCGCCCTCGTCATGCGGGTGATCCATGGCCCGGGATCGGTCACGGCACTGACCGACATCATCCCCTGGGGCCTGTGGAAAGGCGGCGGCGTGGTCGCCCTCGTAGCAATCGGTGGCGCCGGGTTCACGGTGGCGATGCTCGTGTACATCTTCAACTGCCAGGTTTTCAAGCCGGTGGTACGAGGGGCGGTGCTGCTCGCCCTGCTGTGCTACAGCAGCGTCGGCTTCGGCCTCACCGTGGACATCGGCATCTGGTGGCGCATCGTCTTTCCCATCTGGCACTGGCAGGTGCACTCGGTGCTCTTCGAGGTGGCCTGGTGCATCATGCTCTACCTGGTGGTGCTGAGCCTCGAGTTCAGCCACACTGTGCTCGCCAGAGTCGGCTGGCATCGGCTGCTGTCGGTGGTGGAGAAGGCGACCATGGTCATCGTCATCGCCGGCATCTCCCTTTCCACCTTGCACCAGTCGTCCCTGGGCACCCTTTTCCTGGCCACACCCTTCCGACTGCACCCGCTGTGGCATACCGACTTCCTGCCGTTGCTCTTTTTCATCTCGGCGATCGGCATCGGCTGCCTGACCATCTCGGTGGTCACCCTCTTCGTGCATTGGCTGTACGGCAAGGAGGCGCCCATGAAGGCCATCTCGGCCTTGAGCGCCTTCTCTGTGGCGGCCTTGAGCCTCTACGCCGTCCTACGCTTCGCGGTCCTGATAGCAACCGGCAAGGCCGGGCTGCTAGTCGTGCCGTCGTGGGACGTGGCCAACTTCTGGCTCGAGATCCTGCTCAGTGTGTTGCTGCCGGTGGCCCTGCTTGCGCAGAAGCGCTTCCGGACCTCGCCGTCGGCTGTGTTCTGGATCGGCGTGGCCGCCACCGTTGGGCTTGCGCTCAACCGGGTGAACGTCTCGGGTCTGGCCACCCTGAGCCTCACCCGGGCACACTACATGCCCTCGTGGACCGAGTGGGCGGTGTCTGCCGGCATCCTGGCGGCGGCCGGGCTGTTCTACCTCTTCTGCGTCGAGAACCTGGGTCTCTTCTCGACCATCGGTACCAAGGACGTGCAGAGGGCGAGGGCGACAGGCGGCGTTGATCCGGCGGACTGGAGAACGAGCTTCTTCGGGGGCCACCGCCATGGCGAGGCGCGTCTTTACTCCCTGACCTTCGTGGCGGCCATGGCTCTGTCCTTCGGGTGCCTCTCCGACGATGCGATCTTCGGAGTGAAGCCGGTGTCCACGGAGACTTCGGGCCCGCGCCGGGTGCAGGTGTTCAAGCACGACAACAGCCGGTCGGCGCACTTCCTGGTGACGTCCAGGGAGACCGCCCCGGCCGATACCGAAGACGAAATAGCGATGGTGTTGATGGTGGACGGCAACCGCAACGGCCGCTACGTGCTGTTCGATCACGAGGCGCACCTGACGCGGGTGGAAGGCGGCAGGAACGGATGCGTGCGCTGTCATCACATGAACAAACCGCTGGACTCGGCCACCAGTTGCTCCGAATGCCACCGCGACGAGTACCTGACTGTGGATCTCTTTGACCACCAGAGCCACGAGGATCATACCGGTGGCAATCCGGGTTGCATCAGGTGCCACGGGGGGGCGGAGTCGGCGCGGGTGCGGGCCAATACCCCGAAGTGCGCCAGCTGCCATCCAAACATGAGACCAGCCGATACACGCGTTCAGGTGACCGATGCAAGCATGAAGGATCTGCCGTCGGGATACATGTATGCGATGCACGGCCTGTGCATCGACTGTCATCGCGAGCGCAAGGCAACACTTCCGGTGGAGCGCCAGAACCTTGACGAGTGTGCTGGCTGCCACGGCGACCTGCCGGAAATTTCCGAAACGGTGTGGGAGAGCTGGTTGTGAGCGGCCGGGCGGTCACGATGACGACGCCGAGGGAGGTGATCGGGTGAAGGGCCAACAGAGCATCAGCGATGTCGACTCGATGCCCCCGGAGGTTCAACGATGGATTGGCTGGCAGCTCTTCGAGAGGGTGCCCGCAAATATCATCGTGATCGACCGGGACTATGAGGTCATTGCAGCCAACAGCCGCTTTGTCGAGACCTTCGGTGATGCGGTGGGTAAACGCTGCTTCCAGGTCTACAAACACAGCGACTCGGTGTGCGAGAACTGCATGGCAGCGGCCACCTTCCGCGACGGCAAGGTGCACATCACCGACGAAACCGGCATCGACAAGAACGGCCGCCCCGCTCACTACGTGGTGCACCTGGCGCCGGTGTACAACGTGATCGGAGAGGTGGCCTACGTCATCGAAATGTCCTACGACGTGACTGAAACCACCCTGCTGCAAGGTCGTTTCGACCTGCTGTTCGAGCGGGTGCCGTGCTACGTGGCGGTGATCAGCCGGGATCTTCAGATCGTACGCCTCAATCAAAAGGCCCGGACGACCTTTGGTGACCACCGAGGGAGGCCGTGCTTCGAGGTTTTCAAAGGCCTCGACCAGCCCTGCCAGGAGTGTCCCGCGCGAACGACCTTCGAGGACGGGAGTTCCCAATCGGCCAAACACCAGGGCCTCGACAAGGACGGGAATCGGAGATCGTACCTGGTTACGACGTCTCCTTTGAGCAAGGACGGCGGGGATGTGGAGCACGTGATCGAGATGTCGATGGACGTCACCGAGCTCGAGGAACTCTCGGAGGAACTGGCACGCGAGGGTAGGTTGCGCCACATCATCACCGACTCGGCACTGGATGCACTGGTGGCCTGTGATGAGTCCGGGGTGATCAACGTCTTCAACCCGGCGGCCGAGGGTCTCTTCGGGCTTAGCTCCGTTGAGGTTGTCGGACTGCGCCAGATCCGCGATCTCCTCCCGGCCGAGGTGATCGATGCCGTCATCGAGAATCGGGCCAATCTCAAGCTGCCCGACGCAACCATCGACGGGCCCGACGGAGAGACGATTCCGGTTCGGATCTCGGCCACCTGCCTGCGCGACGGGGATCGATTCATCGGCCTCTCCGCGTTCCTGCACGACAAAACCGAGCACAAACGCATTGAAAAGGAAAACCTTGACAACGCGCGTTTCGAGGCGGTTGGGCAGACCGTGTCCCAGCTGGCTCACGGCATCAAGAACATCCTTACCGGTCTGCAGGGCGGTATGTACCGGGTCAAGACGGGCATGAGGAGCGGGTCCACAGAGCGGGTCGAGAAGGGCTGGCAGGCGCTGGAGCGGAACGTGGACCGCATCACCGAGCTGGTGAAGGGATTCCTCAGCTTGAGCAAGGGGTACCTGCCGGATGTTCGGCCCACCGACCCCTGTTCCGTCGCCAGAGATGTCCACGAACTCTACAAGGACGCGGCCCAGGAGAGAGGCGTGATACTCGAGCTGCAGGCCCCGGAG
This sequence comes from Acidobacteriota bacterium, assembly GCA_033791425.1. Taxonomy (GTDB): domain Bacteria; phylum Acidobacteriota; class Thermoanaerobaculia; order Thermoanaerobaculales; family Sulfomarinibacteraceae; genus Sulfomarinibacter. The sequence goes on from JASJGQ010000402.1 coordinate 4,838, forward strand.
CATCTGGCGCCGGCCAACCTCGACGCCGAGGACATGCGGGTTTGCCTCGAGAACCTGGTCTCCAACGCGATGGATGCCTGCCAGGTGGCGGACAATGAGGAGCTGACGGTGACCATCCGAGTCGAAGAGCGCGATGGGATCATCAGCTACGAAGTGGTGGACACCGGGTGCGGCATGGACTACGAGGTCAAACGGAAGGTCTTTACGACCTTTTTTTCCACCAAGGGTCTTGGCGGCACCGGCCTCGGGCTGCTGTTGACTCGCAAGATCGTGCACGAGCACGGCGGCCACATCGAGGTGGAGTCCACCCCGGGACTGGGGTCGGTCTTTCGTATCGACCTACCCCGAGAGCGGCTGCCGAATGTGAACTCCGAGGGTGCCGATGCTGAAAGCGCATCGGGAAAGGAAGCGACAGAATGACAGCGGTTGGCGAGCGCAAGACAGTGCTGGTGGTCGACGACGAGGAGGATGTGCGTGAGTACCTCGAGGCGGTACTGGAGGATGCCGGCTTTGTGGTCGAGACCGCCGTCGACGGTGAGGATGCATTGGCCAAGGTTCGAGCGAACCCTCCGGACCTGGTGTCGCTGGACCTGGTGATGCCGAAAAAATCGGGCATCAAGTTCCTTTACGAGATAAAACACCGCAAGGAGCTTGCGAAGATCCCGGTGATCATTGTCACCGCTCACGCCCACGACGACCTCGGCAAAGACGATCTCAAGGATGCCCTTTCGGGCAAGGGTCTCGTGGCGCCGGGAGGGTATCTCGAAAAACCGGTGCAGCCGGAGGCCTATGTTCGCATGGTGTGCAGCTCCTTGGGCGTGGCATATGAGGAGCTGACGCACGACGAACTGCCGGTGGAGCAGCTGCGCGACCACGTAGAAGGTCTGCTCGAAGGCGCGAGCGCCGAGCAGCTCGCCGAGATGGCACGAGTGCTCAAGAGCAAGGGCACTCCCTGACGGTCGGATTCGCTGGAACGGGTCCGGAGAAAGGAAGTCGAGTCATGGCAGCACGAATCTTGGTTGTAGACGACGAGGAGGACGTGCGGGGATTCCTCTGCTCGCTCCTTCAAGACAATGGATACGAGGTGGAGATGGCCGAGGACGGCAATCGTGCCTGGGAGGCGATCCGGAAGCAGCGCCCGGATCTGATCCTGCTCGACCTGATGATGCCCGAACAGACCGGCACAGGGCTGTTCCGCAGACTGCACGACCACAAGGAGTTGTGTGAGATCCCGGTGATCATTGTCAGCGGACTGGCCGGTCGAAATGTCGCGGTGGGCAAGTCGGTGCCGGTTTTCGACAAACCCATTGACGAACAGGCGTTGCTTCGGGAGATTAATGAGATGGTCGGTGGAGACGCGTGACATCGAGCCGGTCAAACAGCATCTCCCAGGCGGTGGTTGAGGTGAGTGGAAGGGCTGCGGCTTCCGCATCGCTCAGGATGGGTGGATGGAGCGGTTTTAGACCGAAACCAACACGAACGAAAGTCCGGCTGCGTAGGGGGACACAGGGTGATTTCTCATCATATCGCCTTGAGACATGGCAATGGAATCTGTGGGAAGCTGCTGCGTACCTTCCAGCAGATCCCACATCCACGACGACGACGAAATGAGATCAAAAATTCGGAGATACGTACGTCGGCCGCTCGCAGCACTCGTCTGGGAAAACCCTACCTACTTGACACGGAGTTTCTAATGGGTGGCACCGATCCCAATTCCGTCCGCCGTTGCCTTGAAGATGGTGCACGGTACGAGCAGGCCGACCGAGAGAGCCACGACCAGCACCATCATGCCAACCCGAAGCGCCGTATCTCTGCATTCTGTCAGATTCATCTGACACCTCAATAACGATCGACTCGTTGCTCAAACCAGCAGGAGGAGGCGCGACCATAAGTGGATAGGAATTTCCTTTGACCAACCTCCGAGGTACCACGCTTATCGACGCTTCGGTCGGCAGTTCACGCCGCCTGAGACGGCTCGTTTCACTTTTCCGAACGGTAGTTTCGCCGGGCGCGGGGGCATCACCCGCAACCCCTTTCCGAACCTCCCGTCACAACCTCCGGTCCGCCACCCTCGCCCACACCTCTCCCGATTGCGGATCGTTCATCCAACCATCCCGCAGGAGGCCCCGAGGGCTCGACTCGGTTCGGCGGCGCCCGCTCTCTCTGCTCTTCGCTGCGCTTCAAGATCGCGTCGACCACCCCGTGCTCGGTAGTGAATGTGATCACCTTCATTTCGGCGCCGCATGACGGGCACACCAGCGGGTCAACCTCGTAGATCCGCTTGATCAACTGCGCCCAGCTCCGCCGCAGTGCGCGAGCGTCAGCAACCTGGTGCCGACTCTCGTCGAGAGCTTTGCCATCACCTTTTCGATCATCTTCTTCACCTTTGTTCTGGTCTTTCGATCGGGTCCGGCTCGTCTCACCGCCATGGTGCCGTCGCTCTTTTCCATTCTGGTCACCTTCCTCGTCATGCGGCTCACCGGTATTCCCTTCAACATCGCGACGATTTTCATCGCCACAACGGTGCTCGGAGTCACCGAGAACGACCAGATCCACTTTTTCTATCATTTCCTCGAGAAGAGAAACGGCGGCGCAACCGAGGAGGCCCTCGCCCACACCATCCGGGTCGCGGGCCACGCCATCCTCTTTGCCACCATCATCAACGCCGGCGGTTTTCTCGCCCTCACGCTGTCGGATCTGCCGCCGATGCGTCAGTTCGGGATCGTCACTCGATAGCCTTCGCCCTCGCCATGCTGGCGGACTTCACCGCTCTGCCCGCCGCGTTGTGGATCCTCTTCAGAGAGCGGCCGGCCTCGGGGACAGATGGAAGCACCGACCTGCCCTCTCGGTCACCGTCAAAGCACATCGATTAGAAAAACGGCGGGGCCGCAGCCCCGCCGTGTAATTCGATCGATGTGAATTCCTATCGGACGTTGCCGACGTACTTTGTTGTGAGCTGACGCTCGCGAATGCGTTCGTCGGTGTACATCGGAAGCAGCGCCGGTGCGACCCGACCGTCGGAGACGTCGGCGTCGATGACCTCTTTATTGTAGGCCGCGACGTGGTCGAGGTTGAGGGCCCCATCCTGCCAGGAATTGAGGGCGAACTCGGCCGCATTCTGATGGGTGCCACGTAGATGGGTGTCACGTACACACTTCCACACTTGTTCATGGGTGCCACCCGCACACTTCCACGATCACCTCGACGACGCCATATCAAAACGGACCTAAAAACGCCGCAAGTGTGGAAATGTGTACGTGGCACCCTTCGGCGGAGAACTCGACCTTTCCGCGCCTGTTTCGATCGGCGAGCTGTAAATCTACGATCCGTCGATTGGCCGGGTTGTCCGGGTCAACCTCGAGGTGGACGATGCCCCTGATCACCTCGTACGGGCCGGAGCGCATGTGCTCCGGTGCGTCGGACACCACCTCCCTGCCGGTGATTTCCACGCGGACCACCTCGGCCGCGACCGCCACCGGAATGAGGATAGCGACAATCATCGAAAGGATGAGGAGCGTCGCGGGGGCCACGCTGTTCAGGGTAGATCCACAGACGCTGGAGTTTGTCCGTTCACCACGTTGAAGATCCTCGACACCTTCCGATTTCATGCCGTCTCCCTTCGACCGAAGACTCTAATTGCAACGATCACTTGAATAACGAGAAAGGCTCTCGATGGTTTTGACGGTTTTGGTGTTGACGCCCGCCGGCGCGAGCGAGCAAACACGTTCGCAGATTTCGGATAGGTGCCGGAAACTCACTCAGGATCCGGTTGGGCCTGACACTCGATACACTCCTGGGCGTGGTGCATGGCCGTCCTCAGATGGCGATTGGTGAGAAATGTGGGCTGGCATCCGAACCGCTGCTAAATTCGGGGGGAGAAAATGGAAATCGTCATCACCATGCATGAATCCGAACGTTGCTTCGATGTCTCATCCTGGAAACCCGACCGGTGAATAGGACCATCATCTATTGGTTGGTTGGGGTCCTCCTTTGCGGTCTGGCCGGTGAGGCGCGGGCGCAGCTGGTAGCGGTGGATGACAGCTACAGTGTGCCGGTCGCTCAGCAGCTGGTGGTGGAAACGCCCGGGGTTCTCGACAACGATACCTACAACGGCGAGCCTGCGGTGGACGGCGGGGCCACAGCGGAACTGGTTGCCGGCCCTCTATACGGCACCCTGGAATGCGAGTCCGATCCGGGTCTCGAGCTCTGTCCTGACGGCTCGTTCACCTACACCCCAAATGTGGATTTCCCCGGCTCCGCGACGTTTGTCTACCAAGCGATCGTCGACGCCGAGATCGTTCAAGCGACTGTGACGCTGACGGCCTGCAGTGGCGGGCCGACAGTCTTCGTCTGCTGGGTCGAAGCTGAGTTTCTGGCCAAGGCGAGTGAGTTGGGCTACGGCTCCTTTCAGGAAGGATTCGAAAATGATCTGGCCTGGGGGGCGGTACGTTCACCCGACACCGCCCTGTCGGTGCTCAGTCAGGGAATCGCGTGGGAGACCAACCACCCGGATCCTCCTGCCGAAAACGAGATCACCACCGGCACAGGTCCGGCGCGGTCAGGTCTGTGGGGGGTCTACGATCCGGACCATGGCTACGCCACCGGCACGGAGGTGGAATGCGACATCGACGTTCCGCCTGAATACTGTCTCTACAAAGACGGCTTTACAGGGATTCGACAGGCGGGCGAAAGCACGCTCTACGCCGTGGGTGGCTACTTCACCGGCCAGGCTCTCCCGAAATTGGTGATAATCCTCGACGGCGGTACGCCGATTGGATTGGGCAGCGCGCCTAACGGTTTTCAATTCTATGGGGTGATCGATATCCAAGGCTTCGGAACCTTTCGAATCGAGGAGACGGACGGCAAGGTCGGGCAGTTACGGTTGGTTTTCGGGGATGATTTCTCCTTCGGCACGTCACTCTCGGAAATCTTCATCGGCGGTTTCGAATCCGGCGACACGTCCGCCTGGTCCAACCAGGCGCCCTAGCTGTGGGTTCCTACAGCTAGCCCGAATTTCTCACCGATCGCCAGGCCGGCCAACCGTGTCGATCGGGCCCGCCCCGCGTGGCGTACCGACCCGATCCGGCTCGGTTCAAGATGGGTGTCCGTCGCGAACGAACCACGGCTAAATATTTACCAACAAAGCTCATACCGAAGAACGACTGGGTTGGCATCAGTCATGCAATGACTTCGGTCGGCGACCCACAATCGACGGGCAGGCCGTCGGACGCCACATCATCAACCCGGTCGGCAACGACCACAACCACACTAAGGAGGGCGAAAGATGACTTGGAAGAATGCACCATCGATAGGGAGACTCACACTCTGGGCGTCGGGACTGGCGATCGCCATGCTTGTCGCGCCGACCATCTGCTCGGCTGAGGAAATTACAATCGAGATCGCTCCTTCAACCCTCAACCTCCAGAGCAACGGCAAGGTGGTCACCGTGCACACCGACGTTCCCTACAGTGACATCGACGTGGCCTCGGTGTTCCTGGGTAGCGTTTTGATTCACTCTTGGAAGGCGGACGACCGGGGCTACTTCGTGGCGAAGTTTCTGATAGATGACATCAAGACCCTCGACGGTCTCAAAATCGACGATTACAACACGCTCAAGTTTGTTGCCCTGACGATTTACAACGAGGAGGTGTGGGGTGTGGCGGACGTCATGGTGATCGACAGCGGCACAGGAGGGAACGCCAACTAACACCACGATCCGCCGGGGTGGCCCATCACTCCGACCAGGCAAACTCAAACCCGCGGCCCCCTCCGATCACGGCTGGGGGCCGTTTTATTGATCCATGTCGAAACGGAAACGAACGGAAACGCGCCACGAAACGTGCCAGGTTTACACATTTACACATTCTCGGCCGACCGTTTCGTTCCTT
>JASJGQ010000403.1:0-2543 GCA_033791425.1 Acidobacteriota bacterium
CAGCACCGGACCGGTGTTGGCGGTCATGGGCGTCGACAATCTGGTGGTGGTGGCCACACCCGATGCCGTCCTGGTGGTGCCGAAGGACCAGGCACAACGCGTCAAGGACGTGGTCGACCGGCTGCACGACCTGGGTTGGGAGGATGTTCTCTGAGTTATGAGTTTTGAGTTCTTAGTTTTGAGTTATCCGCTAAAAGCTTGGTAGGACGACCGGAGAACGGGTAGAAACTCAAAACTAAAAACTGAGAACTCAAAACTACTTTTTTTCGCGAAGTCCGTACTGCTCGAGTTTGCGGTAGAGGGTCGAACGGCCGATGCCGAGCTGGCGGGCCACATCTGAGAGGTTGCCGCGGTTGCTCTCCATGGCGGCGACGATCGCCTCGCGCTCGAGATCCTCGAGACTCTTGGGGCCACTCGACGACCGCGCCTCGACTGCGTTCACCGGCGACGACACACCGCTTTCAGATGCGATGATGTTTGGCGGGAGATCGTCGAGCTTCAATTCGAGACCCGCCACCACCAAAAGCGTCCGGTGGACGACATTTTCGAGCTCGCGGACGTTGCCCGGCCAGCCATGGGAAGCCAACGCTTCCATCGCCTTCGGCTCCACCCTCGTCACCTTCTTGCCCGCGTCGCGGGCGTGCTTTTCGAGGACCTGCTCCACCAGAAGTGGGATGTCGTCTCGCCGATCGCGAAGCGGCGGCAGCGTGATCGGGAAGACCACCAGACGGTAGAAGAGATCCTGGCGGAAGGAGCCTTCCTCCACCATCTGCGCCAGATCGCGGTTGGAGGCCGAGATCACCCTGACATCCAGGGCGATGCTCTCGGTGCCCCCGACCCGCTGCAACACGCGCTCCTGAAGCACCCGCAACAACCGTGCCTGTGCGGACTGCGACATCTCACCGATCTCGTCGAGGAAAATGGTGCCGGCGGCGGCTTGTTCGAACTTCCCGGGGTGGGTCGCGAGCGCCCCTGTAAAGGCACCCTTCTCGTGACCGAAGAGCTCGCTCTCCTGCAGCCCTTCGGGTATGGCGGCACAGTTGACATCGATAAACGGCCCATCCGATCTCAGGGACGCGTAGTGAATGGCCTTGGCCACCAGCTCCTTGCCTGTGCCGCTCTCACCAGCTATAAAGACCGTGATCTCGGACTCAAGCACCTTCTCCACCTGGTCGTAGACCTTCCGCATCGCATCTGATGAGCCGACGATGTTGCGCAGGTGGAACCGGTCCGAAAGCTCTCCCTTGAGTCGCACCACCTCCTTTTCGAGGGTGCCGTGCGAAAGCGCCCGGTCGAGGGTGGTCAGAAGCCTCTCTTTGTCGACCGGTTTGACCAGATAGTCGTACGCGCCGAGCTTGGTGACCTCGACGGCGCGTCGGATATCATTGTCGGCCGTGATCATGATGACCGGGAGCTTGGGGAAGCGACGGCTGATTTCCTTGAGGACGGCCACCCCATCGACACCTGGCATCATGAGATCGAGCAGCACGGCCCCGGGTTGCCGACTCGAGTGGGCGAGCACTTCGGCGCCCGATGAGAACGCGTCAACCTCGTACCCGGCCTCGTTGACGATAAAAGACAGCAACTCCCGGATCGCCGCATCGTCGTCCACAATCCAGATCAAAGTGTTGTCGGCCATCTCTTCTCAGTGTACTGGAAATCGAGAAGGCTGCATATGTCACGAGCCCCGTTGCGGGGTGTTCCCCAGCGCCCTCGCCAGCCAGACCGAGAGCTCTTCCGACGCCATTCCGCCTCGGAGTCCCGGCTCCATTTCTCCAAACCGGGCCAGCGCATCGACAAGATCGCCGTCGGCCCATCTGCTCGCACCCTTGAAGAGGTGCCCGAGAGCGAACAGCGACATCGGTTTCTTGCCGGGTGCCTTGATCGGCGACGGGGCGTCGTCTTTTAGATGCTCCAACAACGTCGGACCAATCCCGTTCTTGAACTGGTAGGGATACCATCTTTTCTCGGAGGTCCGTTCGGGTGTGATCTCCCGCTCCATACCGATCCGCACCGCAAAGCGACGCAGATAGAGCATCTGCTGACAGAGCAACCCGACCTGGCCCGCGATCACGTTCGAAACGCCCTCCGCGGTCACCAGCTGCCCCCGCCAGTCCCGCACCGGGATTCCGGCCTCGACCGCGGCGAGAAGATCGAGAATGGGCGCTGGTCGCCTCGCAAACACGGCGTCCTTGACCGCTTCCAACGAGCGCTCCTTGGGAAAGCAAAGGGCCGTCACGAGGGCCTCGTCAACCGTGTTGTCGACGTGGGCGGCAACCAATTTTCTGGTCTCGTGAACCAACAACCTCGGAGCGTAGCCGAGACGATCCATCAGCAGTTTCTGGGCGTTCTCGGTGAATTTCACGTCGCCCGCCACCCTCGCCAGGATGCCCCGAAGGACTCGTTCCTGGTCCTCGGAAAGGTCGACGTCGTCCCATGGCTTCGGGGTCTCCGGCGCGGGCAACCACTCGAATGTACCTGCTGCTCCGACGGCGCTGACCAGCGGGCCCTTCGGTCTGCTCCGGCACCACGCGCCGATCACC
>JASJGQ010000404.1:0-9565 GCA_033791425.1 Acidobacteriota bacterium
AAATCTCGAGCGCCTTGGGCTGCGCGCCCGACATACCGCCCAGACCCGAGGTCACAAAGGTCTTGCCGGCCAGGTTGCCGTCCTCGGGGACGCCGAGGTAGAGCCGTCCCGCGTTCAAAAGCGTGATGTAAGTTCCGTGGACGATGCCCTGGGGGCCGATGTACATCCAGCCGCCGGCGGTCATCTGGCCGTAGTTGACGCAGCCCAGTGCGGCGAGCCGTTGGAAGTCCTCCGGGGTGTCGAACATACCGACCATGAGGCCGTTGGTGATGATGGCTCGGGGCGCTTCCGGTCGTGACGGGAAGAGCCCCAGCGGGTGGCCCGAGCTCACGACCAGGGTCTGCTCGTGATCCATGATCTCCAGGTAGCGCTTGATCAGGAGGTACTGCATCCAGTTCTGGCAGACCTGGCCGGACTCGCCGTAGGTCACCAGTTCGTAGGGGTAAAGAGCGACGTCGAAGTCGAGGTTGTTCTCGATCATGACCTGCATGGCTTTGGCCTCGGTGATGCGGCCGATATAGGAGTCGATCGGCTTGCCGGTGAGCCGGCCGGCCGGCCGGTAGCGGTAGCCGTATATTCGACCGCGCGTGCGTAATTCCTCGAGGAACTCCGGCGCGACGAGCTCGTGGTGCTTTTCGGGCACATAGCGGAGAGCGTTTTTGAGCGCGACGATCGTTTCGCGCCGGTTGAGGTTGTAGCCCCGCGATGGCGCGCGCCGGATCCCCGGATCGAACTCCTTCGCTTCGGGCAGTTCGGTCAACTCGACGGTCAGCACTGGGTCGCTCATCGCATCCTCCGGACGGTCATTGTATCGCTGTTCCCGTCTCCGTCTCCGTCGAACCGTTCACGAACATTCGAGTGAACCCGCCTCTTGGAACACGCTTCCCGAGAGGAGCCACCTTTAGCATTGATTGCCCGAGACGCCTTGCGGCTCGGCAGAAGATCGAGGTTTCAAACAATGCAAAAGATGGCACCTCCGCCGCACGCGCTACGTATCCGGGCGTGCCGACCATCACCGCCAAGGCCCAAGCCCCAAGCCCCAAGCCTCAAGCCCCAAGCCCCGTGCGAAACTGAATCTCGAAATGGATCTCTTTTTTGCAACGAAAATAGGAGAGATGCGGCTTTGTTCGAGAGGCCTAAGTTACTCGAGGCACGTCAGTAATGGACCGTTAAATATCGTTAGCATTTTCACCGGCAATGGGCTACTATCGCGCCTTGGAGGGCACGGAACCCGATGATGGCTCTCGATACGGTTGAGGTACGAAAGCAGGCCCGGGTGATCGTCATCGACGGTGGTCACCGGGTTCGTTCTCACCTCAACACCCTTGGCATCCACGTTGGCGATTGGCTGACGGTCGTCGAACGGGCGCCGTTCCGCGGTCCGGTACTGGTCGAGGTCAACGGGACGAGGCTGGCTCTCGGGCGTGGTGTCGCCTCCAAGATACAGGTAGAGATCGACGGCACCGTCGAAAGCCTGACGCAGGCGCAGAGATTGGTCGAGGCCGACAAGACATGAGGTTTGTTCTCGCCGGGCAACCGAATGCCGGCAAAAGCACGATCTTCAACTCGGTAGCGGGCTATCGCTCCGCGACCGCAAATTTCCCAGGCTCCTCCGTCTCCTTTTTCACCAGCCGGGCGATGATCCTCGGACGCGAGGTCGAGGTGGTCGACCTCCCTGGGATCTACTCGATGATCTCGTCGCAGGAGGACGCGGGCAAGGCCGAAACGTATCTCCTCGAAGAACCGTACGATCTCATCATCAACGTGGTGGACGCCAGCCGGCTCGGGCGCTCACTCGAGCTGACACTGCAATTGCTCGAACTCGAAAAGCCGATGATCGTCGCGCTCAATATGATGGATGAGGCCACCCGTGGCGGCATGGAGGTGGACGCCGAGGCGCTGTCGAAGCAGCTGGGCGTGCCGGTGGTGCCGACGGTGGGACGGCGGGGACTGGGTCTGAAGGATCTCTTCCGGATCGCCCTCCAGCACGCCCACTCCGGGGTGAGCGCCGTCGCCATCGCCCTTGACCGCGAGGTCGAGGAGGCCGTCGAACAGGTCGTCTCTATACTTGAGGAGAGTGGTTTGGAACTCGGAATGCCTGGCCGGTTCGCTGGGCAGAAGCTGCTCGAGCGCGACCCGCATTTCGAAGGCATGTTCTACGGTCCCAACCCCGAGCTGAAACCCAAGGTCAGGGCTGTTGCGGCTGTTTTGCAAAAGGCACATGGCTGGAGCGCGGACCAGGTGATCTCCGGCAGCCGGCACGCGGTTGCCCACTGTATCGAGGAGGAGGCCGTGACCCACACCCGAGCGAAGCTCGGCTGGAGGGAGTGGGCCGACAGAATTCTCCTCAGCCCGTACTTCGGCGGTCCGGTGATGGTGGTGATTCTCGGTTTTCTCTTTTGGGTGGTTTTCAAAGTAGGCCAGAGACTCGAAGCGCCGTTGGTCGAGATGACCGAGAATCTCCAGGTTCTGCTGGCAGGCGTGCTGCCGCCCGAGACGCTCCTCGGGACCGTCGCCGCCGGCGTCCTGACCGGGATCGCCGGTGGCGTGGCCATCGTCCTGCCCTATCTTCTGCCGTTCCTTGTCGGACTCGCCATTCTCGAAGACACCGGGTATCTGCCGCGCATGGCGTACATTCTCGACAACTTCATGCACCGAATCGGGCTCCATGGCAAGTCGGTCCTACCCCTCATGTTGGGGTACGGGTGTTCGGTGCCTGCCATCATGGCGGCGCGGATCCTGCCCACGCGTGATCGCCGGATCACAGCGGTCCTCGCGTCGTTCATTCCGTGTTCCGCACGGACGGTCGTGATTTTTGGTCTGGTGGCGGCCTACATGGGCCCGTGGTGGGCGCTTTTTATCTACCTGCTGAATCTTTTTCTGGTGGTGCTCCTCGGCAATGTCCTCGCGCGCAACATGAAGGGCGCTCCCCCGGGTTTGATCCTCGAGATTCCTGAGCTTCAGGTGCCCAGCTTCAAGACCCTGGCCGCCAAGACCTGGCTCACCCTCAAGGAATTCATCACCATCGCGTGGCCGCTGCTCGTGGTGTCGTCGGTCATTCTCGGTCTGCTCGAGTGGGCGCACGCCGCAGGTGCAGTCAATGCTCTGCTATCACCTCTGACGGTCACCGTGCTCGGTCTGCCGGCTGCGGTGGGCATGACCCTGATCTTCGGCATCCTCCGCAAGGAACTGACGCTGGTGATGCTGGTCCAGGCGATGGGCACAACCCACCTGAACATGGTCCTCACCGATGGGCAGTTGCTGACGTTCACGCTCTTTGTGGTCTTTTACGTCCCCTGCGTGGCCACGATCGCGGTGATGGCAAAAGAGCTGGGGTGGCGCGATACCGCTCTCGTCTCAGGCTTCTCAATGGTTGTCGCGGTGGTCGTCGGCGTCGCCGGCCGCATCGGCTACGCGTTCTTCACCTGATCACCCATGTCTCTATCTTTCCTCATTCTCCTGTTCGCGCTGTTCGGCCTCGGCCCGTTCAGCGTCATGCACCGCGTATCGGGCGTCGAGGTGGTGGAACAAACCGGATATGGCCTCCGCGCTCGGCCTCACCGCCTCATTGCCTCACTGCCACACCGCTTCATGGCCTCAACGATCGGCGTAACGCGTCGGGTCCTCTACGCCCGCTGCCTCAAAGCCATTCAGCCGCAGCACACAAGAGTCGCAACGGCCGCAGGCGAGGCCCTCCGGGCTCGGGTCATAGCACGACCAGGTCAGACCATAGTCGATGCCCAGGGACAGACCTCGTCGGATGATGTCGGCTTTGCTCATGTCGAGGAGGGGAGCGCGGACCCGGAATCGTTCACCGCCTTCGGCGCCGGCGACCGTGGCCAACGCGGCGAGGTTTTCAAACGCCTTCAGGAACGCCGGGCGGCAGTCTGGGTAGCCCGAGTAGTCCACCGCGTTGGCACCGATAAAGAGCTCGCGGGCTCCGACCACCTCGGCCAGACCGAGCAGGAGTGCCAGCAATACCGTATTGCGGGCCGGGACGTAGGTGATGGGGACGTCGGTCGAGTCAGGGTTATTGTCCTTCGGCACCTCGATGTCGTCGGTGAGCGCCGAACCACCGATGGCCCTGAGATCGAGGGTGATGATCCGGTGCGAGGCGGCGTCGAGGGCGGAGGCCACGCTGGATGCTGCGTCGATTTCGATTCGATGGCGCTGTCCGTAGTCAACCGTCAGACAGTGGCACTCCAGCTCCTCTGATTGAGCGATCGCCAACACGGTTGTCGAATCGAGACCACCTGATAATAGAATCACAGCACGGGCAGGGTCAGTCATGGGGTCATTGTTGCAGGTGATTTCGAAATTAGGAATTAGGAATTGGGAATTTCGTACACACCCACTCAACTAGCGACCGGCTTCGTTCTATCTGGGAAGGTTGGGCCGGACTTCCTTATTCCTAATTCCACATTCCTCATTCGCGGAGCGGCATCAGCCGGCTTTGCGGCGCGCCTGTTCCCACAGCTGGGCGACGGTTTCGTCGTCGGGCGCCGGGACGGCGGCGGCCTTTTGGCAGATCTCGTTGCGCAAGGTCCCCATGCGTGCGGCCATCTCGGTGACCCGAGATGAAATCGTTGAGTCGGTCGCGGCAAGCTCGCTGAGGTGTTCGACGATGTCATCCAAACGGTCAAAGGCCTTGCACACGAGGACGCCGTGGTTGCGTGCTGCGAGCGCGAGAGCCACTCTCTCGGGGAGATCGCCCCATTCGTCGAGAGCACCCATCTCGATGTCGTCCGACAACACGACCGGCGAGCCTGGGAGGGAGGCGGCCATCTCGACCACCGTGCGCGATAGCGACGCAGGTCGTTCGCCGTCGCCGAGGCCAGGAACCACGACGTGGGCCATCATCACCGCCGGAAAGACCGGGCCCAGCATTTCAAAGACGCTGATCTGGCGGGCGAGCTCCGCCTCGGCGAGATCGAGAACGGGCAGATCGACGTGGGTGTCGGCTGGAACCCAGCCAAGGCCTGGAAAGTGCTTGCTGCAGCCCGTCACCCCCCATGTCGCCAGACCGTCGTTGAACAGGCCGGCGAGCACCACGAGGCGTTCCGGGTCGTCGCTCAAACACCGGCCCTGCTCGCTGAGGCATCCACCTGGGCAGTCGAGGTCGACGACCGGCGCCAGATCGAGCTGGATGCCGAGCCGGCGGCAGGCGGCACCGGCGGCCTCACCAAGGGCGAGCACTGCTCGGCGCCCTGCTTTACCAGCCGCAGCCGGTGTCGGCAGGTCGCCCCACAGACCGCTGAAGCGGTTGACGATACCGCCTTCGAGGTCGGCTGCCACAAAGGGTGGCGTCCCGAGCTCTCGCAGCTGTTCCACCAGGAATCTGGTCTGTTCCGCCGACTCGATGTTTCGGGAAAAAAGGACGATACCTGCAGGCTGCACCCTTTCGAGAACGTCACGGTCTATGGTGCTGAGCTCGCAGCCGGGGACTCCGACGACGAGGGGCATGACGTCAATCGTTCGCATACGTGCTCCGCGGCCCGCAGGCCGGAAGGCTGATTTCAGACGTCGCCATCGATCTTTTTCTTGAGGTCGGCAAGCAAGTTGATGGCTTCTATTGGTGTCATGCTTTCCAGGTCGAGGCGGCCGATTCGTTCGCTGATCTCGTTCGAAGCCGATCTGAAGAGATCGAGCTGATTCAGCCGGTTCCCGTCGGCCCCCGCGGGCGAGTGCATCGCGGGGTTGCCCGTCACGTTGAGCTCGTGCCGTTCGATATTGGTGAGAATGTCTGCCGCCCGATTGCACACCTCATCTGGTACGCCCGCCAGGCGCGCCACGTGGATGCCGTAGGAGTGGTCCGCCGTGCCATCGACGACGCGATGGAGAAAGAGGATTGAGCCCTTCCACTCCTTGACAGCCATGGACCGATTGGCAAGGCGGGGCAACATCTTGGCAAGGTCTGTCAGCTCGTGGTAGTGGGTGGCGAACAAAACCAGGGCGGCGTGCTCCGGTCGGTCGTGGAGGTATTCGACGATCGCCCACGCCAACGACAGTCCGTCAAAGGTGGCAGTGCCGCGCCCCACTTCGTCGAGTATGACCAGGGAACGTGGCGTGGCGTGATGCAGGATGTTGGCGGTCTCGGTCATCTCCACCATGAATGTGGACTCGCCGCGAGCGAGCATGTCCGACGCTCCAACGCGGGTGAAGATGCGGTCAGTGAGACCGATCACAGCTTCGGAGGCCGGTACGAAGGACCCCGCGTGAGCCATGAGCGTGATCAGAGCGCACTGGCGCAGGTAGGTGGACTTGCCGCCCATGTTTGGACCGGTGAGGAGGACGATCTGGGTCGCTACCGGATCGAGGCGGGTGTCGTTCGGAATAAATGGCGGGTCGCGCTGCAGCTCTTCCAGAACCGGGTGCCGCCCCTCGATGATGGCCAATCCAACCTCGTCCGTCATGGCGGGTCGACAGTAGCTCCACCGTCGTGCGCGGTCGGCGAATGTCGAGTGCACATCGAGACAGGCGACGGCCGTGGCGGTTGCCGTGATCCGCTTGGCGTGCGCCGTAAGTTCGTCAAGCAGACTCTGGTATAACAGCCGATCGCGGGCCGTGGCGAGCTCCTCGGCCGCCAGGATGCGCCCCTCGAGCTCCTTGAGTTCGGGGGTGATGAAGCGTTCGGCATTGGTCAGGGTCTGGCGCCGTTCGTAGTTTTCGGGGATGCGGTCGAGCTTGGCTTTGCTGACCTCGATGAAATAGCCGAAGACCTTGTTGTACCGCACCTTGAGCGAGCCGATTCCGGTGCGGGCCCTCTCCTCGGTCTCGATGCCCGCCAACATCTCCTTGCCACCGTGGGCGAGAGCGCGTTGTTCGTCGAGTTCGGCGTCCCACCCACCGGCGATGACGCCGGCGCCGGGGATTTGCGCAGGCTCGGCCGCGAGCCGTTGATGCAGGATCTCTGCGAGATCGGTCATCGGATCGAGGGAGCCGGCGTGGTGCCGGAGCAGGGAAGACGTGGCGCTGCGCGCCGTCTCGAGCACCTTCGGCAGGAGATCGAGACCGGCGCGGAGGCCGTGCAGTTCGCGCGGAGTCGCCAGACCGAGCCCGACCCTGGCGGCCAGGCGCTCGAGATCGGGCAGGTTCTCCAGAGAGGTCCGCAGGTCCTGGAGAAGCGCGGTGTTGTCGACCAACTCGGCGACCGCACGGTGACGTTCGCTGATCTCCTCGAGGTCGATACTCGGCCGAACCAGGCGGTCGCGGAGGAGCCGCGAACCCATCCGGGTGCGGGTTCGATCGAGGACGTCAATCAATGATCCGCGCCGCGTCCCGTCGGTGGCACGTTCCACTTCGAGGTTTCTGAGGCTTGCGCGGTCGATGACGAGGCTTTCGCCGTCCTCGCGGCACCGGAAGGCGGTGATGTGGTTCAGCGCCCCCTTCTGAGTGTGCTCGACATAGCCCAGGAGGGCGCCGGCCATGCCCACCAGAGGCTCGCCCGAATTGAGCCCGAAGCCGCGCAGCGATCCGACGCCGAGGACCCTCCGCAACCGCTGTTCGCCGGCGGAGGGTGAGAAGGTGTCGGGTGGGATCGGCGTCACCGCCGGCTGGGGCACTTCTGGGGGCCACACGGCGCGCCACCCGTCCCAATCTTCGGTGACCAGGATTTCGCGCGGCCGAAGCCTCGCAAGGTGCTCGGTGAGCACCTGCGGGTCGCTCACCCGGACGCCCTCGAAGGTCCCGGTACTGAGTTCGATCCACGCCAGGGCGGCAGCCTCGTCGTCACCGCCGAATGCGGCCAGGAAACAGTGTTCCGAACCGTCGAGCAATTCGGTGTCGGAGATCGTGCCCGGGGTGTGGGTGCGGATGATCTCACGGCGGACCAGACCTTTGGCGGTGGCGGGGTCCTCGACCTGTTCCGCCACGGCGACTCTGAATCCGGCGTTGAGCAGCTTGCCCAGATACCCTTCGAACGCGTGGTGGGGCACGCCGCACATCGGCGCGTCGACCGAGTCGTTTTGCCGGCGGCGGGTCAGGGTGATTCCGAGCACCGGGGCTGCGATCTGAGCGTCCTCGAAAAAGAGCTCGTAGAAGTCGCCCATGCGGTACAGCAGAAGGGCGGTCCCAGCCTGCTCTTTGAGTTCGAAGTACTGCCGCAGCATGGGGGTCATCTTCACGGGGAGGTCTCCTGCTGCCATGGTTCAGCCGGTGATCGGCGGGAACTCCACCAAGACCCGCCACACAGCGTTGTTGAGTTGTTTCTGTGGTTCGACGGCAGTCACCTTGAATTCCGCCACCTGCCCAATCCAGAGGGCCTCCGAGGTTCTTGGATCGAGCATCGTGATGGTGAGCGAGCCGCTCGGCGTCGAGCCACCGTACGACCTGGCCATGGGGTCCGCTCCACCGCCCTTCGGCACGGTCTGCGCCGAGGAATTTCCCCGGAACACGAGCTCAAAGGCGACCCGGAAGTCCGGTGTGCCGTCCTCGATGCGGGTGAAGCCGCGCTCGGTGAGTTCATCGACGATTTCACTCTGAAGCAGCTGCTGGTACCTCGGGTACTGAGCGCCGGTGGCGCTTTTTGGCTCGACGGATGCAAAGCGAAAGGTCTTCCACTCGTGAAAGGCGGTGGTCTTGCTGTAGTCCGTTCGGACCGGGAGGTCCTTTGCGGACGTGCTGCAACCGGCCACGGCCAGCGCAATAGCAAGTGTCAGAATGGTCTTTCGACCGCCCATCATCATCCTCCGTGTCGAGCGGGCCGTCCATTTTTGGGGCCAGCCTCAGCGAGTGCTGTCGAGAACTCGAGAATCCGCGATCTCGCTTCGGGAGTCAAGGTCGGCGGTCTTTCATTTCTTGCCCCCGCGGACCCACCACTGCGACCCGCGGTCGAACCACCACGAGGCAGAGTCGCCGTCGAGAATGCGTTGGGCCAGGTGTTGAGCGTTCTCCGTTCGCAGCCGGCGCAGGACAAAGGGCGTCCAGTCCGAGGCTCCGGAGTTGCCCTGTTCGAGTTGTTCCTTGAGCGCCAGCAGCATCTCCAACTGGTCGGCATCGTGGGCGACGATGGACTCGGCGGTCTTCTCGGCGCGATACTCCGCCAGCAATGCGCGGAGTTCGTCCGCAAAGGGCAGCCCGGCGCTCATGTCATCTGCAGCGCGCTCTTCGTCTGCTGTGACGTACTTTTGGTTGACGTAATTGAGGTCGCCTGTGCGCGCTTCGGGAAGGTCGTGCACCAGGGCCAGCCGCAACACGTGGTCGGCGTCGACGCCATCCTCCATGCGAGCCAGCACAAAGGCGATCATGGCAACCCGAAAGACGTGTTCGGCAACCGACTCCGACCCGGAGCCCAAAAACTGCCACCCCGACCGCGGTGTCCGTTTGAGCATCCCAACTTCGAACAGAAACTCGACAATTCGATCCACTGCTCCCCCTCGCGCGCCAGTGTAGCTGTTCTGCGAATAGGGGCGGCGTAATCGCGCTCGGGGCGGCGGCATCCCGAAGTGGTCATTCCGATTCTCTGAGCGGTGTTGCCCGCGAGGAGCCAGAATCGCATTGTTCGCCCAAGGAGCTTTACCTACTTGAGAGCTTGAGGGCCACACAATGCGAAAAATGGCACCTCCGC
>JASJGQ010000405.1:0-27535 GCA_033791425.1 Acidobacteriota bacterium
GTTCAAACGCGACGTCACTCGATGAGGCGACCACCGCGACTGTCCTCCGCTACAAGTACGACATCGGGAACCGCTTCACGATCGGCGGGTTGTTCACCAACCGCAGTGGCTCAGACTATCTGAATCGAGTTGCAGGTGTCGATGCAGACCTGCGCCTCACCCCGAAAGACCGCGTGCTCGTCCAGATCCTGAAATCGACGACCCACTACCCGGACGAGGTGGTGGTGGACTTCGATCAACCCGAGGGCTCGTTCGACGACTGGGCGGGCGAACTGGTTTACATGCACGACACCCGAACCTGGGAGTGGTGGGCCGCGTACGCCGACATCGGCCAGGGATTTCGAGCCGATCTCGGCTTCATGCCGCAAGTGGATTACCGCCACGCTGAGGTGGGCCTCGGCTACACCTGGAACGCCTACGACGGCAGCTGGTATTCGCGAATGAACATCAAGGCGAAGATCGCTGATACCGAAGATCAGAGCGGTTTTCTTCTGTTTCACGAGGATGTCGTCCAGTTCACAATCGAGGGTCCGATTCAGTCCCATTCGGTTGTTCGTCCGAGCCGGGTGCGCGAGGGCTACAACGGCCAGAACTTCGATTTCAATCGCCTCCGACTGCACGTCTGCGCCCGACCCAACGGACACAGTCACGTCTGGCTCAACCTCGAGGGCGGCGGCCAGATCGACTACGTCAACACCCGGCCCGGAGACTTCGTCAATACCGATGTCGGTTTCTGGTATCGATTCGGGCGCCACTTCTTCATCGCGCCCAGCTTCACGCGGGAAAAAATGGAGGTCGCCGAGGGCTGGCTCTATACCTCGACCATCGGGCAGATGGAGGCCTCGTGGCAGTTCAACGCACGCTGTTTTGTGCGAGCGATCGTGCAGCACGTAGGAGACCGTTTCAACCCTGATCTCTACACCGACGGCCGCGGCTCCGAGTATCAGAACCTGTTTGGCCAGTTACTCTTTTCCTACAAGGTGAACCCGAGCACGGTGCTGTTTGTCGGCTACTCCGACAACTCCGTTGGAGACCAGAACTTCGGTCTGACGCAGGTCAACCGGACGGTGTTCGCCAAGGTCGGCTATGCCTGGGTGTTGTGACGACGGCTACTGGTCGAACCGCGTCCAGTCCACCCCCGGCTCATCCGAAAACCGCAAGCTGGTACCGGGTGGGGCGAGCACGACCTCTTTGTTGTGCTCTTTGCCCGCAAGATCGCGGTAGAAAACCGTGTAACGCTCCACGTCACCCACCTGTTCGAACTTGATGCCCAGAATCCGGGCCTTCAGCATGCCCGTACCGCCGGTACCGAAGACGACGAATTCGGGTCGGAACTCGACCCAGATATCGGATCTTTCCGGGTCCTCGCAGGACCACATACCGAGGAGACGTGAAGGAGACTCCCGAAACTGGTACTCATCGCGCGACACCACACTTCCGACGGCAATGGCAACCAGGGCCACGGCCGCCAGGCCCCATAGGATCCTCCGTGTGGTCAGAATCTCCGGGCCCGGTGGTTTCTGCTTGACATCGTCGTCGTCCCAGTCGTCTTTTTTTTCCATCCTCATGCTGACCTCCGGCCCATCTGTGGGTGCAGATCGCGCTCTACTTGATGCGATACCTCGCGACTTCGGGGTTGACCCCCTGAGCCTTGTATTTTTCCCACACGTAAAAGCCGGAACCGGTCTTTGCACCGAGTTGTCCCGACTCGACGAGTCGTTTGAGCAGAGGACTCGGTTTGTAGAAGCTGCCCAGTTCCTCCTCGATCACCTCGCAGATGAAAAGCATGGTATCGAGGCCCACATAATCTGCGGTCATCAACGGGCCCATCCGATGGCCAAGGCAATAGGTGCACTTGTCGACATCATCGACCGCAGCGATCCCTTCCTCGACTACGCGAATCGCTTCGTTGACAAAGGGCACGAACATCCGGTTGATGGCGAATCCCGCTTTGTCTTCGGCCGGTATCTCGATCTTTCCGAGGTCATGGCACAGGGCAACCACAGTTTCGTAGGTTTCATCCGACGTCGCCAGCCCGCGGATGATCTCCACCCCCTTCTGCATCGGCACCGGATTCATGAAGTGCATCCCCATAAAATTCTCAGGTTTGCCGTACGAGGCTCCAAGGCGGGTGATGCTGATACCCGAGGTGTTTGAGACCAGAAGCTTGTCGTAGCCGAGTTCGGCTAGTTTGCGGTTGATCATCTCCTTGAGTTCGGGCTTTTCGGGCACCGCCTCGATGATCAGGTCACAATCGAGAAGATCCTTCTCGCTGGTAGTGGTCGAAAGACGACCGTTTGCTTCGTCTTTGGCCTCGGCCGTGATGCCCTTTTCGCCTCCGGATTTGTCGAAGGCCTTCACCAGTCGATCAAGGCTCCGGGTAATGGCATCGAGCCCGCTTTCGAGCGCTCCCGCATCGACATCCATGACCACTGTTTCGAATCCGCTCTGTGCCGCAACCTGGGCGATGCCGTTGCCCATCGTACCGATGCCGATGACGCCGATCTTGTTGAGTCTGCTTGAGCTCATACCCATCCTCCTTCAACAGCTTGGGCTCATTCTACGCTTTCCGCATCACTCGTGCAGATGCGGTCAGGATGCTTGATGCTTGATGCTTGATATAACAAGATGGCAGTTCTCACCTCCCCTTCGTCAATTGGGGGAGGGGGGCAGGTGAATTCGGCTGCGGTCTTCGGGCTACACCAAAACATATCCAGCATCTAGAATCCAGCATCCAGTGTCCAGCCGCAGTTGACTGCGGCGAGCCTCAACTGTATACACGTTAAGCCCAAGGAGGCACTACCGAGCATGTATCTCGAAATCGATCCCATCGAACCCCAGCCCTGGTTGTTGGCACGGGCGGTACAGGTCCTGCGCGACGGGGGGATCGTCGTCATGCCGACCGACACCGTCTATGGTCTGACCTGTGGGATCACGCACCACGATGCCATCCAACGCCTGTACAAACTCAAGGACATGGACCCCAAGAAACCCCTGTCCATCCTGGTATCCGACAGGGCCATGCTGGGTCGATTCGCCAAAGGCGTTTCAACGCCGGCGTATCGGCTCTTGAAACGCGTGCTCCCGGGGCCCTACACCTTTATTTTCGAGGCCAGCCCGGAGGTTCCCAAGATCATGCTCCGCAAGCGACGCACGATCGGCATCCGGATGCCCGACAACCCCATTGCCCTGGCATTTCTGGAAGAACTGGGAGAGCCCCTCCTGAGCTCATCGATTCGCGACCCCGAGCACGACTTCGTCAACGACCCTGAAGAGATCGATCGGTCACTCGGAAACCGGGTCGAAATGGTGATCGACGGCGGCATCCTGTTGCCCGTGCCGTCGACCGTTGTGGATATGTCCGGCGACGAGCCCGTACTGATCCGCGAGGGCAAGGGTGACGTCGACACGCTGGAGCTCTTCAGTTAAAGCAACAATGTGCGGCGGAGGTGCCTGGCATCCGGGCCGTCCGACGGGCCGCGTGCCTGGCCTCCTCCCGGGAAGCGAATAGGGAAAGTCGGCGTACGTCGGAGGTACCTGGATTCCCGGCATGATGTGGTCCTCAACCACACGGAGGCGTACCTGGCTCCTCTCGGGAACACCAAGCAGTTACGTACCGCCCGCGGCGGCATCGCTCACCACATCGCGAATCTGCTGGGCAACGACCTCGGGATGGTAACTCCTGCGCCACGCAGAACGACCACGCCCTCCGAGGTCCTGTGCGGCGGCCTCATCGCCGAGCAGCCGCACCAAATGCTCGACCCACGAGTCGGCGTTCTCGGCGACCACAACCGACGGCACGGCGTCAGCCGCAAGCCCGTCGGCGGCCCATGGGTGGACGACCGCGGGCACCCCAGCGGCCATCGCCTCCAGAACCTTTATGGGCACACCGGATCCACTGCTCATCGGGGCCACCGCGACCCGCGTCCGACCCATATAGGCGCCGAGATCGGGCACGTCGGCATGAACCTCCACCCCATCCGACCGCGACAGCCGCCGAATCGTCGACGAGGGACGCGCTCCGGCGAGAATCCACCGCGCATCCGGCACCTGGGCGCGAACCCGGGGCCAGACCTCTTGAGCAAACCACTGCGCACCCTCTACAGTCGGACGATAGCCCAGATTCCCGGAAAGCAGGACGATCTGCTCGTTGGTCGCCCTGCCGCCGGGTCCAGCCTCCCGGCCAGCCACTGGTATGACCCGTCCGCGCCCCTCGGGGACGGACAACTCATCGAGATCCCGATCAGAGACCGCCACGGTATAGGCAGCTGATCGACTCAACCACCGTTCACGCCGCCGGCATCGCCCTCCTTCGCTTCGCAGAAATGTGGCCGACCAGAAGGGCGCAGACCTGGCGGCGCGATCGAAATGAAGCCCCATGGCGTCGATGGCGTCAAAAACGACCGGCACCCCGGTCCCGACTCCGAAGACGGTTTCGGCAGCCCACCCGCAACGGACCATCTGGATGATGGCTACATCCGGCGAGAAATCCCTGACAGCCCCGGCAATCGCGCGCCGCGCCCCACCACCGTCATACAACCCCTCCTGAAACGGTCTGCCGGACGCAGCAGCTCTGAGCAAACCGATTGCCCGATCGATCGGAGACGATGAAAATGGTGCCACCTTCGCCTGAATCGGCTCCGACCCGCCGCCTCCTTCGGGCGGACACATCAGTAGCACGTCGCTGGTGGAAAGGGCCGACAGCCACTCGATCGCCCGCACCTGGTTGCCGCGCCAGGCAGGCACGGGATAGCGGCTGGTGACCAGCAGGATCCGCATCAGGGGTTGTAGAACTCTGCGACCCCATCCACAACCTCGCGCTGTTCGTCTTCCGTGAGTTCCGGAAAGACGGGCAAGGCCAGAACCTCGGAACTCGCCGTCTCTGCGACCGGGAGCTGGCCCTGGCGGTAGCCGAGATCGGAATAACAGGGTTGCAGATGCAGCGGCAACGGATAGTAGACCGCGACGCCGATACCGCGATCCAGTAGGAACGCACGCAGGGCGTCACGCTTCGGCACCCGGACCACGTACTGGTTGAAGGTGTGGCCACGCCCGGCAACCGATTCAGGGAGACGGACGATCCCGTCCAGACCTGCTTCAGAAAACAGACGCCGGTACCGGTCGGCGTTGGCGCGCCGCCCTTCGATCCAACCGGTGACGTGCGGGATTTTGACACGGAGAATGGCGGCCTGCAGGGCGTCGATCCGAAAGTTCCCACCGACAATGGGGTGTTCGTAGGAACCCGCCTGACCGTGTACCCGGAGCTCGCGAAGGCTACGGTCGAGTTCGGGGTCACCGGTGGTAATGAGGCCACCGTCACCAAAACAACCGAGGTTTTTCGACGGGAAGAACGAGAACGCTCCCATGACACCCATGGAGCCGACCTGCCGGCCGTTGTAATCCGCCCCCCATGCCTGAGCGCAGTCCTCGAGAACCGGCACGGTGCCCGCGACCTCGAGAATTGCGTCCATGTCAGCCGACTGACCAAAGAGGTGGACAGGCACAACAGCCCGAGTCGCAGGACCGATTCGATCGGCCAGCTGTTTCGGGTCGATGCAAAAATCCACGGGATCGATATCCACAAAAACGGGCGTGGCTCCGAGCCGGGTGACCACTCCGGCGGTCGCGAAAAAGGTAAAGGTCGGGACTACGACTTCGTCTCCGGGACCGACACCGAGAGCCATCAGCGCTTCCAGGAGAGCATCGGTGCCGGATGTCACGCCCACCGCGTGCGGAACACCGAGAGCCTCGGCGGCCTCGGCTTCGAATGCTTCGACTTCGGGGCCGAGAATAAACCTCTGGGATTCACACACGCGATCGAGGGTCCGGCGAAAGTCCTCGCGGAGTGGTACGTACTGGCGGGTCAGATCGAGCAACGGGACGGGCATGGAACGACCTCCGGTGGCAAAAGCCGGAAACAGGTTACCTCGAAAACCCAAATTAGGAATGAGGAATGAGGAATTCGCATCCACGCCTGCACGTTCGAACCGCTTCGGGAGAAAGTGCGCCATTCCTAATTCCTAATTCCCAATTCCTAACTCCACTTTTGATACCATGATTCAGCGACAAACTGTCGTTAAAGGGAGTACATATGCACATCTGCGTCGTCGGTACAGGGTACGTTGGGTTGGTCACAGGCGCCTGTCTGGCGGACTTCGGGAACACCGTCACCTGTGTCGACAACGACGAGGAAAAGATTGCCAAGCTTCACGAAGGTGTGATGCCGATCTACGAACCCGGACTCGATACGCTGGTTGAAAAAAACGCCAGGGCCGGACGGCTCCATTTCTCGACCGAGCTCGCGCCGGCAGTTAAAGAAGCTCTTGTCGTATTTATCGCTGTCGGAACACCACCGAAAAAAGACGGGTCGGCAGATCTCTCGTACGTGATCCAGGTGGCCGAGTCCATCGCGGACAACCTCGACGGTTACAAGGTGGTCGTCACCAAATCGACGGTCCCTACCGGCACGGGACAGCTCATCGAGCAGATCATCACCGAAAAAGGCTCCGGTGAACACCCGTTTTCAGTGGTTTCAAATCCGGAGTTTCTCCGCGAGGGGTCCGCCATCGCAGATTTCATGCGCCCCGACCGCGTCGTTATCGGCGCTCGTGATACCCAGGCCGTGGCCATCATGAAGGACATCTACTCGCCGTTGTACTTGATCGAGACGCCGTTTGTGATCACCAACGTGGAGTCGTCGGAGCTCATCAAGTACGCTTCAAACGCCTTCCTGGCCACCAAGATCACCTTTATCAACGAGGTCGCCGATCTGTGTGATCGCCTCGGGGCCGATGTCCACCACGTGGCCAGAGGCATGGGGCTGGACAAACGGATCGGGCCCAAGTTCCTCCACCCCGGGCCCGGATACGGCGGATCGTGCTTTCCCAAGGACACGCAGGCCCTCAGCGAAATCGCTCGCGGCGCCGGCAGCCCTTTCGAGATCGTCGAGACGGTTGTCGCCGTCAACGATCGCATCAAGTCCAACGCCATCAATCGCGTGCGGTCCGCACTCGAAGGAAACCTCGCGGGAAAAGTCATCGCGGTTCTCGGTCTCAGCTTCAAACCGGATACCGACGACATGCGCGATTCCCCTTCAATTCCGCTCATCGAATCCATGGTCGGGGATGGGGCCAGAGTCAAAGTCTTTGACCCTGAGGCGATGGACAATGCACACCAATATCTCCCCGCCGAGGTCGAGTACTGTGCCGACTCCTACGAAGCCGCGGCCGACGCCGATGCCCTGATCATCGTCACCGAGTGGAATCAGTTCCGCTCACTTCACATGGAGCGTATCCACTCCACCCTCAAACAACCAACCGTGATCGACCTGCGCAACATTTACGACCCGCAACGGATGCAGGACCAGGGATTCAGCTATTTCAGCATCGGCCGAGCGGCAAAGGATCTGCCGAAGGGGTGACCCGGCCGCCTTGACGCTGGCACGGACACGGACGACACTGATTTCGATGACACACGGCGATTCCGTTCGATTGGATATCTGGCTTGACGTGGCCTGCCTGTTCAAGACCCGCTCTCAGGCCCAGAACGCCTGCCGGCGCGGTCGAGTCGAGGTCAACGGCGACCGTGGAAAGGCCCACCGTTTGGTGCGGGCCGGCGATAGAGTTGTTCTCCATATCGCTGGCGGTCAACGTCGCACCATCGAGGTCGTCGAGGTCGAAAAAACCAACGTCTCCCGGGCACGAGCACGGGAGCTCTACATCGATCACACCCCGCCCCCGACCCCGGAAGAGCTCGAATTGCGACGGATGCAGCGGCTCTCGGCTCCTCCGAGGCGTGCACAGGGGGCTGGGGCCCCAAAAAAACGCGAACGCCGTGATCTCCGGAGATTGAAGGAGGAGTGGGACTAACCTCTTCCCGTCGCGGCCTCACACTGAAAATATGCCGACGCCAGCGGCTTCTGAGAGCCCGTCCGGGTTAGAATGACCGAACCCCCACCACGGGAACTCGAGCGATCACTGTGCCCGGGTGGAGTCATGGAGGATTGAATGAGTAGCGACGCCAACTGGGACATGCTGGTTGTCGGTGGCACCGTCCTGACGATGGAACCGGGCTCTAAACCGATTCGCAACGGAGCCGTGGCCATCGCGGATGGACGCGTCGCAGCGGTCGGACCGGCCGAGGAGCTCCTCGAGCTGGCGCCATCCGGCGAGGTCCTCAACGCCGGCAATTGCGTGATCCTGCCCGGTCTGGTCAACACACACTCACACCTGGCGATGACCGTTCTCAGAGGGATCGCCGATGATCTTCCTCTCAAACAATGGCTCGAAGAGCATATCTGGCCGTTCGAGAAGGAACACATCAAACGCGATGTGGTGCGGCTCGGGACTGAATTGGCGGTGGCCGAACAGCTGCTGGCCGGGGTCACCACCACGACTGACATGTACTTTTTCGCAGACGAGGTGTGCGCCGTATTGGCGGAAGCCGGAATGCGGGGAGTCATCGCTGAATCGCTGATCGGCTTCCCGACGCCCCGTTGTGCCACCAGCGACGAAATGCTCGAAAAACAGCGAGAACTCATCGAAGCTTATCGCGAGCACCCGTTGATTCTTCCTTCCGTTGCAGCTCACTCGCCCTACAGCGTCAGCGCCATAGACCTGGTTCGTGAAGCGGAGCTCGCCGAAGAGTATGGAGTGCCGATGCAGATCCATCTTTCGGAGACCTCCTGGGAGGTGGAACAGCTGCTGAGTGAAAAGGGTGTCTCGCCGGTTGCCTATCTCGCCGACCTCGGCGTGCTGTCCGATCGTACGGTGGCCGCCCACTGCGTTCACGTATCGCCAGAAGACATCGATCTCCTCGCCGAGTTCGAAGCCGGGGTGTCGCACAACCCGGTCAGCAATCTCAAGCTCGCATCGGGTGTTTCGCCAGTGCCCGCGATGGTGGCGGCCGGTGTCAAGGTTGGGCTCGGGACGGACGGCGCCGCCTCCAACAACACCCTTGATCTCCTTCGCGACATGCAGATTGCTGCACTCCTCCATAAGGGCATCACCGGCGACCCGACCGTCTTACCGGCGAAGGCGATGATCGAGATGGCAACGTCGGAGGGCGCCAGGGTCCTCGGGCTATCTGACAAAATCGGGAGATTGACCGAGGGACGGGAGGCGGACCTAATCTGCATCAAGGTCGAAGGCCCCCACACCGCACCGATGTATGACCCGTATTCGCACCTCGTCTTTGCAGCCCGGGCCGCTGATGTGCGTCATGTAGTGATACGCGGCCGCATCGTCGTGCGGAATCGCGAGCTCCAGACCCTGGACCTCGATCGAATCGAGGCTCAGACACGCGAGTTCTCGGAGTCTGTTCGTTCGAACTGAAGGAGGCGATCATGGATCCCGTGCCGAAAACGATCCTCGCAGCAACCGACTTCTCAGAGACGGCTGACAAAGCCGCCAGGTTTGCGCGAGATCTCGGTCGTCGGTTTGACGCTCACATTCGGATGCTGCACGTCGTCGTAATTCTCGACGACGCCCATCTCGAGGACGAGCACCGTCGTCATCTCGATGAACTGATGGAAACGACTGACGAGACGCGGCGAACAGTCATGGAGAACGATGCCGAAGCGCGGACCGGGGTCGACATCTCATCGCACCTTGTGCGAGGTATCGCTCCAGGCGAAACCATCGTGGAGAGCGCAACCAACCTGGGTTGCGACCTGATCGTTATGGGCACCCACGGGCGCCGCGGCCTTTCGCACCTGTTATTGGGATCGGTGGCGGAAAGGGTGGTCCGAACTTCTACCGTCCCGGTCCTCACGGTCCGTTCGGATGCCACCATCAACCCTGATGGCGTGCGGCGAATCCTCGTCCCGCATGACTTTTCGGAGGCTTCGGCGACCGCGATCCGATTCGCGGTTGCATGGGCGCGAGTCCTTGATGCCGAGATCACTCTTCTCCACGTCGTCGAACCGGTGGTCTATCCCGAGTTCTACTCGGTTGATGTGCTGCCGGACGACCTCATGGGCCGGTTGACGACCCGTTCGGAGGAAGCCCTGCAAAAGGCCGCAGCAGAATTGGCCGAATCCGTGCCGACCCGGACCGCTGTCGCAGTGGGTAGGGCGGCCGAGACCATCACGGCGTTTGGTGATCCGGACGATTTCGACCTGGTCGTGATGGCCACCCGCGGATTGTCGGGGCTCGAACACGTGCTCCTGGGATCGGTGGCGGAATCGGTGCTTCGCCGCTGCAGGGTGCCGATGCTCACCATCCCGGGATAGGAATTCTCAATCTTGAGTTTTGAATTCTGAATTTCCGGCCCCCGCTCCTGCGGAGTATTGGCGGGGCTGAGGCACAAATAGTTGAGAAACCGAAATCAGGGCATCGAATACCTTCAAGAACCCTTTGGCCAGCGATTACAGGTGTTCATGGTCCGCTCCACTCCGACCTGCAGCACCGACTCGACCGCATCCGCCGCACGGCGAATCGCATCCTGAGCCTGCCCCATCTCGTCGGCGGCGAAGGGCGCGAGCACATAGTCGGCCAGATCGCCCGTGATCGTTGATCCACGAATCCCGACTCGAAGCCGGGGGAACCCTCTCCCGATGTGATCGGAGATATCGCGCAGGCCGTTGTGGGTTCCCGGACCGCCTGCGGCCTTCAAGCGTAGAGCCCCTAGCGGCAGATCGACGTCGTCAACAACCACCAGCATGTTCCCGGGGTCGAATTCAAAATGGGCCAACACCGACTGTGCCATGTCACCCGAACGGTTCATGTACGTCAATGGTCGGCCGATCACCACCATACGCCCCGGCGTGATCACCGCCAGCTCGCACTCCGGACGAACGAGCCACCCACCCCGACCTCGACGCCGCAGAACCTCTCCCGCGACGTCAAAGCCGACATTGTGGCGCGTGTGGGCGTACTGCTCCCCGGGGTTGCCCAACCCGAGGACCAGATCGATGCTCATGATTCAGCCCGGCAATACCAGCTGGGTTCGAGGACTACTCGGACTCCGATTCCTCGTCGCCCTTGCCCTTGCCGATGACCTCCGGCTCCGCTGCCTCGTCGGTCTCCAGGGCTTCTTCGGCTTCCTCTTCCTCTTCCTCTTCCTCGACGGCCCGCGGAATTTCAATGACCACGACAACGCGGCTTTCGTCAACGAGGAACTTGGCATCCTCCGGGAGTTGACCCGCAAGATCAGCCACCTTGAGGTGTTCACCGACCGCAAGTTCACTGATATCGAGCACGAACTTGTCGAAGATGTCGCGCGGCAGGATCTCGACCTCGATGTCGCGGGAAACGAAGTCGACCCGGCCACCCTCTCGAACACCGACGCAATCACCCACAAGCTCGACCGGGATATTCACGTTCAGCTTGTGACCGCGGGTGATCCGGATGAAGTCGATGTGGATGAACTTGCCACCGATTCGATCGACCTGCAGTTCTTTGATCATGGCGAGACGTTCGTCGTCGGAGCCCTTGAGCTTGAGCAGGAAGATCGTGTTCTCGCCCGCCGCGCCCTTCAAGATCTCTTTGACGGCGTGCTCGTCGACCGAGATCGCCACTGCGCCTTGATCGCCCCCGTAGAGGACAGAAGGCACCTGGCCCGTACGCCGCAATCTGCCGGCCTCCGCGGATCCTCGGCCCTCCCTCTTCTCGACAGTAATTGTTATCTCTGGACTCTGTAGTGACATTTCGCGAATCTCCCTTGTTGATTCTGGCTAGACAAACAGGCTGGAAACCGACGCGCCCTCGTGAATACGACGAATGGCTTCGCCGAGGAGAACCGCCAGCGACAGCTGCTCGACCTTCGAACTGGCTCTCGCCTTCTCGGAGAGAGCCAAGGTGTCGGTGACCATGACTTTTTCGATCGGGGATGCATTGATGCGATCGATTGCAGGGCCCGAAAAGACCGGATGGACCCCAGTGGCGTAGACGGACCGCGCCCCTCGCTCCATCAGCGCTTCGGCCGAGTGAACGAGGGTGCCCGCAGTATCGATAATATCGTCGACAATCACGCAGTCGTGGCCATCCACGTTGCCGATGACATTCATGATTTCGGCGCGGTTGGCCTCCGGTCGGCGCTTATCCATGATGGCAAGGTCGACCTTGAGGCGCTTTGCAAAAGCACGGGCACGCTCGACGCCGCCGGCATCGGGCGAGACCAACATCGGGTTGGCGAGCCCCTTGCGCCGGATGGCCTCGATCAGCACCGGCGCCGCATACAAGTGGTCCACCGGGATGTCGAAGCAGCCCTGGATCTGGGCGGCGTGCAAATCGATGGTCAAGACCCTGGTTGCTCCCGCCGTGGTGATCAGGTTAGCCACCAGCTTCGCGGTGATCGGGACCCGGGGGGCGTCCTTCCGGTCCTGACGTGCATACCCCATATAGGGCATGACGACGCAGACCCTGGCAGGAGAAGCCCGCCGGAAGGCATCGAGCATGATGAGCAGTTCCATCAAGCTTTCGTTGGGCGGAGTGCCGGTAGGCTGGACGATGAAGACGTCCGCGCCGCGGGCATTTTCCTCGATCTGGCACCGAAGCTCGCCGTCGGAGAAGCTGCCGAGGCGCACCTTGCCCATTTCGATCTGCAGATAGCCGCAGATCGACTCCGTCAGCGCCGGGTTGGCGCGTCCGGAAAAAACCAGGAGTGGATGCTCTGTCAGCATGAACTTTGTGCCTCATGGCTGGGGCGGCAGGATTCGAACCTGCGAATGCCGGATCCAAAGACCGGTGGCTTACCGCTTGCCGACGCCCCAAGCGCCGCAGAGTATAACCGATTTCGGTTCAACTCCGGGCGTGGGCGATGAGCGCAGAGCGAGATCGCCGGTCGGGTGTCGCCGAAAGGGGTCATTCCTCGCCGGCATCCGCGGTCGGCGCATCCGCAATCCAGAATTCATCGTTGAACAATTTGGTAGACAAACGATCCACGACCGACTGTTTGGCGTCCTTGCCGCCGCCCTTTGGGGCGCGCTCGGGGACCGCCCGGTTGGTGACGGCCGTCGCATATTCTTCCAGGACCTTTTGCTCGATCAACTCCCTGGTCGTACTATCCAACGGGTGCGCGATGTCTCGCATCTGACCGTTCCGGGTCTTGCGTGCCGGCATCGTCACAAAGACCTGGCCTTCCCGACCCTCGATCACTCGCAGATCGTTGACGATGAAACAGTCATCGAATACGACACTGGCAAAGGCTCGCACCTTGCCGCCCTTGGCTGGACTGATCCGCACTTCTGTCACTTCCACGTTTGTTCCTCCTCTCGACGATCGACCCGGCAGTCAAGCAGGCCAGCCTGCCGCCGGCCGAGCGTCGAACCTACGTGCACCCGCCATTCGTCCCCGATCTCCGATGCAGCCCGCCGGGCCGCCGCCAGATCGGCAAAAAGACCAAAAACCGCCGCTCCCGAACCGGTGAGGGCCGCGTGCACCGGTCCCGTGGCCCAAACCGTGCGAGCTGCCCGCCCGATTTCCGGCCACCGCTCAGTGACGACTTCCTCAAAATCGTTGATCAGACCCCCCCACGGCAGGTCGCGTCCACGACTCTCCCGGTGACCCGCCACGAAGGCTTCTACAGTAGCGTCAGGCCTGCGAGAGGTCAACCGGTGATCGGCCTCTGAAAAGGCCCAGGCCGTCGAAACCTCGCGCCGGGGGATCACGATGACGACGGCCATCGGCTGCAGATCCGGCAGACGATCGATGGTGTCGCCACGCCCGCGGCCCAGGGCGAATCCTCCGTGAAGAAAGAACCCCACATCCGATCCAACCTCGGCCGCGAGATCCGCCAGCTCCCCGTCGGAGAGCCGAGTGTTCCACAGACGGTCAAGTGCGACGAGAGCGGCCGCGGCGTCCGCCGATCCACCTCCGAGACCGGCGCCGACTGGTATTCGCTTGCGAAGGCGAAACACGGCCCCCCGCGCGACGCCGGTTCGGTTTCGAAGAGCGGATACCGCCTTCAGGACAAGGTTTTCCCCGCTTTGTGGGGCGGTGCCTTGTGGTTCGACCACCAACGTGACCGCTCCGTCCGGATCGTCCTCGACCTCCAGCTCGTCCACGAGGTCGATACTCTGAAACAGCGTCCACAGCTCGTGGTAGCCGTCTCCCCACGGCCCCAGGATCTGAAGGTGAAGGTTGATTTTGGCGGGAACAGACACGGTCAGAAGACTCACGGCCGTCCTTCCACTGCGCACCGCGGCATGGCGGGCAGAGCGGGCAGGTCACCCCCCTGGTGCCACTCGAGACGAATGAGCTCGAGTTCGGCCCATCTGCGATTGCTGGTCGCCAGCCTAACGGTACCCGGCACCGAGCCCGTGTGGTTGCCGAGGACGACGCTCCAACCGGGCGAGCCCTTCACCACCTCCCGAACCGTCCTCACCCGCCAGGGCTCAGAGGATAGGGTGATTTCGGCCGCCCATCGGTCTCCCTCGACCAACAGACGGGACTGGCCAGTCGCCGAAACGGTGTCCCCATCTGTCGCCGGCAGCCTCCCGCCAAGCATCAACACCGCCTGCGGCAGAGGCATGGCACCGACACCGAGCACCCTCGAGAGATCGGTGGACTCGAGGAAGCACCCCTCCCGCATGTCGTAGAAGTAACCTCCGCCAGTACCCGCCCACGCGGTCACCGAAATCGCAGAACCGAGCGACTCCGAAATCGTCAAACGACCCTCGGACCCCGAGGTTAGAACGGCCAGTCGGAGACCGCCCGCCGTCGGCACTCGCAGGCGGTACAACGCCGCAGGGTCACCCGGGAGGGGCTGCGTGAGATGAGTCAACGCGGCCTCGAGCTCAGTCGGGTCGAACTCGGGCGCCGACGTCCGGCACCCGGGCAGGGCAACCGCACAAATAAAGGTGAGGGCCATCGGCGCCAACCGCGCCCAGCCTCCACAACGCCTACGGCTTTTCATCGCCCTGACGATCGAGAAGGGACCGTACGTGCTCCGGGTCGTCACAACCCATGTCCAGACCCAGTTGCAGATAGCGCCGGCCCTCGTCGTACTTGTCGTTGGCCAACAGGACCTCTCCGAGGTGGCAGAACATGGTTCCGTCACCTACGTTGCCACCGAGATCGATGGCGCGTCGCAGCCAGCGTTCCGCCTCATCCAGATCACCACGCCGATAGTTGACCCAGCCAAGGGAATCGAGATAGGCCGCGTTGTCAGGGTCGAGAGCCACAGCTCGTGCGATCAAGTCCAGGGCCTCATCCAGAAAGACGGCGCGGTCCGCCCACATATAGCCCAGATAGTTGGCCGAATTGGCGTCATCCGGATCCGACGCCACCAGATCGCCAAAAACCGCCTCGGAGGCTTCGATTTCTCCGAGTCGTTCCAGAGCAGCGGCGCGGAGGAACATCAGCTCTCGACTTTCCCCAAACCGTTCGAGGGCCGCAGCGCTGTTGGAGCTCACTTCCTGCCACAGTTCCAGCGACTGCAGTACCTGCAGACCGACCATGACGTCCGCGAGTTGGGCAGAGTCCAACAGCGGCCTCAAGCGGCGCCACGCCCTTGGGTCGTCGAGATGAAGACGGAACTCCGCTTCCATGGCCTCGGCCTCGACTTGAGCACGACCCTCGAGTTGGGGTTGGACCCTGACCATTGCCGTGATGCCGTCCTGCCACTGTTCCCCGCGGCGGTAGGTCTCCGCCAGCAGCCGCACATAGTCCACCCCGGC
The DNA here is from genome assembly GCA_033791425.1 of Acidobacteriota bacterium. Taxonomy (GTDB): domain Bacteria; phylum Acidobacteriota; class Thermoanaerobaculia; order Thermoanaerobaculales; family Sulfomarinibacteraceae; genus Sulfomarinibacter. The sequence goes on from JASJGQ010000405.1 coordinate 15,620, forward strand.
AACAGCAAAATTTCCAACCCGATCCAGCCAACTTCGGGCCACCATCGGATTGTCGGCCACGATCTCCAACCTAGCCGCGGTCAAGGCGCACCGCACCGCGTCATCGGACCCCGCGTCGGACTGCACCTGTTCCCAGCCGCGATTCAACCACCTCCGCGCCTTCTCCATGTCACCGGTCCGCCCGAGGGACCACGCGAGGGCGAGGATGAGATCGAGGTCGTCGGGCGACTTCTTGGCCAACTTCTGCAGCCGGTCGATCGCCTCGTCGTGACGGCCGAGGGTGGAATAGAGGTGCGCCTCGAGCACCAGCGCACGCGGCGCGTCCGGCGCCTTCGCAAGGACCCGTTGCACCGTCTCGAGGCTGAGTTGCAAGCGATTGCCTTCCCACAGAAGGGCTGCCGCTCGCATCATGGAATCGAGGTCCATGTCACCCAACCACGACAACATCAACTCGCCCGCTTCACCGGGTCTGTCGAGCTCGACGAGCAGGCTGACCAGATCATCGCGACACGAAGCCGCTGCCGGACCGTCGTCAGAACACAGCGTATAGAGCTCCAGCGCCTCGGCATCGCGCCCCACGGCACGCAGAAGATCGGCGTGCATCTTGATCAGACGCGGGTTCGCCGGTCGATCCTCACGGAGACCGGCGACGATCTGCTCGGCCTCAACCTCCTCACCCTGGTTGAGCAGCAGCTGGGCCAGGGCAAAGAGCAGATTGGAATCATCTGGACTTTCCCCGATGGCGGCCCGCAAAGCAGCCTCGGCCTCGTCCGCCAGATCGGATTGGCGCGACGAGAGCTGCGCCAGCGACAGGGCCTTGACCCGGAGACCCTCTGCGTTCAGATCCTGCCGCCCTTCGAGCAGTTTCACGGCCCGCTCGGCCATCCCCACATCGACCAGGAAGCTGGCAAATGCGACCCTCACTTCGTCGGAGTCCGGTGCCTGTTGCACTGCACGTGCATACGCATCCATGGCTTCACGATAATTTCCGTTCGCCTCCAATATCCGCGCTTCGAGGTATGCCTCGAGCCCGTCGGGGAGGGACAGAGGTTGTTGCGCACTGATGTCCTCGGCACCTGCAACGGCCGCAGCGGCACAAAAAATTGCCAATAAAGTTAATCGCTTGAACACGTTCTGCCTCATCTCGAAAATCCCTCGATCAACACTCCAGGGAGGCCTTTGGTTTGGTTTGTCTGCAATCACCGGATGCCGCTCTGCATCCTGAACAAGCCCAGTGTACCGTGATTTGTTCCCCCGATTGTCTTCAAATATAGGCCACTCAAACCGCCTTCGCCCTCTTCGGGTGCTACAATCGCCGGCCGATGACACATACCAAACGGAATGATACGCTTTTCAGTGATCTCACCTTCGACGCATTCGACCTCCCCGAACCGGTTCGGCGCGCCGTCGATGATCTCGGATTCTCCCAGTTGACCAGGGTTCAGGCGGAGGTTCTGCCGATCTCTTTGACCGGCCGCGACGTCGTCGCCCAGGCACAGACCGGATCAGGCAAGACGGCTGCGTATCTGCTGACGATTTTTTCTCACATCCTCAAAGTCCCCAAACCCTCGCCACCCGAAACTCCCCGCGCCCTGATCGTTGCGCCCACCCGCGAGTTGGCGGTTCAGATCGCCAACGACGCCGAATCCCTCGGACACCATGCGGGAATTCGAACCCACGTCGTGTTCGGCGGCCTCGACTATCGAAAACAGCGCGAGATTCTCGAACGCGGGACCGACCTCTTGGTGGGGACCCCGGGGCGACTGATCGACTACCACAAAAAGGGCTCCTATTCGTTGCGCGACACCGAGATGGTAGTCATCGACGAATGCGACCGCCTCTTCGATATGGGTTTTTCCGAAGATCTCAGATGGTTGCTGCGGCAGATGCCCCACGCGAAGGACAGACAGTCCATGATGTTCACCGCCACACTTTCACAGCGGGTGATGACCCTCGGTTGGCGGCAGATGAACAACCCCGCAGAAGTCATCATCGGCGCCGACCAGCTGACGCCAGACACCATCCACCAGGTCCTCTATCACGTGGCGACGCGCGAAAAGCTCTCATTGCTGCTGGGCGTGTTGGAACGCGAAGCCAGCTCGAGAACGATGATCTTCGTCAACACCCGATACCGGGCCAAACACCTTGTGGACGATCTTCGACGACACGGGTTTGTCGCCCGCGGCCTGACCGGAGATGTCATACAAACCAGGCGTTTGAAGGTGCTCGATGATTTTCGCGACGGCACCCTCCCGATTCTGGTGGCAACCGACGTCGCGAGCCGTGGACTGCACATCGCAGGCGTCACCCACGTCGTCAACTACGATCTGCCGCAAGACGCCGAAGATTACGTCCACCGCATCGGACGAACCGCCAGGGTGGGTGCCGAAGGCAAGGCCATCACGCTGGCGTGCGAGGACTACATCTACTCTCTGGACGCCGTCCAGAAATTTGTCGGCTACGAGCTGCCCACCGAATTTGCGGACGAGACCCTTTTCGCCGAGGTGTTGCGGCGGCCACGAACACCGAGGCGAAAGGATTCCGGGAGGGACCGGCGCCCCCCCGCCAGGCGCGAACACCACGATTCGAGCGGCGGTGACGGCCCGGCGAAAAAGAGACCCCGACGGCCTCGGCGCAAGAGCACTTCGGGAGGCTCTGGCGAACCGGCAAAAGACTGATCAACCCCTCGCGTGACGACCCTGATGTGCGGGTCAACCACCGAGATCGAGGGTTTTAGGACCCAGGTCGAGGGTTGGAGGATCATCGTCGGTCCACTCCGGGAGGATCGGCCCGGGCAGCGAAGGATCGCACCACACGATGTCGCGAGGAGCCGCATTCAGGACCGCCGACTGCACGATTTCTCTGGAATCGACATCGATGATCTGGACGCGTCCTTCGGCAAGAGCAACAGCGACATACCGTTCGTCAGGGGATGCCGCCAATCGAACCGGCTGCCCTTCAAGTGGGATCCGCCACTCCTTTTTTTTCACCAATCCGTGCTTCTTTTCGAACTTGATCTTCCACATCACGAGCTCGCCGCCACCATCGGGTCGTTCACTGGCGACCACCAAAGTCGACCCTGTGTCCACAAAAACGAGATCCACTGGTGATCCGCCGACTGCAAAATCGGCTTGAGTCGTCAGGGTCGCAGGATCGGTGAGGACGACGCGGTCCGAGGACGCGTCGCCCAGGGCGATGACCGCCAGCGCAGGCGAAAGAGCGAAATGCCGGACATCACCCACGAGGGGACGGCGGTACACCATTCGACCATCTCCGAGGTTTACTGCCACCATTGCAGTTTGACCATTGCCGCTCGGGTGACGCTCGAGCACCAGAAGCACTGAGTCCTCGGCGATGACGGCGACCTGCCACGGGTTGTGAAATGCGATCTCAAAGCTGTTCATCAGCGCCCGTTCGGGATAGCTCACCACAAGGAGTTGGCTGGCGACCACCACATAGCGATCGGGGCGGCTCCCGAAATGGGGCATCGTCACGCCGTCGAGACGTTCTCGAGAGGTTTGGGTTGTGAGATCGATCACGGTGGTGGTTCCGCCGACCAGGTCGGGCGCGAACAGCGTTCCGCCGGGCGCCGGAAACAACCACGCCACTGGTCCCGAAGGGATCGCCCGAACGGCCCCTGTTGCTGGATCGACGAGCTCTACGGACTCGCCCGCCGACACGGCGATGAGGCCAGGAGTTGGTTCTTCCTTCGCCTGTGCCGTCGTCACCGCCAGAAGAGCTCCCACCAGACACGACACAACCAGGTTGCGATCCATGAAACAACTCTACGCGACCACGGCGTAATCGGCTAACCTTTCACCATGGATGACCTGACCGCCGACCTCAAACAGCACGCCAGCGAGGAGGGCATCGATCTCGTCGGCGTCGCGTCGGTCGGGACCGTCGGTCCCTCCCCTGCCCTCGAGCGCTGGATCGATCAAGGCATGCACGGCGAGATGGGCTACATGGAGCGGACCCGCCACGTGCGGTCGGACCCCCACCACCTCCTCCCCGGGTGCCGCTCGATCGTCGCCGTCGCCATGAGCTACCGCTCAAGCGCCCCGTCGTCCACGACGGTCCCGGACGGCGACGAACGCGTGTGGGTCTCCCGCTATGCGTGGGGCCGTGACTACCACCGGATCCTCAAAAAGAAACTGGTCCGGCTGGGGCGGTGGCTGGCTGCGCGACGGCCAGGTTGCGGCTGGCGCGCATGCGTCGACACGGCCCCCATCCTCGAACGCGAGTGGGCCGCCATGGCAGGCCTGGGTTGGATCGGGAAAAACACGATGCTCCTCAACCGGCATCTCGGCACCGAGTTGTTCCTCGGCCTCCTGCTCACCGACCTCGAACTGGTGGCAGACCGGGCGGTGCCCGAACACTGCGGCACCTGCACCGCCTGCCTCGACGCCTGTCCCACCCAGGCATTCCCCGAGCCGCACGTCCTCGACGCCGGGCGGTGCGTCGCCTACCTGACCGTGGAGCATCGATCGGAAATACCGGCTGATTTCGCTGACAAAGTGGGATCCATGATCGCCGGCTGCGACATTTGTCAGGAGGTCTGCCCGTGGACCCTCCGTTCGCCGGCTGATCTCCACTCCGAATTTGCACCGCATCCCGATCGGTTTCGTCCCCTGCTCTCGGAGCTCGAAGCAATGACCGAGGACGATTACCGGCTGTGGCGCCGTGGCAGCCCGCTCAACCGCATATCGTACGAACAGTTCCGTCGAAACCTGGCGGTTGCGCGCCGCAATCAGGGCGCACGCGGGCAGAGATGACCTTCGTTACTTTTTGGCGGGTCGAACGACCATCGTCAGGTCGCGTCCTTCGAGCCGGTTGGGCATCTGGTCGACCTTGGCAATGTCCTCGAGATCTTCCGCCACCCGGCGGAGAAGATCGAAGCCGTTCTCCGGGCGCCGCATTTCCCGCATGCGAAACATGATCGTCACTTTGACGTGCTTGCCCTCTTCAAGAAATTTCCGCGCCTTGCGGGTCTTCGTGTTGAAATCGTGGATATTGATGTTGGGCCGATACTTGACTTCCTTGACCTCGACAGCGTGCTGTTGCTTTTTGGCCTCGCGGGCCTTCTTTTCCTGCTCGTAGCGGAAGCGTCCGTAATCCATGATCTTACAGACGATAGGGCGCGAGTTGGCAGCCACCTCGACGAGGTCGAGGCCCTTCTCCCTGGCGAGTTTCAGGGCTTCCTCGACCGGCACGACACCGACCTGATTGCCCTCGTCATCGACCAGGCGGACCGGTGACAGTCGAATTCTTTCGTTGATGCGCACCTGGGGTGCATCTGGGTCGTCACGAAACGCGAACTTACGGATGATCATCCTCCAATCGTTGCTGTTATTCGATAGGTTGTTCCACACCGCAAAAAACGGGTGGCACCAAGGCGGAGTATACCACCGGGCACTGAAAAAACGCCGGTCGGCAGTCTTCGATCAGCCAATCAGTGCTCATCGGGCAGCTTTGCATCAACCGATCGACCGACGACTAAGATCGAGACCGCGACTAGGACCGCCCCGACGAGCATCAGGAACCCCGGTCGAATCCCGGTCACGGCATGCGCCAGGTATCCGATCCCGATCGCGACGCCTGCAGCAAACAACGCGTAAGGAAGTTGCGTACGGACGTGGTCGACGTGGTCGCACCCGGAGGCCATGGAAGACAGAATCGTGGTATCTGAGATCGGCGAACAGTGGTCTCCGAACACCGCACCTCCGAGGATTGCTGCGACCGTCGCTTCGAGGATATCGAGGTTGCCGGCCGCGGCCTCGAGGACGAGAGGCACCGCCAGCGGCGTCAGAATCGCCATCGTCCCCCAGGAGGTCCCGGTTGCAAAGGAGACCGCAGCCGCAACGAGAAAAACCACGACCGGCAACAAAGCGGGCGGCACGCTGGGACCGATGGCGCCTTTGAGAAATCCAGCGGTGGCAAGATCCGCGCATACCTGACCGAGAGACCATGCGAGGGTCAGGACCACGAAGGCCATCAGCATGCTCTTGAAACCGTCAACCGCAGCGGCCAGTGCTTCCCGAACGCTCAGGATATCCTGCGCCACGGCAAGCAGTATCGCGGCCGTCACGCCAACCAGACTGGCCCACAGCAACACGGTGAAGGGGTCGGATGCGCCGATCACATTGCTCAGCGACCCGGAGGTGTCACCCGCCGCGATCAGGCTGGCCCGACCGGTTTGAAAGAGACCGACAAGAGTCGTTCCCACCACCAGTACGACAGGCACAACCGCGTTCCACCAGTGCGCTTTCGTATCGTCCCTGGGCGCGAGATCGCCGGAATCAAAATCTGCCAGGGGTTGCGCGCCGGCGGCAAGGACCTCCCCTGACCGCGCGCGCCGTTCTGCGCGGAGCATCGGCCCCCAGTCTCGTCCCGAAACCGAGATCACGAAGGTGATCGCGAGTGCAAACACCGGGTAGAACGCAAATGGGATAGACCCAAGGAAAATTGAAAACGGATTCAGGTCGGACCCGGTTTTCTCGAGAGCGTCTCCCACAAGCGAGACTTCGTATCCAATCCAGGTTGAGACCAGTGCCACGCAGGCCACCGGCGCCGCGGTGGAATCGACCAGGAAGGCGAGTTTCTCCCGACTGACTCGGTGCCGGTCGGTCACCGGCCTCATGGTGTTCCCTACGATCAACGTGTTGGAGTAGTCGTCAAAGAAGATAGCGACGCCCATCAGCCACGTCACAACCTGCGCCCGGCGGGGCGTCGTGGCAAGGGGCTCCAACGCGCGCACAACGCCGAGGGTGCCGCCGCTCTTGCTCATCACCCCCACCATCCCACCGAGGAGCATCGAGAAGATGATGATGCTCATGTGATCGGAGTCGACCAGCGCGTCCCGGACGTTGGTGTCGATGAGCCGAAGGAAACCCACAGCCGGGTGACCTCCTGCAACCATCGTTGTGCCGATCCATATCGCCATCAGAAGTGCGATCAGAACATCGTGAAAGGCCAGCGCCAGCACCACCGCCACCAATGGAGGCAGCAGGCTCCACCAGGTTCCGGTCGCGGTGTCCGAGCCGGGCAGGAGCGACATAACAAGCAACAACGCAAGCAGGATCGCCGAATTCTTCAACCAACGAGGCACTGAGGGAGGGTAGCATGGGGGAAATTCGGAATTCGGAATTAGGAATGAGGGCTTCCGATCCTTCAATGGGGAAATGGGCCCCGTGCGGCGGAGGTGCCAGCCGATCGGAGTAACCGCAGATCACGCAGATAGACGCAGATGTTGGATCTCGAACTCGCCGCATCCAACCCACTTCTCAATCCATCCGTCAAAGAGCCATGTGGTGCGGGCGTCCCCCCCCCCCCTGCAGGCGGGGTGGCTGCCCCACAAAAAGGCCGTGCGGCGGAGGTGCCATTTTTTGCATTGTTTGACCCCTCTATCTTCAACCGACCCGTGGGGCGTCTCGGGCAATCAATGCTAAAGGTGGCTCCTCTCGGGAAACGCGCACTGAGGGTCGGGTTCACTCGAACATTCAGAAGTGGTGGCGCCTCCATCAAGAGGTTTCTCCACTCGCTACGCTCGGTCGAAATGACAGTCATTGGTATCCGAGCGTGATAAGGAGAAGGTCTCCCCTGCTCCATCTCGGCTACCATGGGCCGGTGGCGAACCTCGACGACGACGCGCTGGTCCTCGACCATCATCCGTATCGCGACCGGCACTTGATCCTCGCGGTGCTCACCCGCAACACCGGCGTCCAACGCGGCGTCCTGCGGCGCGCTCGCGGCGGCAAGGTGCCATCGGCTGCCGCAGCACAGGTGCTGTCACATGTCCACGTGACCCTCTTCCACCGACCCCAGGCAGAGCTCGCGGATTTCCGCAACATCGAACTCGTGACGAGTTCGTTTCCGATGTCCCGAGACCTCGCAAGCTCTGCCGCAGGTTCGGTGGTTGCCGAACTTCTCGCGACGTTCTGTCCTCTCGGCGAGCCGGCGGAGAGGTCCTTTCGACTCGGTGTCGCCGCTCTCGAGGCTCTGCTCTCCACGAAGCCCGCCTCTGTCGTAGTGGCGTACGTCCAGTATTGGACCCTCGCCCTCGGGGGTGTGCTCCCCGATTCGGACACCATCACCAAAGCCATCGGCCCGCACAACGCAGCATTTCTCGCCTGCTGCCACCGGCAGAGCCTCGCAGAAGTTGCCGGATCGGTGCCATCATCGGCGGGAAGATGGCTCGATCAAAGGGTGCGTGAGGAAGCCGAGAGGCCCCTCCGCGCTCTGAGCTTCTTTCGATCCATGACGGAGTGATCGAGTGACGACAGATCTCCCCGACGCCACCCCTCTTCGGCTCGAGTCTGAAGAGAACACCGACCAGATCGTCTTTACCACGCCTATTCTGTCCATCCGCATGCTGTTTTCGTTCGCCTCCACCCTCCGCCTGCTGACCGACCGGACCAACCCGCGACCGTTGATTCTGCGCTCCAATCACCCAACCGTATTTCTTGCAGGCGCCGATCTTCGGGAGATTGCCGTCCTCGACTCGGAAAGCTGCATCGAGTACGCAGAGCACGGTCGATCGATTGTGGCTCTGCTCGAGACGTATCCCGCGCCGACCGTTGCCGCGACAGCGGGTTCGTGTGCGGGCGGCGGTTTCGATTTCGTGATGGCCTGCGATGCCATCGTGGCCGGACCACGAGCATCCTTTGAACACCCAGGAGTTCGTCGAGGCCTGGTCACAGGCTGGTCGGGCACCGTCTCTGCCCCGGCGGCCGTCGGGCCGTCACTCGCGCGCGCCCTGCTGATCGAAGGCCGCCGGCTCGATTCCGAAACGGCCCTCGCACTCGGGCTCGTCAGCCGGATCTGCCCCGACCCGAGTCGAGGGGCCGTCGAAAAAGCTCGCGAACTCGCCCGTCTGCACCCATCCAGAACGACCTTGTGGCGACAACTGAGGGGGGGCCGGTTCGTTGACAGATTCCGCGCCTCCGTGATACATAAATTATGAGAACGTGGCGACTTGCCTTTTTCAACATCGATTGAAAATCTCTCAGATGCATGGCCGCACCATGCCTCGACAGAGTGGCTCCAGCCAGCGGGGGGACGGATGAATCGCAGAATCCTGCTAGCCGACGACAGTCTGACGATCCAGAAGGTCGTCGAACTGACATTTGCCGATACCGACTTTGAAGTGTTCGCGGTGTCCAGCGGCGATGAGTTGGTCGCAAAACTCCCCGAGGTCAAACCGGACATCGTGATCTGCGACATCATCATGCCTGGACGCGATGGGTATGACGTGTGCCAGGAGATCAAATCGACTCCCGAGTTTCTCCACCTTCCTGTCATCCTCTTGACCGGGACCTTCGAACCGTTCGACCGCGACCGGGCCCTGGCTGTCGGTTGCTCCGAAATCATCACGAAACCGTTCGAGGCCAAAAGGCTTGTCGAAGCCGTCGACAAACTGGCTTCCGGAGCGGGATCCTCCCACCAAGCGACGCCCGCCGGGAGCGAGCCCGAGGTTTTCGACGATGGCCGCGTCACCCCGCCACCGCCGATTGTCGCTCCCGACGTTCTGGTTGATGTCGAGGCCGACTATGACCTCGCGGACACCGCGATCACCGCGGAATCAGACACCGCTGAAGCAGTGATCGAAGAGACGGGGGACGGGCTCGATTTCACCAAGAGCGGTTTTGCCGAAATGGAGACTGCGGGACAGCAGCGCGCCGAGCAGGTCTTCGAGGCACCCACCGAGGGCCTTGATTTCGAGCTCGAGGGCGCCGGCGCGGAGGAGATCGAAGCAGAGGCCGACTCCGTCATGGAGACATCGCCATTTCGCCACGAGGACATCGAGACGATCGTCACGCCCGACGCAGCGCCCGACGACCCATTCAGCACAACCCCCGTCGAGGACAACCCGGTGCTGGCCGAGCCAGCGGACGTCGAGGTCTTTCCAACCGTCGAGGAGCCCGTCTTCGTCGAGCCCGACGTCGCCCCGGATATCGATCAGAACCTGACGACGCCGATCAACGTGGCCGAGGTCATGGGTTCAGAAGAAGAGTCTTCCGCGGTTCACGATGACCCGCCCGATGCACCAGAGGCCCTGGATGAGGTCGACGAATCGAATGCCGACACCCAGGACCTGGGCGCCCCGCAGCAGCAGCAGCCGGCCGAGGTGTCAGAGCCCTCTGATGCCTCCACGGGTCTGTCCGACGACGACATCGACCGGATCGCTCACCGCCTCCTGGAGTTGGCCGGCGACCGCATCGATCGAATTGCCTGGGAGGTTCTTCCCGACATGGCCGAGATCGTCGTTCGGGAACGGGTGCGGGAGATCGAGGCCGAGGCCGAGCGCGGAAGCTCATAGCTGCAATTGGCGGCGCATCGCAGTCTCGCGGTGCAACGCGATACGATATGCTGGCCCGGCCAACGACCTGATTCGTCAAAATCCCAACTGGTCGTTTTTGCGAGGAAAATTTGAGAGATCGTCTCGACAGGCTCGCCGAACTGCTGACCGAACAGGTGGAGAATCTGGTGCTCCTCGATGTCGTCGACTCGACGCACGCGATGGCTCGACGGCTGATCGCCGGAATGGACGAGGAAGATCAGTCCCTTGCAGCAACGGTGATCATCGCCGACCAACAGGAGTGCGGTGAAGGTCGAGGCGACCGGTCGTGGGAATCACCTGCAGGAGGTCTCTATCTGAGCTGGATGCAGTCCGGCATCGACTCCGACACCATCGCGAAACTTCCCATGCTGGCGGCCGCCGCAGCGCTGTCCGCGGTCAACACCGTCGGCATCGCCGACGCGCGCATCAAGTGGCCCAACGACATCCTGGTCGCTGGCCGGAAACTGGCCGGCATGGTGGTATTTGCCCGCCACGGCGAGACCAATTGGGCCACTGTGGGGCTCGGTCTCAACATCGCCACGACCCCCGTCCTCGACGACGCCAACGGATTGCAGGCAGTCTCGCTGGCCGACGTCAAGCCGGGCGACAACCCGGACACCTCCCGAGACACCCTGATCAGCGCCTTTATCGGCGCGTTGACCCGATCTCTCACCGACCCTGCTCCGGCCCTGGCCTCTTGGCGCGGCAACCTTTTACAACAGCCGGGCGACACGGTGCGCGTGCGGCTCGCCTCGGCCAAAGAGGTGTCAGGGACGCTGGTCGCGGTCAGCGAAGAAGGCTTCCTACGAATCGGAGTCAACGGCGACGAACAGGTCATCACCGGCGGCGACCTCATCGAGAGCTGATATTCAAATGAGCCCGGGCCGGAAGGGCCGCTCCCCTGCCCCTCCGCTCCACTGCCTCCTGGCTAAGAAATGCCCTGCAACCGTTTCAAAAACCGCTCAGGGGGCTCGAAGCCGGTGATTCGAAAGATCTCTTCGCCGCCGTCAAAAACGACGATCGTGGGGACGCCCACAACGCCAAACTGTGTCGTCAGGGCCTGGTTGGCCTCCGAACTCCGCGTGAGGTCAACCTTGAATCGTGAGTATCCTGCAAGCGAGTCCCGCACTGTCGGATCGGTAAAGGTCTTTTCATCCAGCTCCCTGCACGGCGCACACCAATCGGCGTAGAAATCGATGATCACCGGACGACCGCCCACGATCGCCGCCTCGGCCGCAGCGGCCTCATAGGCCTGCCACTCGAGGAGGCCTTCGTCGGCCCCTCCCACCGTATCGCTGTGCCGCAGACCAGGCGCCATGAGCACGCCTGCCACCAACATCGCTGCCGACAGCACCCGCATGACTCGATCGATGGTGGGTTGCTCATGGCCGGTCCTGTCGACGACCAGAAGATAAAGCCCCCCCAACACCAGAACGCCCGCCATCAACCCCCGTCCGGAGTCTCCAGGCATCAACGGCGCTGCAAAGTAGGCCGCCATGGCGACGAGAATCACCCCGAAGACCCGCCGCACGCCGATCATCCACATCCCGGAGGCCGGCAAACGGTTGACGGCCCCG
>JASJGQ010000406.1:0-14789 GCA_033791425.1 Acidobacteriota bacterium
CGGTCCCGGGGGGGGGGGCCCCCCCTAATATCTACCGTCCAACCCCAATGTTTGGGGGGCCACCCCCCCCCCCACCGGGCCCGCGGGGGGTGGGGGGGGCGTGGCCCCACCTTCAGAGTTTTTCATTGCCCGTCAGGGAGCGAGAACCCTCTCGACTCTCGAGCCGATCGAGGTCCAGATCTCGTAGGGGATCGTGTCGCACAGGTTGCCCCACTCCCACGCTGAGATGGTGTCGGTCCCCAGCTCCCCTTCCTGGGACCCCAAGAGAACGGCCTCGTCGCCGACCCGGATCCGATCTTCGACGAGGACGGAGACCAGATCCATGCTCACCCGGCCGATCACCGGGAAGGACCCGCCGCGAATGAGGACCCTGGCGCGGTTACCGAGACTGCGGCGAAATCCGTCGGCATACCCGACCGCCAGGACCGCGACCCGCACCGGGCGATCACCCTCCACCCTCCAGGTGCCTCCGTAGCCCACCGCATCGCCGGGGGCCATGGTCTTGACTTCGATCACGCGGCTTGTCCATCTGCCCACGGGCTGCAAGCGCTCTCCCGCGGGTGTCTCGTGAAGCCAGCCGGACGGGGCGGCGCCATAGAGCATGACGCCCGGCCGAACAACCTGGGTTCCACCACCGATATCGGTGCGGCCAAGGCTCCGTTGGAGGAGGGCCCCGCTGTTGCAGGAGTGGATCGCGGCCGTCCGTACAAGCTCATCGGGGAGCTGCGAGACCATTCGCCGAAAACAAATCTCCTGGTCCCGCGTCGAGCCGAGGTCCCGTTCGTCGGACGACGCGAAGTGGGTCATGATTCCCGAGACCAGGAGATTGTCGGCGGAACCGAGGGTGGAGATGATGTCGGAAAGAGTGCATTCTTGAATGCCCAACCGCCCCATCCCGGTGTCGAACTTGAGCTCAACCCGGAGGGCGCTGCTCCGCCCCAACGAAGCCACGAGCCCGCGAAGCTCGTCAGCCGAACTGATGGCCGGAATGAGCCGCGCCTCGCGGACGGCCTCGATATAGGCCCTGTTGTCCCATTCTTTTGCTCCGCTCACCAGGTAGACCGGAAAATCCCGACCGAGCCAAGACCGCACCTGAAGTCCTTCCTCCAGGGTTGCCACCCCGAGCTCGTCAGCGTGATGAGTGAACACATCGAGCAGCTCGCGCAGTCCGTGTCCGTAGGCGTTTGCCTTGACCATGGCCCTGACGCGGGCTCCACCCGGTGCCCACTCGCGGGCGAGGCCGAGGTTGTGCGCCAGGGCACCGGGGCTCAGAGTGAACGTGCTCAGGGTCTCTCCCCTTTCAGAGCCGCACCATCGGTCTCGGTAAGGACCTCCCGGACAACGGCCCGGTCGTCGAAATGGTGAAGCTCCGTGCCCAGGATCTGCATCGTCTCGTGGCCCTTGCCCGCGACCAGCAGGATGTCTCCCTCCTCGACGAGATCCACCGCCCGCACGATCGCCGCTCGCCGATCGGGCTCGATCTCGTGGGGGTTCCCATCGGCGCTCATTCCCGCCGCCACCTCCTCGAGGATCCGGGACGGGTCCTCGGTGCGGGGATTGTCCGAGGTCAGGATGGCGAGATCGCTGAACTGTTGGGCGATGCCGCCCATGACCGGTCTCTTCGTCCGGTCGCGATCACCTCCGCAACCGAAGACGGTGATGATCCTCCGATGTGGAAGGGCATTCAGACTCTTGAGCACTTGGAAGAGCCCGTCCGGGGTGTGGGCAAAATCGACCAGGATCCGCGCGCCGCGGGAATTTTCAATCGACTCGAGCCTCCCCGGGGCAATCGTTCCCGCCTCCAGACCGTGCACGATGGCGTCCTCGGCCAATCCCAGGGCCAGCGCCATCCCCGCCGTTCCCAGCACATTGCGGAGGTTGTGTTCACCAACGAGAGGTGAATGGAGCTTCCGACTCCAGCCCGGAGTCTTGAGGACGAAGACGGTTCCGTCCTGAGTCAGCTGGGCGTCCTCGGCGGTGATGTCGACCCCCGCCTCGAGACCGAACGACAGCCTGCGATCGCCCGGCAATCGCGCAAAAAGGTTCCACCCGTGGGCGTCATCCGTGTTGATCACACCGATGCCGTCGGCTTCGAGATGGCTCTCGAAGAGGACCGCCTTGGCCTCCCCGTAGTCTTCGAGATCGCGGTGAAAATCGAGGTGGTCGGGGGAGAGGTTTGTAAAGGCCGCAGCCGCAAAAAGCAGGCCGTCCACGCGATGAAGCCGAAGAGCGTGGGACGAGACCTCCATCGCCACATGGTGCACGCCGTCTTTTCGAATCCGGGAGAAGAGTTCGTGAAGATTCAACGCAAGGGGCGTGGTGGTGGTGGCTTTCTGCGCCCGGGCCTTCCACCGATACTGGATCGTTCCCAGCACCGCAGACGGAACACCGGCCGCGGCCCAGATGGCCTCGAGAAGATAGGTCGAACTCGTTTTCCCGTTGGTCCCGGTAAAACCAGCCAGCGTCATATCGTGAGCCGGGTGTCTGAAGAACTCCTCAGCCAGCACGGGCATCGTCGCCAGCGTGTCCCGCACCCGCACGCAGGGCAGAGATCCGGTTCGAGGCATCTCCTCCACCACCGCCAGGGCAGCGCCGGCATTCTCGGCAGCGTCCAGGAATCGATGGCCATCCGTACGGGTCCCGCGCAGGGCGACGAAACATGTGCCCGGTCCCACCTCCCGCGAATCGTAGGCGAGGGCCCCGATCCGGGCGGGAGGCTCACCACGGGTCTCGAGTACCTCAACCCCTCCAAGCAGCTCTTTCGTCTCGATCATCGCTCTCCTTCATTCCGCGTCGAGCCATCCTTTACCAGGTGCGGGTGACCTTGAGCAGCCCTCGCGGCGTTTCCGTATCGTAGCCCCTTGCCCGTGTCAGGTGGTAGCAGAACAGCTGCGCCGGCACGATGGCCACCAGCGGGCTCAGCCACTCGGGCATCTCCCTGGGGAGTGGGAGTGGGGTCTTTGCCAGGGCGAGAGCGGCGTCGTCGTTCGACACAACCACCAGTTCAGCGCCGTGCTCTTTGACCAGGCTGGAGAGCAAAGCGTAGGCATCCTTGAAAACAGCACCCGTCGGGACAGCGGCAAGGATCGGGAAACCTTGGGAGACGATGGCGATGGGGCCGTGTTGGAAGTCCGCAGAGGAATAGGACTCCGCAACGACGTAGGCCAGTTCCTTGAGCTTGAGGGCCCACTCGTTGGCGGTCGCGTAGTTGTAACCGCGACCGATGACCACGCACTGGCTCATATATCGGTAGCGCTGGGCCGACTGTTCGATGGCGCTGTCGAGGGCCAGGGTCTCCTCTACCAGGCGCGGCACCCTTTCGAGGGCGTCGAACAGCCGGGATTCACCCTTGATCGCAGCCGACAGGAGGGCGAGAGCAAAAAGCTGGGTGGTGTAGGTCTTGGTCGCGGCGATGGCCCGTTCGGGACCGGCGCAGGTTTCGAGAACCAACTCGGCCTGATCCGCCAGCGGAGAGGACGGTTCGTTCGTGATCGCCAACGTCAAGGCCCCCTGACGGCGGCCTTCCGCCAGTACGGCGACGATGTCCGGCGATTGGCCCGACTGGGAAATCCCCACCACGAGGCACCCTTCGAGACGTGGTGGTGTCTCGTAGACCGTGAACAACGATGGCGCAGCCAGAGCCACCGGGAGCCCATTTATGGAGCCCCACAGGTATTTTCCATAGAGGGCCGCGTTGTCCGACGTGCCGCGCGCGGCCAGGAACACCGACGTGACGCCCCGGTCCCGAATCGTCCGGGCGATTTCGTCGGCACGGTCTTTCTGATTCCGGTAGAGGCGATCGAGAACCGCCGGCTGTTCGAATATTTCAGATCTCAGGCTCATCGCGTCCACTTTCCTCGAATATTCCGCCGAGGAAGAGGCCTCGAAATAGGCCGCATGCATCGGGCGGTCAACAGGGAGACAAGTGTACTGCTTCAGACCAGAATGTCGTGCCGAGAGTCGCGACAAAGGCGGCGAACGACCGTTGGAGAATCCCCGAGTCTGTGCGATCCTCAAGGGCAAGGCGGACCACATGTTGAAAAGCTCGATCGTACTGCTCGGCCTCCTCCTGATGACCGCGTGCGCGACATCTCCAGATCCGAATTCGTCCGATCCGGGCACCTCCGTGATGAACCGAAATGCGGTGCTCTACGAAGGGCCCGAGATGGTGGCGGTGGTGGTGTATCGTCAGGGAAAGTACAGCGTGGCCCAGGAATGGCTGACCCTGGCACTCGAGATGACGAGCCCCCGGGGCAGTGGTCCCACCATCGTCCGACGCAGTGACTTCTCGGTTTTTGCCCCCGATGGTCGTCGTCTCGCGCTCATCAGCCAGGACAAATTCGCCAGAAACTTTGTCAGGCTCGGGATCCCCGTGGATCGGACACTCGCCTTTTTGCCCCTCCTCTACCGGGTCGAACCCAGCCGGATGCCCAGCGACCGGTGGTTTTTCGCGATCGACGCAGGAAAAATCGCCTTTGACGAGATCCCCATGAACTCTTCCGAGACATTCCTGGGCCCTCTCATCTTCAGCGTTCCGGGAGGAGTGCAACCGGGACGATGGCGTCTGGTGATTGAACTCGAGGAGAGCCGGCCGGACATCCCGTTTGTCATCGAGATCAAAAAGAAAAACCGGTGAGATTTTCGGGCTACTGGGTCGCGTCAATTCGCGCCGACTCCGGAAGCCCCGCACACCGCGGGCTGTGAGAACTGAAATCTGTGAGACGCTCCCACACGGCGGGCATCGAGGTGCGGATGCTCTCCATGACGCTGTCGCCCAGGTTGTCTCCGCTCATAGGGACTCGTTTGACATACCCCACGTCCAGTCTCCCCGCCGACCGACCGTACTTGTATGCGTAGGTAAAGGCGCTCCCGTCGGCACGCACCACGACTCCAGGGCAAGCCGGGTTCGGCACGGAGATATAGAATTCATCGGCCGTTCCTGACGTTGCGTTCTCATCATCGAGGAGAAGCTCTTTCTGGGCCAACGCCTCGTAAAGTTGGACTGCGGTCAGTTGAGCAGGATCGACAAAGACGACATCTTCGACGATAAGGTCCTGGTAGGGGGCTTTACCGTCAGAGTCCCGGAAATCCCGCAGCCTCGCAAATGACTCTTCGATGGCGTTTTCGTAAATGGGGAAGTGCGTACAGCCGAGGATCACGGTCGTGATTGGCTCGGTCGATCCGCTCCGCCGGTAGCTCTCGACGAGGGTCGTCGTGTCATAGCGGATGTAGTTGTCGACGGAGTTCAGACGCCACGTCGCCGGGTCTTCCCGGTCGCCGAGGAGCCCGCCGGGATCGAAAGCATATTCCGGAATCAATGACAGATCGATTGCGGCGGCAGGGTTGCCCACGGCCGGGCCGCGATAGGTCACAGAATCGTCGGAATCCGTCGCCACGATGTACTCCGGGTTGCCTTCAATTGCGCCGGCAAGCCCGAGTGATCCCTGTTGGATGATCTCCGGAGGATCCAACTCGGCCATTTCGGACGATCGAACGATCTCGCGCACGTAGCCTTCACTTTTGCAGGTGCCGACGGTGGCCATGACGGCCACCGCGCCGGTCTCCTTCAATTCGCTGAGCGACTCGATGGCACCATCTGCACCGGCTGCCACGACCCCGACAGTAAAGACGGGTATCCCCCACTGTTCCAGAGCAGCGTGGATGTCCTCCAACCCATATGACGTCGCCGTGTTGCAGGCGACTACGACCGCCTTCACAAGAGGCTTATCCCGGCTGGGGACCGGGGCGGACTGCGATTCCCAATACCGGTCTCCGAGGAGAAAGACCGCGTCCTTGAGAATCAGCTCTTTCAGAAAATCGATCTTGCCTTCCGCCGGGTAGTTCCCATAGGGCATGTTCGCCTGGTCCCCGAAATAGACAAAGGACTCGTTTTCGAAATCCGCCCGGCCGTCCGGACCCGGTTCATGGGTCAGGTTGTTGAAGCGGTCGATCGTCACGATCTCATTCAAGACGGTGAGCCCTCCGATTCCCGAATCAAAGACCCCGATCGGAAAGTCGTCGTCCGGCGTCAGGTACTCATCGAAGGGCACCGAAAACACATCGGAGTCACCTGATTCGACGAGATCAACGAAGGATGGAGCCGGCGGCTCGCCGACCTCGACGCTCGTGCAACTCAGGCAAACGGCCGCCCCAAGAGCCAGTGCGATCCTCAACGCCGTCTTCATGCGTCGCCCTCCAACTGAGTTCGCGTGCCGGCGAATTCTCGACTTCGAGCCCACCGATCGTAGCAATATCGACGACTCGGTCCTGGATATGTCAAATCTTGATGAAGATCTTTTTTCGATAGAGCCACCACATCACGGCCAGGACCACCAGAACGTGAACCAGCGCCCATGCCAGTGAGGCGAAATATTCCGGCATCCACGAGGCGAAGAAATTGCCATACAACCAGGACTTGAGCGAGATGCTCGACCCGTCAGCACCCGTCCAGCGAATCTTGAGCAAGACCTTTGCGATGAGTCCGCTCAAAACATAAGCTGCGATGGAATTGACGCCGAAAACAACGAACGGTGTCGCCCAGGTGGTCCGCTTCCGGATGTCCACGAAAAAATAGACCGCGCCGAGCGTGAGCAGAGCCAACCCGGCGGTCAGCACAACATAACTGCTCGTCCAGAGGTTTTTGTTGACGGGGAAGAACCAGCCGAAGACGGCTCCCGCGGCCGCCGCGATCGCCCCCGCGACAAACAGGCCGATGAGTTTCTGATCTTCGTTTCTCCGGGTTCGCAGCCACTCACCGGTGAAGATACCGGCAAGTGCGGTCGCCACAGCCGGCAGGGTGCTGAGGATTCCCTCCGGATCCGCCGGTCCGGGCGCGTACCGCCAGACGTGCGGCCCGAGAATCAGTCGATCCACCCAGCCCGCCAGATTTCCGTCGGGACTCAGATCTCCCGCCCCGAAACCCGGAACCGGCACCAGGGTCATCGCGAGCCAATAGCCCAGGAGCAGACCGCCCGCCAGCCAGGCCCGACCCCGCGTGCTCAGGTGAAGATAGGCCAGGGATGCAAAAACATAGACCACGGCAATGCGCTGCAACACTCCCGGAATCCTCACCCTCGACCAATCGATTCCCATAAAAGGAAACCAGGTGAGGAAAAGGCCAAGGGCGAAGATAATGACGGTCCTGCGCACGATCTGCCGGTAGAGCGGGCGGAGATCACCGCCCGACTGTTCGAGCCGCTTGGCGAATGCCAGGGGTATGGCGACCCCGACCATGAAAAGGAAGAAAGGAAAAACCAAATCGGTCGGCGTCCACCCGTTCCATTTGGCGTGCAACAGAGGGGCAAAGGTCCGGCTCCAATCGCCGGCATTGTTCACCAACAGCATGCCCGCGATCGTGGCCCCCCGCATGACATCGAGGGATAGCAGCCGTGCCCTGGGTTCGACGGTCACGGCGAACCTGCGGCCCGGATGAAATCGCACCGAAACCGCGTCCGGAAATTTCCGGGTTCGGCTCGATCGGCGTCAGGCCAGGCCCTTCCGACTCTTCTCATGCTGCCGCCTCCTCGTCATCGGACGGATTCCATCTCGGGTAGGTGCCAGGCTGCCCGATGCCCGACCACACCTACCCTAGCCTAGTCGTACCCCCGCCGAACACGAGAGGCGCGTTCCTTCTCGAGCACCGCAAGCCTCTGATTCGCCAGGGTAATCTTGGCCCGAAGGTCTTCAGACGCCATCTCGAAGATGTAGGGCACGGGATCGACCGACTGGCCGTCGAGCTTCAGTTCGAAGTGGAGCTGAGGCTGGATGGCATTGCCTGCGGCACCATCGACAACCGCGATGTGCTGACCCTTCGCTACGTCATCGCCGATCGTGACACTCAGTTCGTTGATGTGGACATAGACGGTCTCGACACCGTTTCCGTGGCGAATTTTGACCCAACCGCCCGCCTTGTCCCCCTGCCCCGCCCCCACAACCTTCCCCTCGGCGGCGGACCGCACGACGACCTTGTCTCCATAGATGTCCAGCCCTTTGTGAGTCCGGGGCGTGCCCAGCCAGTCATCGCGCATCGCGCCAAAGTTCGGCAGGCCGTCCCTTACCATATCCTGTGGAATAAAAGCGAGGGACCGATCGACCAGAGCCTCTGCATCGAGGCCTTCTACCGGGCTCATAAGTCCGATTTCCCGGACAACCGCGATATCGGGACCGGGAGCGGCAGTCGCCAGCGCCCCGATCACAGGCGGCCCGCTGCAGACCACCAAAATGCCTCGTGGTGCGGGTTCGTGACGGCACGACCATCCACCGGCCGCTTCCACGACGAACCTGGTCATCAAGGGATCCCGCGAAAGCTGCGACCAGCGGTATTCTCGAACACCGGGCGCAACGGGGCGAACCCTGCGCAACGGCCCCGCCCAGGCCACAGATGCGAGGTCAAAGACGAAGCGCCCATCCTCGAAGCTCATGGTCCCGACCCGGTCGACCCGACCCCGAATCGCAAGGACTACTCGGATTTCTTCGGGGGTGGCGTCCGTTAGTTCGACAGCGTCGAGGGCAGCCGGCTTTGGTTGCGTCGCAAAGGAGGCGGCAGTGATAGCCAGGGCGGCTACGGCCACAACAGATCGACCTACGCTTTGCGGAGATGACATCACGACCTTCAGGGCCTCCACCTCGTACGGAAAACGCGGCTGCAACCTTGGACGGCAGCCGTGTACGGGGTCCATAATAGGCGAGCGGCAGACGGGGAGTATCCAATGCACCTTCTCATCACGGATTCAGGCGTCGGCGGATTGTCGGTGTGTGCCTTCGCCGAAGAGTTCTTGCGAACGCATGACATCGGAGAGCCGGTCAGATTGACCTATATCAACGCGTCCCCGGAAAACGATTTCGGTTACAACTCAATGGCCTCGAGAGAGGAAAAACTGGAGAATTTCGATCGGTTTCTTCACATCGTCGCCAAAGAATATTCCCCCGATATGATCTATGTCGCCTGCAACACGCTGTCGGTCTTGATGGCCGACACCGAATTTGCACAGAAGACGACTCTCCCGATGCGCGGAATCGTAGAGACCGGAGTCAACCGCCTCATTCGCGATCTCAAGCAATACCCGGATTCCATGGTGGCGATATTCGGCACGGAAACGACGATCGGGGAACAGACCTACACCGTTCTCTTGAAAACGAACGGGATCGACGAAAGCAGAATCGTCGCTCAGGCGTGTCCCTCCCTGGCCGATACAATTTCAGAGGATCTGAGCGGTTTGGAGGCGCAGGCCAAGATCAACGAATATGTCGGCGAGGCGGTCAGGAAATCGCACGTTCCGGTGACCCGACATCTGACCTATCTCGCCTGCACCCACTACGGCTATCGCCAAGGCCATTTTGTCAACGCGTTCAAAGACCGTGGGATTGCCACCCAGATCGTCAACCCCAATGAAATCGTTGTAGAGGATCTCTTTGTGTCGTCGGGGAACTACGACATCGTCCCCGGCCGGGAGAACCCCGTAGACGTCCAGTTTGTCGCCCGGTATCGGATTCCGGAAACCGCCCTCGAGACCATCAGCTTTTTTCTAGAAGGCATTGCACCCAGGACAATCCAGGCCTTTACCAACTTCACCTATCTTCCCGATCTATTTTAATGTGTGTCCTCCACCTAGGATCCGGCAACGAGAGACAACAGCCACGCGCACAAAAGGGCCCCGTAGATCCCGATCAGGTATCCCGAGACGCCCATGAGGACGCCCACCGGAGCCAGGGACGGTCGATAGACCGATGCCACGATCGGCGCTGAGACGACCCCGCCCACATTTGCCATGCTCCCGGTGGCCACAAAGAACAAGGGCGCGCGCACGAGCCGCGCAGCAATGAAAAGCACCGTGATGTGGATGGCGAGCCAGATCACCCCCACCGCCAAAAAGAGCGGCGCCTCGACGACCATCATGAGGTCGGCCTGAGCCCCGATAGCGGTCAACATCAGGTAAAGCGCCAGGTAGCCGACACGCGATGCCCCAACCTGCTCGAGTCGCCGCACCGGGGTGAAGGACAGGGCCAAACCCAATGTGGTCACCAGGACGACCGTCCAGGTCGTGTGGCTGATAATGGTGGGGTCACCCAGCGGGGGCAACAGGTCTCCGAGCCAGACGCAGGCGGCCGCAGCCCCGAAACCCAGCCCCAGGATCATTGCCATGTCCCTGACTTCCATCGGCCGTCGTTCCCCGTCCACCTCCGTCAAGCGATCGTCGAGCGCATCGAGTTCCTGGGTATCGGCACGCAGCCAGGTGTCGAGCTTCTCTTGCTTGCCGCTCAGGAAGAGCAGCACTCCCATCCAGCCGTAGGCGAACACCGTGTCGACCACGATGATGGGACCCATCAGGGAGTCAGGCGTCCCCACACTCTCCTTGATCGCGATCATGTTTGGTGCGCCGCCAATCCAACTGCCTCCCAGCGCCGCCAGACCCATCCAGGCGTCTTCCGGCAGGAACGGCCCCAGCAGAGCCAGAGCCACGGGCCCGCCGATGATGATCCCCAGCGATCCTGCGAGCATCATGATCAAAGCTTTGCCGCCAAGGCGCACGATGGCGCGAAGGTCAACCGTCACCATCAGCAGCACCAGACTGACCGGCAGGAGAAAGCGAATCATCCAGTCGTAGGCCGGCGAACTCTGAGGCGTGATGCCCAGGCTGGTGCTCAACGCCGGCAGAAAATAGGCGTAGATAACCGCCGGCGTCACTCTGAAAAGAGGCCGTAGACGTGACAGTCCGGTGAGCCAGAAGACGCCTCCGAGGAGAACGGCGAGATAGATGAACACGGCCGTTGGATCTGTGAACACTCTGTCTCCAGTTCGCCGTGGTCAGGGAGGTCCGTCAAGACCCAGATCGGCAACGGCAGCTCGCACGGTGGACATGAATCGGTCGCCAGGGTCAATCTTCTCGGTCCGATAGCTCGAGTCGAGCTCCAACCACAGAGGGTCACCCTCGAAATCCAGATACTCCATATGGCCGATGAGGTACCGAATGGTGGGGTACTTCCCGGCCAGATAGCGGACGAGGCGGATGTTGGCCTCGACCTGAGCGTCAGTAAGGTTGTCAATGCCGTTGCCGCCACCCACGTTCTCCACACCGACCGCCGAGTAGTTGAGGCCGATACAGTGCCTGGCCATCCAGGTCTCGGGCATGAGCCGGTAGACCTTGCCATTCCGATCGACCAGAAATTGGATCGAAACGTTGACGTTCCCGGCAGCGACCAGACCCGGTCGGGACCCGCCCAATTCCTCAGGGTCGAAAGCGGCGAAGCTCTCCTCGAACCCGTTGATCGCCGTCCAGTGCAGCACGATGATATTGGGCACGATCGAGATGTCCGCGGGCCTTTCGCCGTAGTGATCCGCAATGTACTGCAGGGTGGCGCTCTGGCGATCGGCGGAGAACTGAATCGGGCGGTCATGGATCTTGAGCCCACCAGCACAACCGGCAAACACCAGCAACGAAGCGAGGAAGATCATGGGCGGAGGTGCTGGATTCATGGACTGTCCTCTCGGCAAAAAGTCTACTGCATACCCAATCGCATGCTTCAGTCGAACAGCCTCACGATCCGACGGACACCGATCTCCACGGTGTCGGTGGGCTGCCCTGCGTAACAGAGACGAAAGAACCCGGGCTCGCCGACGTGACATGCGGCGCCTGGTGTGAGGTTAACTCTGGCGTGTTCGAGGATCTCGAGCCACAGCGTACGCTCCGCCTCCCACGTCGGCGCCTCGAGACGCGATCGGAGATCGAGCAGGACGAAGACGCCGGCTTCAGCCGGCAGGTAGCGGATTGCCCCGGCATCCAACGCGGTCTGGAGGCGGGCGTACGCACCGCCCAGCAGCTCCCTCATAGCATGGATGTACGAGTCGACCCAGGACTCGTCGGAGATGAGATCGCCGAGAACGTGCTGGGTGTGGCCGGAGCAACACGCCCAATAGGCGAGCGCGTCGACGGCGGCGTTGACGGCCGGATTCTCACTGACCAGAACGCCGCAGCGCATCCCGGAGGCGCCGAAGTCCTTGGAGAAGGCCCAGACGATGTGGACCCGATCGCCGAGCGAGGGTCGCAGCTCAGCGCAACTGGAAAAGGTGCTCTCGCCAAAGACCGAAAGAGCGTAGATCTCGTCGAAGACCACGTGCAGGTCGCGATCGTCCGCCCACTTGAGCACCATGCTGATCTCCTCGGGAGACGCGACCCTGCCGAGAGGATTGTCGGGCGAGGTGAAGAGCAGGACCTTGACCGGTCGTCCGGCACCAGCAACTGCGCGATCGAGCATCTCCGGGGACAGCCGAAAGCCATCGTCGATCGTACGGTGAACCGGGACGATGGTGAGCCCGGCGCGAAGCTCGAGGTCCAACCAGAACCCGTTGTAGCTCGGTGTCGGAACGAGAACACCGTCGCCCGGGTCGCCAAGGGCATAGAAGAGAATCTCGAGCACACTGCCCGCGCCGGCGAGAACGGAGATCTGCTCCGGGCTGAACTTGCGACCGAGAAAGGTCCGGCCCATGAACGTCCCCAACTGCTCGCGAAACCGTAAAGAACCGGTCATGGCATCGTAGCCGAGGGCGCTGACCGGCACCCCCGGCGCTCGATCGATGCGATCTGCGACCATCTCCGCAACGAGCCGATTTTCGGCTTCGCAGAGCCCTATATAACCTGCCGGGTTGGCGACCGGATCAAAAGCGTCGCTCAAGCCCTCGGAGTGCCGTTGCAGATACTCGGGTATCGCCTCGCCGGCGAACAGACCCTGCGCTCGGCGAGACAGACGGCGGGTGTCGTAGCTCATGGCCGGCTATTGTACCGAACAGGGCGTGATCAGCGATCCGGATCAGGTGCACCTGCTATTTGTTGAACACGTCATCAGAGACACCCAGTCAGGAGGCTTCCGTGGGCCACCTTCGCGCAACCTCACTCATCCTCCTCCTCTGAGCCTCGGAATGTGTAACCGAAACGAAATGAAGCCTCGGGCACGGTGCCTGTCAGTGTCTCTGACCGGCCGTGGCGGACGATGTCGACCGAGAGTTCTTCATCCGGCTCGTAGCTGCGGAGGATCCGCATCACGTGTTCTGGGTTCTTGACCTCGCGATTGCCGATTCGGAGGATCACATCGCCGCTCTCGATACCGAGGGTCTCGTCCCCCTCAGGTCCGCGGACGACCAGGACGCCGGCGTCCGAACCGAAATACGCTCCCAGCTCCGGGTTGATCTCAACCAACTCCATATCCAGCCAACCCTGTGGGAGGAACCACGGTTTCGCTGATTTCCACACAACGTCCGGGGTAGCACGGACATCGACGTGTGGCCGCCCCGCTGTCCCCACCCAATAGGTGGAGCCGAAATCAAGCTCTCGGGCCTCAAGGGTCACTTCGAGCTCTTTGCCATCGCGGAGATACCGGAGGGTGACGGAGTCTCCTTCTTCAAGCTCCCGTGATCGAGCGACCAACTCGCGCGACGCGTCGGCGGCCGTCCACCGCGGGTCCTTTCCGTCCTCCACCAGACTCTCGCCGTTCCACGCTACGACGATGTCTCCGGGCTGAAGTCCGGCCTCATCGGCGGGAGATCCAGGTGTCACAGCGAGGATCTCCGCTCCGGGTGCGCCCTCACCATGCAGGACCGACGACACCCTACCAATTATGATCCCGAGACCTGAGCGGCTGAATCCCTCGCCGAAAAAGAAATCTTTGGAGCCACCGGCCGAGGGTGCGTAGTGGACTCGAATGTCCTGTACCGCGTCGCGCAAGGCGCGGTGGGGGTCCTTCGGATCGTCAGTATCTTCGACCCTACCCGGGTCCCCCGCGCAGACCGGCAGGGCGACGAGACACACGACCGCAATCATGATCCAGTTGTTCCTCATGGCTGACTCCCTTCATATTGAATGACCGCATAACCCAGTCCCTCGTCGCCGATGGTCTCGCCCCGCGCCTCGACCAGGGCGTCGAGAAGTTCGACGCGGTGGCTCCACAGGGCGACATTCTGTTCAACGCCCCAGTCAATCGGTTGATCGGCCAGAGCCATATCGAGAACCGCAATTCGATCCTCGATGTCGACGATGACCGCCGCACGCCTCGGGCTCAGCACCTGCCGGCGCAGGGCCGGATCGCGAAGCACTGCCTCGAGCCCCCGCGAAGCGGCCGCCAACTCGTCGACGGCGAGCTCGGCGTCTGCAGTTGCCACCTCGTGGGTTGTCGTCGGTGGAGGCGACGTCACCAGCACGACCGCCGTGATCACGGCCACGATCGACGCGGCAACGGCGCCAATCCGCAACGTCAGGTCCCTCCGACGGCGCTCGCGAACCCGGCGCCGAATCTCGGGCCAGTGATCGCGATCGGTCGTGGCCTCAGGAAGCGCTCGCAGCGCGGACGCCGCCGAGCGCAGCTCATCAATCTCGTCCGCGCATCGCGCGCACTGTTCGACATGGCGTGCCGCCTCGGCGGCGCCGTTACCGTCCCGCAGTGCCAACAGATCGTCGATACTCGGATGCATCTGACTTCCCTCCCGTGCTGCCCAAAAGCTCCCGCAGCCGCGCGTGAGCGCGTGAGAGCCTCGATTTCGAAAAGGACGCGCTGCGACCGAACAGGGCCGCGATCTCTCGGTGGGTCAGTCCTTCGACGTCGAAAAGCCAGACGACGACGCGCGCATCGTCCGGCAGCTTCGCCAAGGCTCTCTCGAGATCGATCCTTCGCCAGCCACCGGAGCCGCGCTCCACCGCGTTGAAGTCGACCGGCCCATTCGGCTCAACCGTTTGTGGAAGGTCGGATTCGGCCCGCCTCTTACGTGACCTCATATTGGTCAACGCCTTGGAAACGGCGATCCT
>JASJGQ010000407.1:0-16574 GCA_033791425.1 Acidobacteriota bacterium
AACTTCCTAAAGCTTGGCAGCGATACGCCATCCCGACAGGTTAACGCCTACATAGGCGGAGAATAACCGAATGTATGAACCTGGCACCTGTTTGGCACCTTTTCTGCGGGACAGCGGCGCAATGTGAACGCGGACGGGTCGCAGAGCGAGCCGGCCTGCGAGAACGCGGCGATGGTTCGTAGACCGGTCCCCGAGGCGAAACCAAAGACGAGAAAAGCCGCCCGAAAGGGCGGCGACTTCGAAGTCTTTGGTGGAGCCGAAGGGGATCGAACCCTCGACCTCAGCATTGCGAACGCTGCGCTCTCCCAACTGAGCTACGGCCCCACGCGCGGCGGATAATACATTGAAATGGAGTGGGTTGCAAGCGGCCCGTGCCCGTGCCCGGAGACGGACACGGAGAAGGGGTGAGGGCGCTGCGCGCCCTCCCATCAGTCGATCTTGAACGCAACCTCGATGGCGGCCTGCCAATCGATCTGGCCGTCGGCGCCGAGGCCGCCCCGAAATTCATTGACCTCGAACCACGCGATGCCGCGCAGGCTTTCGGAGGCCTTTTCGACCGCGTTCTCGATCGCTTTTTCATAGCTCTCGGACGAACAGCCGGTCACCGAGATCTTTTTGAACACTTTCTCTGCCATGTCGCGCCCCCTTTTCGTGGAGAAATTCTGTATGCGAGAACAGCTGGGCCAGCGCAAGTGTTCCCGCAGGGTCGATGACTCCTATTTCTTTTTCTCGGAGATCTCTGGCTGACCGTTGATGCCAGACCACCGTTGCCAGGCATCGTCCAGCGGTTCGCCGCCGTACCACACGGCGCGGGTAAAGCTCTCGACCCACGGATCGAAGCCGGGGATGATCCGCAGGTTGTCCTCCATGGCGAGGGTCGCGGGGTCGTTGGGGAGCCGATCGAGAGCGGAGGCGGCGCGGCGTAGCCGCCAACCCCAGGAGGCCTCTTCGTGGCACTGGTCGAGGCGTCGAGCCCACAGGCGTAAAACGGCGGCAGTCTTGACGGCGTTGGGTTCGGCGCCGGCCGGAACCATGCAGGGAACGAACGGGTCCATCCCGACATTGTGGAGGGTCACTCCGGCGGTTCGTTCGAGCGCGTGCAGCCCGCGGCTGACGTCGGCGTGAAACAGCGCGTTTTCCAGCTCCGCTTCGACCCCGGTCCCCTCACAGCCGTCGAGGATGCGGTGGCGATCCTTTGGGGTGAGGAGGAGGGGCGCCGTGACGGCAAATCGCGCGCCTGCGGTCTTGAGCTGTTCGATCCTGCGCTCCACCTCGGCGGCGGCGCCGGGGAATGGGAAGAGACCGAGGACGGCGCCCCACGGATACGAGTGCCAGGCTTCGGGAACCTGCAGCCCTTCGCTCAAGGGGTAGGGGAGGATCGGCAGAACCATGGTCACGCGTGGAGTCTCGTCGAATCCGTCGAGACCGAGGTCACTCGGGGTGATCTCGGGATCGTCCAGAACCACGAGCGCAAAACCACCGCGTTGCAGGAAACGGTGCAGGATGTCGCGGCGCTGGGCCGCCACGCGGGCGAAGATCATCGCCCGTACGGGCTCTCTCGGGATCGAACCTTCGGCCGGCAGAATCCTGACCGGAGCGTCCTCCCAGACCACCCCGAGCTTGATCGGGTCCAGCGACACCTTTTTGCCGGGGAGGTATCCGGGCCGAAGGACGTGGGTCACCGGCAGGAGATCGGGGTAGGCGGGTTCGATCCTACGCACCGTTCCCCCCTCCGAACATCTGATCGATGGCCGACGGGCTCGACCCGCCGAGCCGGCGTGCCACGTATTTGGCGAGGACATCAGTCTCGAGGTGGAGCTCGGCGCCGGTACGAAGCCCGCCGAGGCTGGTCGCCTCGAGGGTGGTGGGGATGAGGGCCACCTCGAACCAATCGCGCCCGAGATCGGCGACCGTCAGCGAAACCCCGTTGAGCGCCACGCTGCCTTTGGCCGCCACTTCCGGCGCGTTTTCGGCCGGCAGCGAAAGACGCCAGTTTTGAAAACCGCCCTCTGGGCGAATCGTGAGAACCCGGACCACGCCATCGACGTGGCCCTGGACGATGTGGCCTCCAAACCGGTCGCCGAGACGAAGGGCCCTTTCGAGATTGACAGCCTGTCCGGTCCGGGCTGCTGAGAAGAGGGTTCGCCGAAGAGTCTCAGATGAG
Organism: Acidobacteriota bacterium; assembly: GCA_033791425.1. Lineage (GTDB taxonomy): Bacteria > Acidobacteriota > Thermoanaerobaculia > Thermoanaerobaculales > Sulfomarinibacteraceae > Sulfomarinibacter. The sequence continues at coordinate 2,165 of JASJGQ010000407.1, forward strand.
AGTTCAGCGGCAAACGCCGTGGGTGTGGGGTCGACGACGGTCAGACATGCGCCATTGACGGCGATGCTGTCACCGGTCTTCGGGACGTCGCCATCGGGCCACGTCAAGGAGATATGGAGCCTGGCCGCTGCGCCCGAACGCGCCAGCCGTTCGACGGAACCGACGGTTTCGATCAGTCCCGTGAACATCGGTCCTCCAATCGCACCGCTCGGATCTCCAGGTCCTGCCCGCGACGCTCCATGGCTTCGAAGTCAAAGCGGCGCGCCATATCGAGGGTCGGGATGCCCCGTCCCGCGACCGTCGCCGGGGCCGGTCCACCGATCAGGAACGGTGCGACGAATAAAGCGATCTCGTCGATGAGATCCGCATCGTGGAAGGACCCGTGCACCGTCGGGCCGCCTTCCACCAGGAGAGCGGCCACTTCCTTTCGGGCGAGGCGATCGAGGAGCGCTTCGAGATCGATACGACCGTCATCTCCGGCCCGTAGCTCCACGAGCTCGACACCCGCTTCCCGCAGCCGGCGGCGATCCTCGGCCGATGCCTCCGCCGTATGGACAATGACGGTCGTTTCGGGCTGGTGGCGGACCACCTGGGCATCGCCTGGTGTTCGCAGGGTGGAGTCAAGCACGATCCTCTTCCAGCCGCCCGCGGGGTTGAGGTCGAGCCGCCGGGTCAGCTGCGGATCGTCGGCAAGAACAGTTTCCACCCCCACCAGAATGGCGTCGTGCTCCTCGCGCAGCTCAAGTCCGCGGTGCCTGGCCTCTTCGCCCGTGATCCACTTGGACTGGCCGGTGCGGGTGGCGATCCGCCCATCGAGCGAGACGGCGGTTTTGAGCGTCACCCACGGGCGATGAAACTGCGCCCACCGCAACCAACGTCGGTTGAGAATCCGGGATCGTTCCGAGCCCGGCCCCTCCTGAATCTCGACGCCCTCGGCTCGCAGCCGATCGATCCCGCCGCCGGCGGTCTTTGTAGGTTCGGCCAATGCGATCACGACCCGCTTCAACCCGGCGGCCAACACGGCGTCGGTGCAGGGCGGTGTCTTGCCGTGGTGGGCGCAAGGTTCGAGAGTGATGTAGAGCGTGCCGTCCCTCGCCTGATCGCCCGCCTCCGCGAGGGCGATCACCTCAGCGTGGGGCCCGCCGAAAGCGGCGTGGTAGCCCTCCCCGGCAAGATGGCCTTCGTGATCGAGGATGACTGCACCGACCATCGGGTTCGGTGAAGCACCATGACGCCCGAGAGCGGCGAGCTCGAGGGCGCGTCCCATCCATCGCTCATCGGGGTCGGAGGGAGGGAGATTCGACATATGCGGCTGCCCGGGCCCGACTCGCGTCGGCCCCGAAGAAGCCGTGTCTTTTGGTTGTGATCCCCCCGGTCGCGGTCGCCTCACACTAGTCCGTCCCTACTGTTTATCTGCTACACAGTCTTCGAAGTGTCCCCCGAATCGATATCGAGCAACGAGTCCACAAAGTCCACGGCGTGGAATGGCAACAGGTCGTCTTCGGCCTCACCCACACCCACCCATCGTACCGGGAGCCTGAGCTGATCCGCAATGGCCAAAATCACGCCACCCTTCGCGGTTCCATCAAGTTTCGTCAGAACAACACCTGTGACGCCGACGGTGGCGCCGAATTTCTGCGCCTGTTCGATGCCGTTGGAGCCGGTGGTTGCATCGAGGACCAACAGCACTTCGTGCGGCGCCCCGGCGACCTCACGGGCAGCGATTCTGGTCACCTTTTCCAGTTCTTTCATCAAGTTGGCTCGGTTGTGGAGACGGCCCGCCGTGTCCACCAGGACCTCGTCGATGTCCCGTGAGCGGGCTGCGGCGATGGCGTCGAACACGACCGCAGCAGGGTCGGCGCCCTCCTGCTGGTGTACGAGGGGCGCGTCGACCCGTTCGGCCCACACCTTGAGTTGATCGACCGCTGCCGCACGGAAGGTGTCGGCGGCGGCGAGGATGACGGTCGTCCCGGCTTCCTTCTTGCGTTTTGCAAGCTTTGCGGCGGTGGTTGTCTTGCCGGTCCCGTTGACGCCGACGAGCAGGGTGATTCTCGGCCCGGCCCCGGTTTCCGCGAGGGGATTCGCGGCCTCAGCCTTGGTGAGCAGATCGAGGAGGCGTTCCCGCACCGCCGGTCGAAGCTCTTCAGCGGTTGTGATGCGGTTGGCGCGAACCTCGTCCCGGAGCTCATCGACGAGGCGAACGGAGAGGTCGACGCCTGCGTCAGAAGCGATCAGGGCATCTTCGAGACCGTCGAGGACAGCGGGATTCACCGGTCCGGTGCGGGAGAAGGTCTCTCCCGCCTTCTCCAGGAACTCGGTGTGGGTCATGAACAGACCCCGTTTCAACTTGCCGAGAAAAGATCGAGTCATGACTCTCCAATCTAGAACGGATCGCCGCCGAAAACGTCTTCCTCAGGCGAGCTGTTCGGCGAACACCCGAGCGGCCCTGCGCAGGCGATCGAGGGCCTGCGCGCGTGAAGCCGAGCGATCCACGACGAGCACCACATAGTAGCCGTCGGGCAGCGCCTGAGTCAACGTGATCAGGTGGGTCCCCTCGAGCACGAAACTGTCGATTGGCCCGGCCTCCGCCGAGGCGGTGAGGGCGTCGAGTTGCCTGAGGAAGATGCTGTGGTATGCGCCCTCGACCTTGAGGTCGAATGGGTCCCCGTGCCGGGTGACCAGTTCGACCGCTTCACCCTCAGGGTCGACAAAGATGGCTCCCAGGGCCTGCGGTACATCGACGAGGAGGTTCGTCAGGAGATAGTTGAAGGGCATTCAGCCGATCCCGAGCAGCGTCCTTGCCGTGGCGGCCTGAGTCGAATCGGGAGCATCTGAGACGACCTGTTCGAGATACGGTCTGGCCTCTTCCTCGTCACCCATGATCATCAGCAGCTTGCCGATCTCGAACGCGATTTCGGTTCGATCGGGAAACTCGAGCTTCGCTTCCTGGAGAAAAACCAGGGCCCGTTCCGATTCCCCCTGTTGCTGCGCCAGCTGAGCGAGTTGCATGTAGCCGTTGAAAACCGGGCTGGGTGGCATGATCGATTTGCGGAAGTTCTCTTCGGCGGCCCCGTGCTGTCCGCGCTTCAGGTAGGTGATTCCGAGGTTGTAGTAGACCTGCCGACGGTGGGGATAGGTGGAGTCGGCCAGCACTGCGATGAAATCCACCTCCGCCAGGTGGTACTGGTTCATCATGAGGTAGGTGGCACCCCGGTTGTTGCGGGCGTCGGTGAATTGTGGAATCAGCTGCAGCGTTTGGTTAAACGACTGCAGGGCCTTGTCGGGCTCGCTCAGGCTGAGGTAGCAGAGCCCGATCATATTCATGTTCGTGGCGTTGCCAGGGGCGATTTTATCCGCGACCTGGAACGATTCGAGCGCCGCCTGATACCGACCCTGTTGCATCAGCACGGAGCCTTGCCGCATATAGGTCAATGATTTGAGAGGGGCGTCCGCAGAGTAGCCCTTTTTCTGTGGAGCGGTCGTCGGGGCAGGTTGTTTGCTCGCGGCGCTCGAGCTCGCGCAGGCGGTGACGATGGACATGCACGAAAGGGAGACGGCGACGACGAGACGATTCATGAGGCCTCCGATGGAGTGGGCAGCTGAGTTTCTCTGGCCGGGGGACTGATGTCACCCTGTTCAACCGCCGCCAGAAATGCGTCGATGACCAGTGGGTCGAACCGGGAACCGGACATCGACCGCATCTTGGCAAGCACGTACTCGAGAGTCATGGCCTGTTGGTAGGGCCGGGTTGTGGTCATGGCATCAAATGTATCGGCAACACCGATGATTCTCGCCACCATCGGGATCTGATCGCCCTTGAGGCGGTCCGGATAGCCGGTCCCATCCCAGGTCTCGTGGTGGTTGCGGATGCCCGGAATGATGTCCTTGAGCATCCGAATCGGACTCATGATCTGGGCGCCTATGGCCGGATGTTGGCGCATGATTTCGAACTCGTCGTCTGACAGGCCCCCGGGTTTGTTGAGGATCCCGTCCTTGACTCCGAGCTTGCCGACGTCGTGGAGAATGGCGGCGATGTGGATGCGGAAGACCTCTTCCTGTTTGAGGCCGAGGTGGCGCGACAGGCCCATCGAATACGACGCCACCCTTTCAGAGTGGCCCCTGGTGTAGGGATCCTTGGCATCGATGGCGGCCGCCAGAGTTCTGATGGTCTCGAGGAAGAGTTCCTGGTTCTGACGCAGCGCATGTTTGAGCTTTCGGACCAGGGCCTCGATATTGCCCGCCATGTCGTTGAAGTTGTTGCCCAGCTTCGCGAGTTCATCTTCTCCCCGGACCGTGGCGCGGACCGCAAGGTTGCCCTCGGCGATCTTGGACGAGGTGTCGGCGAGCCCCTGAAGAGGAATGATCAGGCGACGACTGAGCAGGAACCCGATGCCCAGGGCCACTACCGCCGCGAGAGCCGTCAGGCCCAGGGTGCGCACCTTGTTCCTGCGCACGGGCGCGTAGGCCTCGGCAGCGCTACGTTCCATCAATACGCTCCACCCCTGGGTGCCCACGGGCGCCATCGAACCCAGCACCAGACCCGCTTCGATATCTTGAGGATGGGTGTAGGCGAGCGTCAACCTCTGCGGCTTTCTCAGATAGTCCCTGACGAGCGGAAAATCCGACACATTGCTGCGGCGAAGGGCGGGGCTCGACGAGAGAACGACCTGCCCGCTCGCGTCGATCAGGCTCACCAGAAAGCCGGAGTATGTGGGGGCCGCCAGTTGGGCCTCGAGCGGTGCGAGATCGAGGACCCCTGAGAGGGATCCCCAAATCTCTCCGGTGCTCGAACGTAGTGGGAACGCCATCACCGCCATTGGCGGCCGGTTGCGCGGCATGTCGAGCAGCACGTTTTCAACAATTTCTCCGCGAGTGGTCCGTTCGTGCGCCTCTTGGACCGCCGCGTCGAGGCGCTCGATCGTTTCGGTTCCCAGAGACGGCGCCATCGCGAACGCCCCGGTGCCGCGGTTGGGGATGATCTGCAGATAGACAAAGGCGCGGCCGGGTTCGGATGCCATACCCTCGAGCAGCGTGCCGAAGCCATCCGCGTCGATCCTGTCGGCGGCCGCCAATGCCAGCGCGGCGCTTGCCAGTTGGGTCCGGTGACCGCCATAGAAGAGTGCGGTTTCACTCCCGAGACCTACCGCCAATCTGCCCAGGTTGAGGTTCTCCATCGTCTCCAGGTGAATCCGGCTGGAGGTCGTCAGCAGCAAACCCACCGCGACCATCGGAACCACCGTGACCAACACGAGGGTGGCTGCAATAGGGTAGGTGAGGCTGGATCGGAGACGTGCGATGATGCCCATATCGAACGTTGGGAATATATCATGAACGGCTGAAACCATCTGTGACCGTTGCCCTTTTCTGTCTGCATTCATTGACTTTGGAGGCCGAATGACCGTTGATCGAAAGACCGCTGTCCGAGCTCTTCGTGAAATTGCCACGCTCCTCGAGATCGCGGGCGACAACCAACACCGGGTGCGTGCCTTTGCCAACGCGTCGCGGGCGGTGGATCGCCTCGAGGGAGATCTCGAAAGGATGATCGCCGGCGGTACCTTGCTCGAGGTGAAGGGTCTGGGGCGAGGGACGGTGGCGGTTCTCGAAGACCTGGCGGCGGGCCGTCAGCCTGAGGTTCTGACCAAGACTCTCGCCGCCGTGCCCGAGGGCGTCCGGGATTTTCTCAGAGTCCCGGGGCTGGGCCCCCAAAAGGTCCGGGCCTTGTGGCAGGAGCTGGGTGTGACGAGTCTCGGAGAGCTCGAGTATGCGTGTCGCGAAAACCGTCTGGTCGAGTTGCCCGGTTTTGGCGCGACGACCCAGAACCGAATTCTCGAAGGGGTGCGGTTCGCCCGCCAGGCGGGAGAGCGACGGCTGATGAACGAGGCGCAGAGGACCGCCGAAGACCTGAGGGAGTCGCTGCGATCGGCTTCGGGGGTCGTCGACGTCATCGTCGCGGGCGAGGTTCGGCGGTGTTGCGAGACCGTGGGTTCATTCGATCTCGTGGTCGTGGCGGGTACTGAAGAGGCTGCCGGCAGGGCGGTTGAGACCTGTGTTCCCGGCTCCAGCCGTGGGCCGGACGGCATTTGGACCGGCTCTTCCACTGCGGGCCTCCCGGTCAATCTGTGGGGGGTCGGACCGGCGGATGCGGGCGTCACCCAGTTGTGGGCAACAGGTTCTGGAAAGCACCTTGAAGAGCTGGTGGCGCGAGCGCGTGCCGGCGGAATGTCGTTGCGACCTGACGGGCTGTGGCGGGGAGACGAACGCGTCCCGTGTCCCGATGAGGCTGCAGTGTATGAGGCGCTTGGATGCACCTGGGTACCGCCGGAACTCCGCGAGGGCGAGGGCGAGACCGAGAGGGCGGTCGCAGGCAAGATGCCGTCGCTGGTGTCGATGGCAGACCTGATGGGCGCCCTCCACAATCACACAACCGACTCTGACGGTGCGGCGACGGTGGAGGACATGGCGCGCGCGGCCGGCGAGCTCGGGTGGCGATATTTCGGGGTGGCGGACCACTCGCCAGTCGCGGTTTACGCCCACGGTGTTGACGGGGACCGTCTGCGCGACCAGTGGCGGCGGATCGATGCGTTCAATCAGACCGGCACGGGTCCGCGGATCGTCAAGGGGCTGGAGGCAGACATTCTCACAGACGGAGCGCTCGATATCCCTGAAGGGTGCGAGGACGGGCTCGAATATGTGGTGGCTTCGGTCCACTCGAATTTTCGGTTGACCGAGGAGCAACAGACCGAACGTCTGGTGCGGGCGGTGGCCAACCCCGCGTGCAGGGTGCTCGGCCACCCCACCGGCCGACTCCTCCTGGCCCGACCCGGCTATTCCGTCGATCTCGACCAGGTGCTCGGAGCCTGTGCCGAGCACGGTGTGGCGGTGGAGATCAATGCCAGCCCGTACCGCCTCGATCTCGACTGGCGGTGGGCCCGGCGTGCGCTCGAGCTCGGGCTCAAGCTGATCGTCAACCCCGACGCCCACTCGCCCGAAGGCCTCGCCGACGTCGGTTGGGGACTTGCCGTTGCCCGTAAGGCCGGAGCCACCGCCGCCGATCTCGTCAACTGTGCGCCGATTGAGGAGTTTCTTCTCGAGTGAATCCGCCTTTCAGCACGTGCCTCCTCCAAACCCCTCGCCTGTCATTTCGACCGAGCGTAGCGAGTGGAGAAATCTCTTGCAGGGAAGCTCTCCGCGACGTTGGTGTGCCGATATCGGGCATTCGAGTGAACCCGACTGTCAAGGCGTCCTACCCGAGAGGAGCCACCCTATGCATTGTTTGCCCGAGGCGATCCCCCCTCGACCTTTACGGCAGGGAATCAAACAATGCAAAGGATGGCACCTCCGCCGCACGCGCCTCGTATCCGTAGACGCTACCAATGCCTCACACCAGAAGGGGATGCGCGTTATCCAGCATCCTGCATCGAGCATCTGCGTTCATCTGCGCTATCTGCGGTTTCTCCGGATGGGCGTCCGGGCGGGGATTCCGAATTCCGAATTCTGAATTCCGAATTCTCTAGAACTCTCCCTGCATCCGGGATACAGTCGTTGAAGGAGGGTCGTTGTCTGATCTCGTGCTGGTGGTGGAGGATGACCCGGCCAACGCGGTGTTGGTGGAGGCTATTCTGACCACTGTGGGCAACTTCGAGGTGGTGTGGTCGGACGACGGCGACGAGATCCTACGGGTCGTGCAAGAGCGGCCGGTGGCGGCGGTATTGATGGATGTCTCGCTTAGCCACACCCGGGTTGGCGACGAAAAGGTGGATGGGGTCGAACTGACCCGCCGGATCCGTGATTTGCCTCAGGGCCTCAATCTGCCAGTGGTGCTGTTGACCGCACACGCCATGAGGGGGGACCGGGAGCGCCTCCTCTTTTCTTCGAGCGCCAATGACTATGTGGCCAAACCCATCATCGATCAGAAGGGCCTGGTCTCGCTCGTCGAGCGTCACATCCGTGCGGCCAAGGCTGTCAAGGAAGAACTCGAGGCGCGGCGTCGGGAGGGTGATGGGTCGGTCTGAGTCGAACCACGACCCAGGCGGCGCCTCGAGACTATCCCGCGGTCAATTTTTAATTTTTAATTGTAAATTCTCAATTCCCGTTTGTCCGACTGTTTCGTAAAGAGGTTGGGCGAAAATTCAAAACTAAAAACTCAAAACTGAGAACTCGACGTCAGTCGCGGTCCGGATCGGCCTCGTTGAGGAAACGCGCGGCCTCCTCGGGTGGGGTCGGGTTGATCGTGTAGCCGGAGCCCCACTCGAAGCCTGCAGATCGGGTGATCCGGGGCGCAAAACCGATGTGCCAGTGGTAGTCCTGCTCGATTGTGGTCCAATAATTAGGCTGGCCGGGTCGCGGGTGCGGGCTGGGTGCGGTGTGGAGCACCATATTGTACGGCGGATCGTTGAGGAGCGACCGGATCCGCCGCAGAAAATCGCGCAGGATGATTGCCAGACCGTGAAGTTCGTCATCGGTCGCAAGGGCAAAATCGTGACGGTGCTGTCTGGGCAGGATCCAGGTCTCAAACGGGAGGGTTGCTGCGAAGGGGGCCAGGGCAACGTAGCCTTCGGTCTCGAGGCACACCCGTTCGGCAAGACGAAGCTCCTGGCGGATCACGTCACAGAAGAGACACCGTTCACGAAGCCGGAAGTGTTGCCGACATGACCTGAGCTCCTCTACAACCTCGGTTGGGATGATCGGGGTGGCGATGAGCTGCGAGTGGGCGTGTTCGACCGACGCTCCGGCCTCCTGGCCCTTGTTTTTGAAGATCAGCACATACCGGAGCCTCACGTCCCGTCGTAGGTCCAGCAGCCGGGCGCGCCAGGCCTGCAGCACGTGGACGATGTCGTCCGCGCTCATGTCGGCCATTTCGACGTCTGTCATCGGTGTTTCGACGATGACCTCGTGGGCTCCGACGCCGGCGACGGTGTCGTTGAGACCAACCCCCTCCCGCACCACCTCGCCCTCGACGCGGAGGGCCGGGAAACTGTTTGCGAAGACCCGTACCAGCCATTGGTGGCTGTCGCCCGGTCGGGGAACCGAGAAAATTGTCGGAGGTGTCATGGCCTCGTTGCCCGGGGCGAACGGGTCCTCGGCCGGTGCCACCTCGGCGCGGTGGTCAACCATGAACTCTCCGGGACGTTGTTTGCGTTCGGGCGCGATGATCGTCCAGCGATGTTTGATGGGGCAGTAGCGGATCTCGGACACTCTATTCATCCTTTCGCCGGCCGTCGCCGTACTCGCTGTCGACCACGTACGGATCGAGCAACAGGGCACCGCCGGCGGGCAGTCGCCACCCACCGAGCCGCACCTCGAGGCGGGAGCCTTTCAGACCGTCCCACGGCAGCGAGAGCTCGGCCACGCGGCCGACGGCGCAGACGGCCGCCGGGAGTTCGGCGTCGTCGCCACCGATCACCACATCGGTTTCTGTCCCGTCGGCCGCTATGAGTCGAACGACGAGCCGTTCGTCATCGAGGAGTGACAGCACGGCAGCGGTTCCCTCGATCAAAAGGTGGAGGCGATTTTTGCTCCCCCACACCGCCAGCCGGCGCAACGGAGAACCGTCGGACCCCGCCACCCATTCGGCCAGGGACCACTCGAAATAGGTTGTGACTCGGCCGTCCAGTTCCGGGGCCGGCCAGCCGTCGGAGACCGGGACCCGAAAGGGCTGGGTCTCGGTCTTCAGTGGTTTCGTAAGATCGATCGGGCTCTCGATCCCCGCCTGGGCGCAGGCGTCGGCAAGGTGGTGGCGGAAGATGGCGTCGTACAGCGGCGCGAGCGCGGTGGGGTTGTCGTCGCCGAGCCACCAGAACCAGTCCGAGCCCTCGGCCAGCAGCAACGACGGCGGGCGTTCTCCGCCGGCGCCGGCGATCGCGGTCCGCACGGCGGCGAGCACTTCCCAGGCGTGTGATTTTTCGTGGTGTCCGATCCACGTCGCAAAGATCGAATTGATCCACGACCCGGGGTGGAGGTGGTCCAGTCTTGCGGGTGAGGTCGCTCCGGCTGCGTGATCGAGAGTGACGGGCTGCAGACCTGAAGGATTTTCGTTGAGCCGCTCGAAGAGCTCTCGCAGAAACCGGCCGCCACCTTCGGGGTAGTAGAGCCAGGGGTTTTCGCCATCGAGAGCGATCGTTATGCAGGCGTCGTCCGGCAGCGCCCGGGAGATTTCCTCGAGTTTGCGGACGAGATCCAAAGCTGCCACTCCCTCATCATCCCAGTTGCCATACTGAAAGCCGATGGCGTCCGAGAGGTGGCGATCTCGAAAGAACAGGACCGGCCCTTCGGCAGGCGCATACCAACTTCGGTAGAGTTCGTCCACGGCCCGGTCGCCGTTTCTCAAGGGCCGCCCGAGACTTCGCTCGAGGATGCCCTCGTCGGTGACCAACCACCGCACCCCCGCGTCGGCGTACACGGCAACGGCATCCGACGATACGGATCCCTCCGGCGGCCAGCAGCCGCGGGTTTCGAAGCCGTGTTCGCGCATGAAGGCCAGACCACGCTCGAGTTGCCAGACGGCGTCCTCCGGGTGGCGAAAATCGGGAACCACCGGCGCCGGAAAGGGCGCCCAGCTTTCCACGACGATCCCGGTGTCGATCAAGAGGGGCATGATGGGGTGCGCGTAGGGGCTGGTCGAGATCTCGACGCCGTCGAGGGCGCCCACCCGTCGCCACAGCTCCTCGAGTTCCCCCGGTTGGGCTCGGAGCCAGTCAGCCATCGCGAGGTGATCGTCGGCGCCGAAGTTCCTTCTCCGCTCATACAGAGGGGCCAGTCTCTCGTCGGACCACGCCTGGTCGCCCGCCTGAGCGAGCACGAAAAGCACCTGAAGGTCGCGCAGGTCGCCGGGTCCGAAGCGGCTATCGAGACGGCCATTCGAAGGGAGGGCCCGGGTTCGTCTGGCAAGCTCGGCGAGGCGAGGGTAGCGTTCGAGTTGCCTCGGGTTGACGTGGACGCCCCACGAAAGAAGGGTCTCGCGTTGGTCCGGGCTGAGATCGTTCGCGGGTGTGGTGATGGCCTCGAGGACGGGGTCTGTGACCGTACCGTCCCGGTAGGCCAGGAGTTGCTCGAGCAGGGTTGGAACGATGTTCAGGACCTGACCGCGGCCGCCCGCGGCCTCGATCGCTGCGGCCAGGCTCTTGTATGTGCCTCCGGCGTGGAGGGCGGCCCACGGGGCGTGGGACAGACCGTCCGCAGTGCGGTAGGCCGGTTGGTGGAGGTGCCAGAGAAACGAGACTGTCGTCATCGGGGAAGAGGCTCAGTCTTTCGACGGCCCGTAGGTACTTTCGTTCGCCGATGACATTTCTTCGTACTCCTCTTCGGTCGAAAACAGCGTGTTCTGGTCGTTGCCGCAGGTCGGGCACAGGGCCTCTTTCACCCGCGACCCGTCCCATTCGAAGGTGTAGATGGGGCTTTCGCACTCGAGACAGATAACAAAATCCGGTGTGCTCACCTTCAACCTCCAATCGGGAACCATTGTCCTTGTTCCGGCCGCAACTGTCACGCTTCGGACCTCGATGATGAGCCGCGGAGCGGCGACAGGGAATAGCCTGGGGCGTCAGCCCCTGGAACAAAATTAGAAAAAGTCATCAAGCCCCGGAGGGGTGACAGACGTTTACGCTCGATGTCCACGCCTGACACAGTGTGCCGAATCTGTCGCCCCTCCGGGGCTTGAATCAAATGAAATGGCCTTGATCCTGGGCTCACGCCCCAGGCTACGATCTCTCGCCCCTCCGGGGCTTTCCTTTCCGAGGCGGGTCGTTTACGGCCCGCCCGCCATCGTGAGATTCGACCGAGCGTCTTGTCCCGGCGTGGCCGTAGGCTAAGCCGGCAGCGAGGGGCGAAATCTCTTGAAGGGAAGCTGTTCTCGGTTTCGATGCGCCAATATCGGGCGTTCGAGTGAACCTGCCTTTCAGCACGGCGTACCCGAGAGGAGCCACCTTCAACATTGTTGGCTCGAATCACTCCACCAACGAGGATGATCGTGCCTCCAACAATATTGAAAATGGCACCTCCGCCGCGCGCGGCCCATGTCCGAAGGTGCTTGTGCCATCCAGCATCCAGCATCAAACTTCTAGAATCGGGGCAGACTCTGAAGGTGTCTGTTGCCGACGTGTCGTGGACGCCTATTTCTTCCCGGGAATCTCGAGATCCAGCAGGTCGATGAGTTCGGTGCGGCCGAGGCCGCCGATCACATCCTCAGTCGGCGCCACAACCCGCTCCATGAGATCGACCTTGGCGCGGATGAGTTCGTCAATGCGTTCTTCGATGGTGTCGCGAGTGATCAACTTGAAGACCTGAACAAAGCGACGCTGGCCGATGCGGTGGACCCGGTCCGTGGCCTGGTTCTCCTTCGCAGGGTTCCACCACCTGTCGTAGTGGAGAACGACCGACGCTCCGGTGAGATCGATGCCGACACCGCCGGCGAGCAGGCTCGCAAGCAGGACCCGTTCGTGCTGTTCTGAGTTGAAACGGCGGATGATCCGGCCGCGGTCGCGTGTCTCACCGGTCAAGACGAGGTGTGGGGTGCTCTTGCGATCGAGACGTTGCGAAAGCAGCTCGATCATCTTGACGTACTGGGAAAAGACCACGACCTGGAGACCCCCGTCGAGGGCCTCGTCCAGGATCTCGTCAAAGATTTCGGTCTTGGCCGACTCGGCGGTCTTTCCGTCCCCCTCGGCCACCAGCGCGGGATGGTCGCAGATCTGTTTGAGGCGGGTGAGGAGGGCGAAAATGTGCATGTAGGGGATGTCCTGCCCCTCGTCGCGAATAAGCTCGGCGATCTCTGCCGAATGCTGGGCGTGGATGGATCGATAGATCGACGCCTGGGCCGGCAGGAGGTGACAGTAGCGCAGGTCCTCCACCTTGTCGGGGAGGTCGGCCAGAACCTGGTCCTTGACCCGGCGCAGCGTGAGCACGCCGAGGCGCTGCCGGAGGACGTGGAGTTGGTGGTGCGATGGGTCCCGGTGGGAGCTGCGGAAATCGCGTTCCGAACCGAGGTAGCCCGGGACGATGAGATCGACCACCGACCACAACTCGAGCAGTCGGTTTTCGAGCGGCGTGCCGGTCAGAGCAAGCCGGAAGTCAGCAGGGATCTTGCGCGCCGCGCGTGCGGCCTTGGTGCGTGGGTTCTTGATCCTCTGGGCCTCGTCGAAAACCGCCACTGCCCAGGTGTGCTCGAGCAGTTCGTCGGTGGAGCGGAAGAGGATGTCGTAGGTGGTCAAGACGACACCACCGCCGCGTAGATTCTTGAGGGATCGTGACGGGCCGTGAAAGAGATGGACCGCGAGATCCGGCGCAAACTGACTCAGGAGCGTGTGCCAATGTTCGAGGACGCCCCGGGGACACACCACAAGGGTTCGTGCGTCGTGGTCGCGCTCGGCCAGTAGACACAACATACCCATGACCTGGTGAGTCTTGCCGAGCCCCATGTCGTCGGCCAGGAGAGCGCCGACCCGCACCAGATAGCGGCTCCACAACCACGCGACGCCCGCCGCCTGATAGGGCCTGAGCTGAGAACGCAGACCGGGTGGATGGGTGATTTCATCGCTCGACCGACCCTGCAGCACTGCGGCGAGCTCGCGGAGCTCTTCATCGGGACCTTCAACCGGGAGCCCGGTCTCGGCGACCAGCCGGATAAAGGCCACCCGGCTGCCGAGAAGACCGAGGTCCTGGCGCCGGCGAGGGGTCTTGAAACCGAGGCCCTCGAACGGCTCGAGGTCTGGCGCCCGGACGATCGTCTCGCCGATGCGGGTGAAACCGATTTCGAGCAACGTCAGCGCTTCGTTCCACTCGACGAGAGAACCTGCGGCCGAGAATCTCGGGCGGATCCGAACCTTGCCATTCGGCGTCTGCTCGGCCTCGAACGCCACCGGTTCGGGCGTCGCAGGCTGGCGGAAGCTGGCCAGTTGGCCCAGGGGCAGATACCACGAGTGGTTGCGCAGCTGTGGGTGGTCCAGGTTGAGGTATCGAAGGGCGTCTTTACCCTTGAGGACCCGGCGCCCCTGGCGGTGGAAGGGGACCAGCGGGGTTGCCGGATCCAGGAGACGGCAGAGGTGGCTTCCGATTCGCGCCCATCGCCCGTGAATACGGCCGTCGAGGTCGGCGGTGGTCAGGACCTGGCCGGAGCCGAGTCGGTAGCCCGGTTCGAGGACAATGCCCTTGTCATCCCAATCAGCGATCAGGACCGGCCGCAGACGCGCTTCCGAGAGTTCGAGTTCCGCCAGTTCGCCTTCGAGACGGATCGTCGGCAACGAACGCAACATCGGCAGGGCGCCGGGGAGATTCGAGGCCGTGAAAAAGACCAACCGGGTGTCGCCTGAGGGCAGGAGGATGCGAACCTCGACCTCGTTGCCCTCGAGACTGGCGGCCGCCGAACCTGTTTTCTGCAACGAAAGCTGCAACTCGAGTGCGGACCTCAGGTCCTGAC
>JASJGQ010000408.1:0-6428 GCA_033791425.1 Acidobacteriota bacterium
ACGCCGGAAGCGAGCGGAGAAACCTGTGCCGGCTCCCTTCTCCCTTTCCCCCGTCCCTAGTCGTCTACATCCGGTCGGGCGCGAAAGGCCTTCTTTCGTGATCGTTGGCGTTTTGATTCAAGCCGTCGCCTCTTCGCCGCCCTCGACACTTTGGTTGGGACCCTGGGTTTTTCTTCGGCGAGGGCGTCAGCCACCAGTTCGACGAAACGCTCGATCGTTGCTTTCCGATTGGCCTCGCGGCTGCGGTGGCGCTGTGAAGACACGCGAAGAACACCGTCTTTGCTGATACGCGTGGCCAGGCGCTCCTCGATCTTTGCCCGTTGATCCTCTGTGAGAGTCGGGCTGCCGGCAACGTCGAAGAGCAGGCGGACCTTGGTTTCCACCTTGTTGACGTTCTGCCCGCCGGGCCCTGAACTTCGCGCAAACTCGAAACTGAGTTCCCCATCGTCGATGGTCAGCTGGTCGTTGATCCTGGGCATGCAGACATTATGCCGCACACTCAGAGCTAAAAAAAGCCCCACCCTCGCGGGGTGGGGCTTGTCTGAATTTCGAATTGCTCAGAGCAGGCTCTGAATCTCTTCCTCGAGCTGCTCCTCGTCACCGGGTTCGAATCCGAGATGGAAATACATCACCTTGCCGTTCCGGTCGATCAGGAACGACGACGGGTAGGCGCGGACCTTGTACTTCGCGCCGACGATCTCACTGTTGCCTTCGCCATTTTCCAGCATGGTGTAGGTGAGGCCGTTCTCCTCGATGAACTTTGTGGCGCGTTCGGTGTCGCGTTTGCCATCTACGGCAATAATCTCGAATCCCTGGTCTTTGTACTTCTCATACAGCGGTTGCAGGCGTGGCAACTCCACGCGACAGCCGCCTCACGTGGGGAACCAGAACGCCAGGAGCGTCACCTTCCCGTTGGCCTCGGACAGGCTTCGGGCGTTGCCCTCGTAGTCGAGAAGCTCAAAATCGTCAGCGAGAGTGGCGAGCCTGTTGCGGGTCGACCACAGGAACTCGTCAAATCCCTCGTCGCTGCCGGTCTTGGCGACATAGGCTTCCCGCAGATAAGGCTTGGCCAAAGAACCTTCCTCGCCAAATAGAACCTCGGCGCCGAGTAGGTCCATCGCGCGGTCGAGATCGCCCTCGGCCAGCGCAGCGCGGCCCCAGTACTGGTACAGAGGCGTATTGGGGACACCGAGGTAGGTCTCACTCCCGATTTCGTCGGCGGCTTCAAATCGGTTCATGGCGAGTTCCGGATCACCAAGGTTGAACAGGGCCCAACCGTCGGTGGTGAGCATCGATGCCTGCCGACGCTGCACACGCACCGCGACCTCTTCATCGCTAAACTCACGATCCGGGTAGTCGGCGCGAAGCTGTTCGGGAGTAGCCATCTCCAGCGCTCCAAGCGAGTGTTCGTCGGCGATCGTCCACTCCTCGAGTTCGATGGCCGTTTCCGCGACAGTTTCGTGTTCGTCAAAGGTCAACGAGCGGACCCCCCCGAGGTCGTTTGCGATGACGGCGATATTCAGTGTGAGATCCACCGAATCGCCCAGGTCGAACACCTCCATGCCGACTTCGAACCGACGCTCAGGGTCGTCGATCTGGGCCAGCGCCACCGACACGACGTCCCACGCGCCCTGTGGGTCTGCCATCTCATGTCCCTGGTAGTAGACAATCGCTGATGCCATCCTGCCGCTGTGCGAAGTATCGGGATACTCGGCGAGATAATCGGTGGCCAGGGCGACCTTGGCCTCGGCAGTCTCAGCCTCGTCCCAGGCCGTCTTGAGGGCATCGTATGCAGCTTCGGCCGGATCCGGCCCGTCCTCCACTTTGGCGCAGCCGGTGGCCAGGCCAATGAGCACTGCAAGAGCTACTAACACTGTTGTTCGTCGCATTGTCCCTCCTCTTGGTATGGCGCTCCTATTTGGTCGTTTGAGCGCGCGTGCAGTATACGCCTGCCGCTGAGAGTCGGATCGGAACAACCGAGCCCAGGAGATTGAATCTCACATCCGCGCTCTCCAAAAAACTCCGCTCGCTTTCGCGAAGGGCGGGGTGCGAATGGACCGGGTCGTCACGATCGTTCATGGTGCGCCGTGACTCGGTACACTCTTTCAATGCGAATCGATCAGCGATGGTACCGGACGATCTGGCCGAGCGATGACGGGGTGGCCGTCGAGATCATCGACCAGACCCTTTTGCCTCACCATTTCGAAATCCGCAGGCTCTCGAGCCTCGACGACGCGGCGGACGCAATTCGAACGATGAAGGTTCGGGGTGCTCCTCTGATCGGCGCGACAGCGGCCTACGGCATCTGTTTGGCGATGGGCCGCGACGCCTCAGATGAGTCGTTGACTCGCGCAGAACAGACCCTCGCTGCGACACGACCGACAGCGGTGAACCTTCGCTGGGCTCTTGCCGAGATGCGGACGCTGCTGGAGCCGCTGACTGACGTCGAACGAGCCCGAACGGCCTGGGCTCGCGCAGCCACGATCTGCGACGATGATGTCGAAATCTGTCGGAGCATCGGTGAACACGGTCTTGCCCTGATTCGTCAGGCCAGCGAGAGCAAGGACGGCGAGACGGTCCACGTCCTGACCCACTGCAACGCGGGGTGGTTGGCCACCGTGGACTGGGGGACAGCGTTGGCGCCGATCTATATGGCTCACGACGCCGGTGTCGCTGTCCACGTATGGGTGGACGAGACCAGACCGCGCAACCAGGGCGCTTCGCTGACCGCGTTCGAACTCGGCGCCCACGGTGTGCCCCATACGCTGATCGTCGATAACGCCGGTGGCCACCTGATGCAGAAGGGATTGGTCGATCTCTGCATCGTCGGCACCGACCGCACCTCCGCCAACGGCGATGTCGCCAACAAGATCGGGACCTACCTCAAGGCGTTGGCAGCGCACGACAACGGCGTTCCCTTCTATGTCGCACTGCCGTCGACAACCATCGACTGGGAAACAACGGACGGACTGACGGAGATTCCGATCGAGGAACGGTCTCCCGAGGAGGTGACCAGGGTGTGGGGTCGAACCAGTGATGGTGCAACTGTGGATGTCGCAGTGACTCCTGAGAGTTGCCCGGCCTTCAACCCCGCTTTCGATGTGACGCCGGCGCGGCTCGTGACGGGTTTGATCACCGAACGGGGAGTGTGCGCGGCGTCGTGGGAGGGGTTATCCGGACAGTTTCCAGAGCAGCCCGGGCGGGAGTCAATGACGTGATGTGTGATGGGGGTAGGCTACTCGTTGGCCTCGGATCGGCCGCTCGGACGGCCGCGGTCGTTCTTTTCGTAGCCTGTGGGTGTGGCCAGCAAACACCTGCACCCGAGGAGAGTTCTGTGGTCTGGGACCTGTCACGCGCCGAGGCCGTAAGCTGGGAATCCGACGATCCTTCCTTCAATCAGGGATTTGCGGTCGAGGCGTCGGGGATGGCCGCCACCGGGTCGTATCTCATGATTCCGTCTGAGAAATATTCGCGGCTGTTGGTGTTCGAGCACGGTGGAGAAAACAGGGTCGGAGTGGTGCGTCTCGACGTGCCGCGTCACGCCGAGTTGGAGGGTGTGGCTGTGAACGGGGACGGCCTCCTCTTTTGCGACGAGGCCCACGCTGCCGTGTACGAGATGGCCGACGCCGGAGAAGGGTTCATAGCGGCCGCCAGGGGTGGCCTTCCCGTCGAGGTGCGGCAGCTCGACCTTGAAGGCGTGTCGGTGCGTGGCGGCAAGATCGGTTTTGAAGGCATTGAGACCGACTCCGAAACCGGGGAGGTCGTGTTGTTGCTCGAGCGCGATGGAGATGAAGAGTCCGGTTGCGTCTCGCGGATCTTCCGTCTTCGCCGTGCCGGGTCTTCGTTGGTAGCGCAGGGCGAACCGGTGGAGGTGGAGCTCGAGGACTGCGCCTGGCGGTTGACCGGCCTGGCCTGGTGGAATCAGCGTCTGATCGCGCTCAAAACCCAGTTTCCGGGCGAGCGATACGATGTCGTGACTGTGGATCTCGATTCGGGCACCATCGAGGTCGTGCTCGAATTGACGGATTTTTTGCGGTCTCTCGGGACACAGGGGTGGAGCAACAACGTCGAGGGTCTGGCGATTGCGGATGACGGCGCCTTGTGGCTGGTGGCGGACAACGCGGTCACCGGCGTTCTCGACGATCCTCTTCCTCCTTCGATCGACGTCCGGACCCTGTTGCTGCGGATTCCATTGGGAGAGGTCCGTTGAACCGACGCCGTTATTGCGATGCCGGCTATCGGTGGAATGTACGGGCGTTGTACAATCATCGTGGTGTCGAGACATTTGGAGTCTCCATTCCTGAAACCGAATTGAGGGATGAATAGCTGATGGAGGACTGGGGCGTTTGAGCTACTCCGACTGGTCGTTTGCGACGGTGGCGACGGTGGCGGCGTTCGCGATACTCGCGATGCTGTTGCTCGTGCTGCTGACGGCCCTGCGTCGGAGCTCGGTCGCGCGGCGCAGCGCTGAAGAGGAGCTGAAGGACGTTCGAGAAAGCTCGTCGCGGAAGTTTCGCCGTCTCGAGCAGGATCTCAACTTCATGCGCGAGTTCTTCCAGATCTTTGCATCATTGCTCGGCGAAATGCATGCCGAGCGCCAGGTCCGGATGATCCCTAAATCCCTCCTCAAGGCCGTTGTCCAGATTTACCGACCCGAGGTCGCTGCCGTCCTGGTCAAGAGAAAGCCCTCAGTCTCCGACCCTAGCGAGGGTGAGAAATTGTCGGTTGCCGCGCTGCACTCGACCCGGGGGACCCTTCGCGATGGCCTCGAGTTCCGTTTTGGTGAGGGTCAGGTCGGCATTGTTGCAAAACGTCAGCTGGTCATGGTGCGCAAGGACTTCGAAGACGACCAACTGTGGAATTACGAACGTTCCCGGGTCACCGCCGAGCCGACGTGGGACATCGTCGCGCCCATGGTGGTGGGTGAAAAGACCCTCGGTGTTCTCGCCATCGCTCGACCCGATCGGCATCACGACACCGAACGTGACGTCTTGGAGATGATCGCCCGGATCGGGGCGCTGACCACGCAGAACGTGGCTGCGTACCGACAAAAAGAGGTCGAAGCCGAGCACGACAAGCTCACCGACATCTTCAACAAGGGGGCGCTCCTCAAACGGCTCGACCTTGCCATCATTCAGGCCCGCAAGACGGGCGGCAAGGCTTCTGTCTTCATGTTCGATCTCGATAACTTCAAGATCTACAACGACACCAACGGACACATTGCAGGCGATCGTCTGTTGGCCAAGCTGGCACAGCTGGTGAAGGAGACGGTCCGCTCTGATGACGTCTTTGGACGATTCGGCGGTGAAGAGTTCCTCCTTGTCATGCCGGGCAGGAGTGGAGCACAGGCCATGACCGCGGCCGGGATGGTCCGCAAGAGGATCGAGGACTACCCGTTTGAGGGTGGCGGCACCCAGCCCCTCGGCAAGGTGACGATCAGCGGTGGTGTCGCCTGTTTTCCCGGCGATGCGGTGGACGGGGTCGAGTTGCTGCGAGCGGCGGACACCGCTCTTTACAGAGCGAAGGAGGGCGGGCGGAATCAGGTCTTCCGTGCTGAGGAGGCGGGTCTGAATCCGATGTAGACCGGCCCAGGCCCCGCCCAACCAACCCAAATCTCATCACTGGGTGTTCTCGCCACACAATTCGTCCTCCTCAATCCACACCTCGCGAGAAAAGCGGGTTAGAATGCGGACCATGAAAGTGGATGTACGGCACGTGGATGACGTGATCATTGTTGACCTCGAGGGCCGGCTTGTCATGGGAGTGGGTGACGAGCTCTTGCGGGACGTGATGAACGAGCTCTTGGCTGAGGACTGGAAGAAGATCCTCCTCAATTTACGGCAGGTGACCATCATCGACAGCTCCGGCATCGGCGAGGTGGTTTCCGGTTGGAAGCTGGCGCGCCGATTCGGCGCTTCAGTCAAGCTGCTTCGTCCCGCCCCTCAGGTTGAACGAACTCTCAAGCTGACTCAGCTCCTACCGCTCCTCGAGGTCTACGACGACGAGGCCGAGGCGGTGGGGAGCTTCCTCACGAACTGAGCCGCGATCGGCGGCCGGGGGTGCCACTGACATCGAGAGTCAGATCTCACGGGAGGTATGAGGATGTTTGACAGCTTCAGGGCAGGATTCCGCGCCGAACTCGAGAGCATTCGCGAGGCGGGGACCTTCAAGCACGAACGTGTGATCTCGTCACCGCAGAGTGCTTCCATCGACGTCCCTCAGGGCGAAGTTCTCAACTTCTGCGCGAACAACTACCTCGGTCTTGCTGACGACCCTGACATCATCGCGATGGCCAAACAGGCCCTTGATGATCGCGGTTTCGGGATGGCGTCGGTGCGTTTCATCTGCGGCACGCTCGACCTCCATCGCACGCTGGAACACGAGATCGCCGAGTTCATCGGTACCGACGATGCGATCACGTTCGCGGC
>JASJGQ010000409.1:0-37698 GCA_033791425.1 Acidobacteriota bacterium
CGATCGCCTATCCATGACGTGAGTGGGTACTGCGGGCGCAAACATCTTCGGAGGGGGCACTCACGGGCAATACCGCCGTGAGCATCGGGATGTTCACTCGGCCAAAACGCTATCGGGGCGAATCGGACCCCCTACCCGCCCGGCAGCCGGGACGGCTGCCCCACAAGAGGGCCGAACTCATGAATCTCAATCCTTGGTTTTGGGCTCCCACCGCTCCCGGGAAACGAATCTGAAGGTGGGCCAAGGCCCACCCTACGGAGGGCGCCCGGAACGAGCGGTAACGTAGGGTGGGCTTCAGCCCACCATCAGATACGTAGACGGTGGTGGGTCGCAACGGCCGCCTCGTCACGGCGAAGTCTAATGGACGAAGCCGTCAGGCCGTCAGCAATCCGCCGCCGGCAACGATATGCGGGCGACGATTCCGAATTCCGAGTTCATCCACCGATCTCCGCCCGGATGACCGTGTAGCCGTCGGCCTCGAAAGCGGCGGCAACGTTCTCCTGCACCTTCTGGTCCGGCGTCAGCGCAGACATATAGCCACCGCGGCCGCCGCCGGTGACCTTGGCACCGAGAGCCCCCATCGACAGCGCCCGGTCGCACAGGGATACCAGGATCTCGTGCGACAGCCCCATGTCGATGAGGATGGAGTGGTTGGCGGTCATCAGCGAGCCCACGGTCTCCAGATCGTAGCGCTCGAGCGCCGCTTTCATGGCCCGGGACTGGTCGCTGATGGTCCGTATGATCTCAGCGAACGCTTCAGGATCCTGTTCCTTGATGCCGAGCACGAAGTCATTCAAGGTCGAGGTATCCGCAGTAACGCCGCTGTTGGCGAGAACGATCCGAAATGGCGCCTCCACCTCGATCCTCTCGAAAAGCTTCTCTTCGTTCTCCACGCGGTATTGAAGAAGGCCGCCATAGGTGGAGGCCGTGTTGTCGATGCCGCTGGGGATACCGTGGTAGGCGAATTCGCCCTCCCACCCCACCTGGTTGATCTCCTCATCGGACATCCCGAGCACAAACTCGGAGTTCAGCGCCCGCGCCAACGAAACGCAACTCGCTGCACTGGCTCCCACACCGCTACCCGCCAACAGCGACCCCCCGTAGGTGATCTTGAGGGGGGTCTTCGCGACGTCGACGCCCATAACCTCGAGCACCCGGTTGATCGACTCGATCTGATGATTCCTTTTCTTTTCTTTGTATCCCGGAATCTCGTTCCGCCTGTCCTCGAGGACCCAGCCTTCTCCACTGTCGACCCGTTCGACTGTGCACTCGGTTTCAAATGGCAAAGCTGCCACGATGGCCGGAACGCCGCGCAGGACAAACTGGTCACCGATCAGAATCGTCTTGCCAAAGCCCGTTCCTGTGCCCATCTCACGCCTCCAATTCAATCCACGTCGAGGATCATCTCCATCTCGTCGATCAACCGCTCCTCAGACCCTATCGGCACGGTCGTGGCGGCGGTCAGGCTGTGGCAGGCGTCGGAGAACCCGCCGACACGTGCCGTGGCCTGCGGCAGCAGGACGTCGAGACCGAGAACCCGGCCGCTGCGGATCCCCTCGCCCATCAGGTCCGACACCCGCATCGAGACCTTGACAGCTCCGAAATCGAAGGCGCCGATGCCGGGAACCTCGCTTGGGATCATCTGAAAGCCAGCGAGATACTTCTCGGGATCGACGTGGAGGGTGTTTTTGACGCCGTCCAGAAACGCCCCGATCATCTTTACTCCCATCGGGGCAAAACGGCGGTGGACGTGAATCCATTGAATGCGGGACGTCGAGATCATCTCACCGTCGCGGATCCTCCGGACCTCCTCTGCAAAAGCCCGATCCTGGATCTTGCGGAGCCTATGCAACATTTCGAACGATGCCGGGGATCGGCCCTCGAGACAGACCTCGATCCCCATCTCAGGCCCGCCATCCGCGTAGCCCGCGCCACCGAGCGTGTCGAGTTCGCGCGCCAGCCGGTCGACTGGAAGGCGCCCGGTGGGCGTGATGAAGACGTAGCGCTCTCCGTCGCCGTTCTCTTCGATCGTCAACCGTCCCTGCCGACGCGTCTCCTGAGCCGCCTCCCGATTGGGGCCGACCAGCCGGCCGTCGACGAAAAACCGGTCGCCGACGGCGCCGATGGTGGCGATGGCGGCGAGATCGTTGTTGTCCCGGTCCCAGGTTCGTGCAAACAGAAAGCACGTGGTCGAGGCGGTGATGTCGCGGTCGCCGCGAAGACCGAAGATCTCCGGGTCGAGGAGGTGCACCCGCGGGTCCGTAGGAATTTCGGCCTTGTGGTGGTCGAGAATCAGCACCAGATTTCGACCCCGGTTGAGGTCGGAGATCAGAGGAGCGATGCGGCCCGCGAAATCGGTGAGGACGATGAGGCGGTCGTTGGTGTCAAATATCCGTTCGAGCACCACCGGATAGGGCTTCTCCAAACACACCCGCTCGACGGCAAATGCCTTGCGTTCGAAGGCGCGGGTCAGAATCGCGCCGGAGGAGAGGCCGTCGGAATCGTTGTGGTGGAGGATCTGTACCCTCTGGTCCGAGCGTTTTTCGATCTCCTTGATCGCGCGCTCCATGGCGCCGAGAAGGTCGTCCAGCATGTCTCAGGAACTCCCGCCGAGTTCTCTGGCAAACGCCTCGAGGATCCCCAACTCGGCGGCAACGTCGAGGGCTGTGAAACGGGTCCTGATCTCGCGGCCGTGCCGCAGCGCCGCCTCCAACTCGGTGCCACTGACCCCAAGCTCCTGCGCACGCACCGGCGCGCCGGCTGCCGTCAGAGCGTGCCACACCCCCCGGCCGATGGTCAGGGTGTGGCGGATCTCGTCTTTGATCTCCTCCTGGTAACGACAGAGACGTTCGAGATCGCGCGCCGACCGCGCCTCCAGTTTGGCCCGGTACTGCGGCCACACAGCATCAGTCAGATCGCCGAAGGCCGCCCGCATGTCTCGCTCCGCCGCTTCACTTGCGGGGTTGGGGATGAACTCGACCTCACAGAAATCCACGTTGAGGATTCTCGAATACAACTCGTCGATCACCATCGAGCCCACCCCGACCTGGGCGCCGTGGAGGTTGGTCGGCAGGCCGTCACGCAGCCGCGTCATGTCCCAGAAGTGGGACAGGAGGTGCTCACCACCCGACGCCGGGCTCGAGGTGCCGGTGACAGCCATCGCCAGACCGGAGATCAAGAGCAGCTCGAACAACAGAGTTACCGCTCGAGGATCGTTCGTGGCGAGACCCGGAAAGACATCGAGTGCCCGCTGGAACGGCCCCGACAAGAGCCGGTCAGGCATCGGGCAGTAATACTCGCCCTTGACCAGCGACGCGATCTTCCAATCGCAACCGCAGTAGGGTTTCGAAACAAGATCCCCGAGACCTGCCAGCGTCAGCTCGCGCGGTGCGCTGATTAGAATATTCGGGTCGGCAAAGACGGCCACCGGCGGTGTCGCCTGGCGGGTGGTCTTGAGGCCGTCGTCCAGAAGAGCAACGATCGCCGATGTGTAGCCGTTCATCGAAGCGGCCGTGGCGACCACCACATATGGCCGGCTGCGGCGGTGGGCCAGCTCCTTGGTCAGGTCGTTGACTGTCCCGCTGCCGACGGCGATGTAGAAATCGTAGGTGTCGTCGTGCGCAGCCTCCAACTCGATCGCGAGCTCGACCGAGGCGTGAATGTGGCCATCAGGACCGTCCTCGAGGAGACACCGGTCAACCACATACGATGCCTCCAACGCCGCCGCGACATCGGCACCGGCGACCTCCCAGGTGCGCCGGTCGGCCACCAGGAGCGCGCGTTCTCCGGGGACCAGCGACGGCAGAATTTCGAACATGCGGTCGCCGATCCCTGGTTCGATCACCACCTCACGGGTCAGGATGTGGTGCTCGCGCCCGCAGGTGCAGGCCAATTCACGGCCCAGCACCCGGTCGCTCAGAATCTCTGCCACTTCGGCCGGGATTGAGCTTACGGGGTTCATGCATGCCAGAGTAACCCGTCACGCCGATTCTCACCATCACACGAGCGCAACTGAGAGGCCGGCCGACGTCGGTCTGATTCTCTGCTACCGTTGAATCACGATAGGTGAGCATGAGCAAACACTCAATTGAACTGCGGAGCCGCTACGGCATGAACAGCGAGGAGTTCTCCTCGCTGATGCAATACCGCATTGTCGAAATCCTGCTGGTGGCCTCACACTACGACTCCTTCATCCTCGAGGAGGATGGCCAGCTCACCGAACTCGTGATTCAGGAGTATCGAAGCCTCGACCTCAACTTGCGGTTTGCACCGCGATTCACCCGTGCCGCTTCGGCGACGGAAGCCCTCCGCCTGATCGAAGAGCGCGACTTCGACATGGTCATCACGACGCCGCGCATGCCCGACATGGAAATCACCGAACTGGTGCATCAGATCAAGGTGGCCGAGCCCGATCTTCCGGTTGGACTGATCGCATCCCACGTGTGGGAACTGCCATGGCTCGACGACGTGCGCTCGAGCGGCGACCTCGATTGGACCTTTTTGTGGCAGGGCAATGTGCGAGCCCTCCTCGCCATGATCAAACAGGTCGAGGATCGCCGCAACGCCGAAAAGGACATTCTCGAAGGAGGCGTCCAGGCCATCATTCTGGTCGAAGACGAGCCCCGTTTCTACTCGATCTACCTTCCGCACTTCTATACCGAGATCACGAGTCAGACCGGGCGACTGATGTCCGAGGGCATCAATCTTTCCCACCGTCTGCTGCGCATACGCGCCCGCCCCAAGATCCTGTTGGCCCAGAACTACGAAGAGGCGTGGGAACTCTACGAACGCTACGCGGTCAACGTCCTCGGCATCATCACGGATGTCAGTTTTCCGCGACAGGGCCGGCTCGACCACGAGGCCGGCATTCGGCTCGCCCGGAAAATCCGCGCCGCCGACGAAGACCTCCCGATCCTCATTCAATCGATGGACGACGACCACGTCGAAGAGGCCCTGGCGATCGGTGCCGAGTTCATGAGCAAGCGCTCGCCACAGCTGCTCGAAGACCTGCGGCAGTACATCCTGGACCACTTCGGTTTTGGCGATTTCGTCTTCAAGCTCCCGGACGGTACGGAGGTCGCGCGCGCGTCGGGCATGCGCTCCATTCTGCAGGCTCTGGCCGAGGTTCCGGATGAGTCGCTGGTGTTCCACGCCAGCCGCAACCACTTTTCCGCCTGGCTCAAGGCGCGCACCGAGTTCGAGCTCGCCTCAATGCTCCGGCCCCGTAAGGTGACGGAGTTTGCGACAGCCACCGACCTGCGCAGCTATCTCATCACCACCATCACCGGCTACGTCCGCGAAATCCAAAGCCACGTCATCACCGATTTCGACGGGAGCCGCTTCAACGACTTCACCGCATTTGCCAAGATCGGTTCGGGATCGCTCGGAGGCAAGGGGCGTGGGCTCGCCTTCATGCACAAGATCCTGGCGCGAGAGGTGCTCGACACCGAGCAGACCGAGATCGCCATCCCGCAGACGGTGGTTCTCGCATCCGACATTTTCGAATCCTTCCTCGATGAGAACAAGATGAGGGGTTTTGTCACCCGGTCCTCATCCATGCAAGACCAACAGATCCTCGACTACTTCCGCCGCGCACGATTCGGACACGCCCTGCGAAGCGATCTCGGGACCTTCCTCGAGAAAGTGCCCGACCCCATCGCCGTCCGATCTTCGAGCATTCTCGAGGATTCTGTCTATCAACCGTTCGCCGGCGTCTACGCAACCATCATGCTGCCCAACAACCACCCGTCCCTTGACGTACGGCTCGCTCAACTCCTCGAGGCGATCAAGGTGGTGTACGCATCCACCTTTTTTCAGACCGCCCGTGACTACCTCGAGACGACTCCCTTCCGCATCGAAGAGGAGCTCATGGCGGTTCTTGTGCAGAGGCTCGTGGGGAGTCGTCGCGGTGACCGATTCTACCCGACATTCGCCGGTACGGCCTCTTCCTACAACTTTTACCCCTTCGGCGATATGAAACCTGAAGACGGCGTGACGCAAGTTGCGCTCGGTCTCGGCAAGTCCGTCGTCGAAGGTTTCGAGGCGTTGCGTTTCTGCCCCCGGTATCCGGGGTCCCTGCCACAGTTCTCGGCCGTCAAGGACATCCTACGCAACGCCCAACGGAGATTCTACGCCCTCGATATGTCGCGCAACGACGTCATTCCGGGGCTCCAAACCGACTCCAACCTGCTGCACGAAGAAACGATGGAGGCGGTCCGCGACGGAGCCACGACCCACATCGCCTCCACCTACGACCGCGCCAACGACCGGATCGTTTCCGGGTTGCAGGCGGGAGGATCGCCGCTGATCAGCTTTGACTTCCTGCTCCGCGGACGGATCATCCCGCTGCCCGAGATCCTGACCAAACTGCTCGACACCTGTGAGGAGGGGCTCGCAAGCCCGGCTGAGCTCGAATTTGCGGCTGATATCGATCCCAGGCTCGGCCACCGCCAGACATTCCACGTCCTGCAGTTGCGACCGATGGTCTTCGAAGACATGGATGTGGAGGTCGATCTCGACGAGTCCATGGACAGCGGCACCGTCGTCCGCTCTGAGGTCGCTCTCGGACACGGCCGCCGCGAGACCATCGCAGATATCGTCGTCGTCGATCCCCGGCTGATGGACAGGGCATACTCGACAGACATCGCCGCTTCCATTGAACAGATCAACCGCCAGCTGCGGCGCGACGGGCGCCATTCGATCCTCATCGGTCCCGGTCGATGGGGCTCCCGCGATTCGTGGCTCGGGATCCCGGTGACCTGGCCGCAGATCTCGTCGGCCCGCGCCATCGTCGAGACCGATTTTGCCGATCTTCAGGTCGAGCCCTCCCTCGGGTCGCACTTTTTCCACAATCTCACCTGTTTCGGGGCTGCGTTCTTTGCGGTCCACGAGGTGGACGGCAGCGGCTGGATCAACTGGGAGTGGTTGGATCAGCAACCGACCAAAACCGTTGCGATGGACGGGGTAATCCGCCACATACGGCTTGATGAGCCCGCCCAGGTGCTGGTCGACGGCTCCACCAGCCGCGGTGTCATTCTCGAGCCCTGACGACAGTCCAATCCCAGTTTTGTGAACTTCGTCACAAGAACCTTGACAGAAACGGCGGCGCGGCTATGCTCGCTGAGGCGAGCGAGGCGCTGTCCCCCGCCGCCGAATAACAACACCCCCCGGAGGTACCGCCCATGAGTCAGGTCGCGAAGCTTTTCGCCGAGCAGTTCATGCGGGGAGTCGTCGCCAAAAACCCCGGCGAGTCGGAGTTCCATCAGGCCGTCGAAGAGGTCGTCGAGTCCCTGGTGCCGGTGCTCGAGCGCCACACCAAATACCTCGACCATCGAATTTTGGAACGAATCGTCGAGCCGGAGCGGGTCCTCATGTTCCGTGTGCCCTGGATGGACGACCGCGGCGAGGTCCAGGTCAATCGCGGCTTCCGCGTCGAGTTCAACTCGGCCATCGGGCCCTACAAGGGCGGTCTTCGTTTCCACTCGACCGTCAACCTCGGCATCCTCAAGTTTTTGGGCTTCGAGCAGATCTTCAAGAACTCCTTGACCACCCTGCCCATGGGCGGCGGCAAGGGCGGCTCGGACTTCGACCCCAAGGGCAAGTCCGACAACGAGGTCATGCGTTTCTGCCAGAGCTTTATGACCGAACTGTGCCGCCACAGCGGTGCCGACACCGACGTCCCTGCCGGCGACATCGGCGTCGGTGGGCGCGAGATCGGATTCATGTTCGGCCAGTACAAGCGGATTCGGAACCGCTTTGAAGGCGTGCTCACCGGCAAGGGCCTCAACTGGGGCGGCAGCCTGATCCGCCCGGAGGCCACGGGCTATGGCTGCGTTTACTTTGCTCAGAACATGCTGGCGACCCGCAACGACGGTTTCGATGGCAAGCGTGTCGCAATCTCGGGCTCGGGTAACGTCGCCCAGTACGCCTCCGAAAAGTGTCTCGAGTTGGGCGCCAAAGTGGTCACCCTGTCCGACTCCTCGGGCTACGTGGTCGTCGAAGAAGGCCTCGACAAGGAGATGTGGGACCAGCTGATGGATCTCAAGAATGTTCGCCGCGGCCGCATCCGCGAACTCGCCGACGCGTTCCCCGGTGTCACGTTCCATGAGGGAACCGGTATCTGGAACGTCAAGTGCGATATCGCACTGCCCTGCGCGACCCAGAACGAACTCGACGCCAACGATGCCAAGACCCTCATGGAGAACGGCTGCTTCGTGGTTTCCGAGGGCGCCAACATGCCTTCGACGCCGGAGGCGGTCGAGCTCTTTGTTGAAAAGAAGATCCTCTACGGCCCCGGCAAAGCGGCCAACGCCGGCGGCGTCGCTGTCTCCGGTCTCGAAATGTCGCAGAACAGCATGAGGCTGTCGTGGACCAGGGAAGAAGTCGACGACCGCCTGCGCGACATCATGAGCCGCATTCACGAAGCCTGCGTCACAACTGCAGCCGAGTACGATCAGCCCGGCAACTACGTGGTCGGCGCCAACATCGCCGGCTTCCTCAAGATCGCGGATTCGATGATCGACCAGGGGCTGGTCTAAATCGGCGGCGAACCGAAGACTTTGATCAACGCGGCGGTCCTCCGGGACCGCCTTTTTCAATTTTGAGTTTTGAATTTTGAGTTTTGAGTTCGGAATGCGCCGTCTCCCATCGATCAGTCATAGCCAGGGGCGGTGGCGCGAAAATTCCTAATTCCTAATTCCTAATTCCTAATTCAACTGCCTGCTGTGCGATCATCATCTCAGGAGGACCTAGAATGAGCGACACCACCTCCTTCAATCCATTTGCGGAAGCCCAGGCTCAATTCGACCGGGTCGCCGACCTCATGGGGCTCGACGCTCCCACCCGCGCCCTCCTCCGCACACCCGCGCACGAGCACCGCTTGACGCTGCCGGTGCGGCTCGACGACGGCACAGTCGAGGTGTTTCACGGCTTCCGGATCCAACACAATGACGCCCGTGGACCGGCCTGGGGCGGCGTCCGCTTTCACCCCCAGGAAACCGTCGACACCATCCGCGCGCTCGCCATGTGGACGGCCTGGAAGACGGCGGTGGTGGACATTCCTCTCGGCGGCAGCATGGGCGGTGTGGTGTGTGACCCTCATCGCCTGAGCACAACCGAAGTCGAACGCATTTGCCGCGCATGGATCCGCAGGGTCGCACGCTCGATCGGGCCCCAGCGCGACGTCCCGGCACCCGACATGATGACCTCGAGCCAGCACATGACGTGGATGCTCGACGAATACGAGGCGATGCACAGCGGCCACTCGCCGGGGGCCATCACCGGCAAGACCCTGGGCGCCGGCGGTTCCCTCGGCCGCCTCCAGGCGGCGGGCTATGGGCTGGTCTACACCCTTCGCGAGGCGCTGAAGGAACTCGGTATCGAGCCCGGAACCACCAACGCCAGCGTCCAGGGTTTCGGCTCTGTCGCCCAACACGCCATCGAACTCTACACCCAGATCGGCGGCACCGTGACCTGCGTCTCGAGTTGGGACGCGGCGGCAGGCAACGCGGTGAGTTATCGCAAGAGCGACGGCGTGGATCTCGCCGAGCTCCGCAAAGCCAGCGACCACCTCGGCAACATCAGACCCGAGGCCGCGCGAGACCTCGGCTACGAAGCCCTCGATGGTGACGCCTGGTTGATGCAAGAGGTCGACATCCTGATTCCCGCCGCCCTCGAAGACCAGATCACTCCCGGCAATGTGGCATCCATCAGCCAACGCGTCCGCATCCTCGCCGAAGGCGCCAACGGACCGACGGTGCCGGCTGCGGAAGCAGCCCTGACCGAGCGCGGCGTCTATGTGCTGCCGGACCTCCTGGCAAATGCCGGCGGCGTGACCTGCTCCTATTTCGAGCAAGTGCAGAGCAACATGAACTACTACTGGCCCCTATCAGAGGTTCTTTCAAAGCTCGACCGCAAGCTGACCTCGGCCTTCATCGCGATCTCGGACCTGGCGCGAACCAAAAAACTCACCATGCGCGATGCAGCGCTGGTGATCGCCATCGACCGGGTCGCGTCGCAATGCCGGGAGCGGGGGTGGCTCTGAATGGGTTTTGAGTTCTTAGTTTTGAGTTTTGAATTCCGTCGCACACTCGCCTCTGAACGGGCTGGCAGGCGGGGGATTCAGAATTCGGAATTCGGAATTCGAAATTCGAAATTCCCACTCGCCGTCCCCCGTACTGGGGTAGCAAAAATAACCCGTGCGCTCCCCAGGTTTTCGAAACGTGAAACAACTCAAAACTCAAAACTCAAAACTCAAAACTTCTCCGTGACCGCGCCTGACGTACACGCCGCCGCGGCTTTGGGTGGAGCGCCCGGATAATGTCGAAGGGTTCGTTGCCCCCGTTTGACCGGACGTTCTTCGAGGGCGTGCACCCCCTGACCGCGATCGGCAGCGGTGCGCTCGGCGGCAAGGCTTCGGGGCTGCGCCTGGTGCATGAGGAGGTCCTGACGCGGCTCGACCCCAACGAGTTCGCATATATCGAGGTGAGCGTGCCCCGAGCCGTCATCCTCACCACCGATGTGTTCGACCGGTTCATGGATCGCAACAACCTCATCGATGTGGCCTGCTCGGACTTTGCCGACGACAGAATAGCCCACGCCTTTCAACGAGCGGAATTGCCGGCCGAGCTGGTGGGTGATCTCCGGGCCCTGATCTCCGGTGTCCACACCCCCCTTGCCATCCGGTCCTCGAGCCTGCTCGAGGACGCTCTCGATCACCCGTTCGCCGGTGTCTATGGCACCAAGATGATCCCCAACAACGAGATCGAAGAGGACGCGCGGTTCACCCGGCTGGTCGAGGCCATTCGATTCGTCTACGCAACCACCTTCTTTGCCGAGGCGAAGGCCTACATGGCGTCCATCGGCCGATCGGTCGCTGACGAAAAGATGGCGGTCATCGTCCAGGAAGTGGTCGGGCAAAGCGCCGACAGTCGCTTCTACCCGTGTGTCTCGGGGGTCGCACGCACCCACAACTACTACCCGACCGGACACGCCCGACCGTCCGACGGGGTGGTGAGCCTTGCCCTCGGTCTCGGCAAGACCATCGTCGACGGAGGGCAGAGCTGGTCGTATTCGCCCGCCTATCCCAAAGCGCCACCGCCGTTCAACGACATCGGTGAGCTGCTCAAAAACACCCAGACCCGGTTCTGGGCGGTGAATATGGGCGAGGCCCCGCCGCATGACCCGATCCTCGAAACCGAGTATTTGGTCCAGCCGGGACTCGCCGAAGCGGAGACCGACGGGGCGCTGAGGTACCTGGTGTCCACGTATGATGCCGGCTCCGACAGGCTCAACCCGGGACTCGACCCACGGGGTCCGCGGGCCCTGACGTTCGCACCGATTCTCGGCTCGCGGCTGATGCCGTTCAATGGACTGATCAGGCGGCTGATGGATCTCTCCGAAGAGGTCCTCGAATCACCGGTGGAAATCGAGTTTGCGATCAACCTGCACCGCAAAGAAGCGCTGCCGGCCCGCCTCGGTTTTCTTCAGGTTCGGCCGATGATGGTCGCGGGCGACCGGGTCGACGTCACGGCTGAGGATCTCAGCGGTGACAACGTGGTCCTTGCAACGGACAAGGCCCTTGGTAACGGGGCACGGAACGATCTCACCGATATCGTCTTTGTCCGGCCCGATGCCTTCGACACGGCAGCCACGCCGAAGATCGCCAAGGAGCTCGAACAGATCAATCACACGCTGGTTGCAGAGGGGCGCAACTACGTGCTCATCGGGTTTGGCCGCTGGGGCACCTCGGATCCACCCCTCGGGATACCTGTCGCCTGGGGGCAGATCAGCGGTGCCAGGGTGATCGTCGAAGCAACCCTTCCGGATGTCCAGCCCGATCTCAGCCAGGGCTCCCATTTCTTTCACAACGTGCTCAGCTTTCGAGTGTTCTACCTTTCGGTCGAGCACCATGGACCGTATGCGATCGACTGGGCTTGGTTGACTGCGCAACCGGTGACACAATCGGCTGAGCACGCGACCCATGTGCGGCTGCAGTCGCCGCTCTCTGTGCGGGTCGACGGCGCCACCGGCCGAGGAGTAATGACACACGATGACTGACCACGACGTCGACAAGCTCCTCACCTCTCTCCAGGAACGCACTAAGGAGCTCAACTGTCTGTACGAGGTCGAGCAGATTCTCGCGCGGCTCGATCTCCCGCTCGAGGAAGCCTTTCGCCAGGTCGTCGAGGTGATCCCGCCCGGTTGGCAATATCCGGATATCTGCCGAGCCATGATCGAATACGACGATCTCGTTTTCACCAAGGAGGAATTCAGGGCAACGCCATGGGTTCATTCGAGCGATATCGTGGTCCAGGGCGCCGTCGTCGGCGGCCTCAGCGTCTGGTACACCGAGGAACGCCCCAAGGAGGACATCGGACCGTTCCTGAACGAGGAGGATCGACTCATTCGCACCATCGCGGAGCGTCTCGGTCAGAGCATCCTCTTCCACCGGATGTACGAGACCCGCGTGCAATGGGAGGAGGCCAATCGAGAACTCGCCGCCGAGAAAGAGGACCGCTGGCGGGCCCCCATTGAACTCCTTCGCCGCTCCGATCGCGAGCTCTACCTGCTGATCGCCCGCAAGATGGTCAACCACCTGTGCTGGGCCGGTGTCGAGGGCGGTCAGGAGCTATTGCAGGAGATCTATGGTCTGCCCGAAGAAGATCCCCGCCGCGACTCGAACTTCCCCGCCCGCCCACGAACCGTCAACGAACCGGTCCTGCTCTCCGGCAAGCCCTTTGAACTCGCGCGCCGCTACCTCGGTTCGGACACGGTCATTTCACTGACCCAGGACTGGGTCATGGAGGACAAGGCCAGCTTTCTCCCCGCAGTTCTCAATAATCCACGATCCTCGCTGTCCGAGGTGGCAATCGCGGTTCGGCGTTTTCACCACCTTTTGGCGGACGATACCGAGCTCCCCACCGCCACGCTCGACGGTATCCACGTCGGGCTGATCCGTCGCTTTCTCACCGACCAACTGGACTTTATCTCGGTTGCCAAGAAGTACATCCGAACCGAAGACTTCATCGAACTCATCGACCGGATCATCCAATCAGACTCCAGTCACGGCAAGCTCGGCGGCAAGAGCGCCGGTCTGTTTCTGGCCGAAGCCATCCTGCGTCGCGACGGAGGGGGCGACCGCCCAATCGGGGAGTTCAAGGTTCCACGCAGCTGGTACCTCGCATCCGAAGGCCTCATGCAGTTCATCGAATACAACGACCTCGATGAGGTCCTCCAGCAGAAATACCGCGAGACGTCTCAGGTGCGCCAGGAGTTTCCCAACATCATCCAGTTGTTCAAGAACTCCAGGTTCCCCTCTGAAATTGTCAAGGGCGTTTCAATGATTCTCGACGAGGTGGGTGACCAACCCCTTATTGTTCGTTCATCGAGCCTGCTCGAAGACCGCATGGGTTCGGCCTTTTCAGGCAAGTACCGCAGCCTCTTCATCGCCAACCAGGGCACCAAGAATGAGCGCATGCGCGCCATTCTCGACGCCATGACCGAGGTCTATGCCTCGGTCTTCGGGCCGGACCCGATCGCCTATCGACGCGAACGCGGCCTCCTCGATTTCCACGAGGAGATGGCCATCCTGGTTCAGGAGGTCGTGGGCACCCGTCTCGGTGACTACTTCCTTCCTTCGGTGGCGGGAGTCGCGTTCTCGAATAACGAGTTCCGTTGGTCCCCCAGGATCCGACGGACCGACGGCCTCATCCGGATGGTGCCGGGCCTCGGGACCCGCGCCGTCGATCGGGTCGGGGACGACTACCCGATCCTCGCCGTGCCGGGTCAACCGGGACTCCGGGTCAACACGACCGTCGACGAGGTCATCCGCTATTCACCGCGTTCGGTGGACGTCATCAACCTCGAGACCAACTCCTTCGAAACAATCGAGTTGGACCACCTGTTGAAAACACATGGTGCCGACTTCCCAGGGTTCGAGAACGTCTTTTCGGTGCTCAAGGACGACGTGCTCCACAAACCGATGAAGCTCCTGGTCGACCCTGCAAGGGACAACCTCATCGCGGATCTGGGAGGAATGGTAGGGTCCACCCCGTTCGTCCAACACGTGGGCAACATCCTCCGCGTCCTCGAATCGGCGCTCGGGGCCCCGGTCGATATCGAGTTCGCTCACGACGGGCGGGACTTCTACCTCTTGCAGTGCCGTCCGCAGAGCTTTGCCGCCGAGGACGCACCGGCGCCGATTCCCAAGGACGTCCCCGAAGAGGACACCCTTTTTGCCGCCCACCGATATGTCTCGAATGGCCGGGTGCCCGACATCACCCACGTCGTTTCGGTGGACCCGGACAGCTACGCCGCCCTTCACGATCGATCGGACCTGCTCGCGGTGGGAGAAGCCGTCGGCAAGCTCAACAAGTTGCTCCCGAAGCGGCAGTTCATCCTCATGGGCCCTGGACGGTGGGGCAGCCGGGGCGATATCAAGCTTGGCGTGAACGTCAGCTATTCTGATATCAACAACACTGCGATGCTGATAGAAATCGCCCGCCAGACCGGCGACTACCTCCCCGATCTGAGTTTTGGGACCCACTTCTTCCAGGACCTCGTCGAATCGGAGATCCGGTACCTCCCCCTCTATCCCGATGACGACAGCACGCTCAACCAGCGTCTTCTCCACGCTTCGCCAAACCTTCTGGTCGCCATGCTGCCCGAGTATGCCCACCTGGAAGAAACGATCCGCGTCGTCGACATACCCAGCGCCAGCGGTGGGCGGATTTTGAGGGTGCTCATGAACTCCGAACTCGACGAAGCGATCGGGATGCTCGCGACCCCGGGAGAACACGCCGACGAAGGCCCCCAGTGGCGGGTGGGCCGGGCCCCGGCCAACACCGAGGGTTTTTGGAGGTGGCGTATGCAAATGGCGGAGCACATCGCATCCGAGCTCGAGCCCGATCGTTTTGGTGTCGTCGCCATGTACGTCATCGGAAGCACGAAGAATGCCAGCGCCGGACCCGCGAGCGATATCGATCTTCTCGTCCACCACCGCGGCACGCCGGATCAGCGACGCGAACTCGAAATCTGGCTTCAGGGGTGGAGCCTGGCACTCGGTAAAGTCAACTATCTCCGGACCGGATACTCCAACTCTGAGTTGCTCGACGTTCACATCATCACCGACGCCGACATCGAAGACCAGTCGTCCTTTGCTGCCAAGATTGGAGCCGTCACAGACGCAGCCCTCGAGTTGCCGTTCGCCCCGCGGACACGCCCGGCTCCCGGAGAATGAAACGCAGCGAGACTTCAGCCCCGGGCCACCCGGTGAGCTCGGGAGTGCCTGGAAGTCCGACCGGTTTTCGACACGAAAAAGGCGGACCGCCACGATTCGCCGGAAGAATTCAACACGCGGTGAGATATGAGAGCTAGATCAGCTCCCGCGAGGCGGATTCCAGATCAGCCGGATCGAATCTGACGACAGCCAACTCCGGGCCGTCGTGGGCCGCTGTCAAACAATGGGTGCGACCGATCACGATTCGCCACGCACCGGTCAGCCGCGGCGCCTCGTGGATGTGGCCGTGCAGCGTCACCAGGGGTTGTCGGTTCTCGATGAACCGCTGAACAGCAATGCTTCCGACGTGAACATCCATTGGGACGTGATCGACGGTGCGACCGTCGAGCGCCGCCCGATCCAGCGATGTTCCGTACGGCGGAGAGTGAAAGAGAAGGATCGCATCGTCGACGTCACGCCCCTCGGTCAGCCGTTCGAGATCGCCCGCTATGGTTCCGTGTTTCACGTCGTCGGCGTCTCGCAGGACCGTTCGCACGCCGCGTTCGGGTGAGACGCACCCCGGATCGGTAAAGCGTGAGACGTCATACCGTTCCCAGTCCTTGAGTTGAAACGGCGTCGGTGGGACGCAGCCATATCCGAACACGGGAATCGAACCGACGCTGTCCCAGCGCTCGTGGACATAGCACCACAGGCGATCTTTCTCTCCGCCGATAAAGTCCTGCTCGCTGGACCTGTCGTCATCGTTGCCGAGAATCAAAAAGACCTGTGGATAATCCGATCCCATGGTGGTTCTGAGTCCGTGAAACCCCGGCACCAGGAATTCAGCGATGAAATCTCCACCGCCGAGTGCCGCAGCCCAGGTATTGGGCAGCAGATCCCCGCCGAGAAACACCGCTTGAGGCCGTTCGTTCTCGATCACCGACCATAGATTCCGGTATCGCACAGCGCTGCCGTGCAGATCCGAGACAAACACACAGCGGATTCCGGTCAACTGATTCACCTGGTTGGTCGAGTCGTTCGACGTCACTCTCGCCCGACGGTGAGTCGGATCACGTCACCCTGCACACTGGTGTCGAGCAGGACAACGTCGTCACCGGCAAGATCGAGGACGACATACAAGGCCGGCGGGCTGTCCTCCGGGTGATAGCCGATACGGATCCGGTGCAGTTCCGGGGATCCGACCTCGATCTCGTTGGGTTTGTACAGGAACTCGATCGGCGATACCTTGACCCAGAGCCGCAGAGGGTTTTCGAGCCGGAGGCGACGAAACCCAGCGGGGTCGAACGCTCCGTCTCCACGAATCACAACGGTCGTCGCATTCACCCGTGCAGCGGCGGTCACGTCCACCACTCTCGACGCCCGATTCTGAGCCACAGGAGGTGATATTGCTTCCGGCCGTTGTTCAGTCACCATGGCCTTTGTCGGAGTCTCATCGCGCCCTTCGGGTTCGCCAACGACCCCCTCGGGATCGTCGGCAGCCAAATCGGCGGCCATTCTCGCCGCCGTTTCTGCGGCCACTCTGGAGGCGGTTTCGGCTGCAGTCTCGGCCACCACGTCTGCGCCATCCTCGGAAACTTCTTTGACAATTCCCTGATCGACATCATCTTCAATCAACGCCACGCCGGCTTCAGAGACACTTTCGATCTGAGGCATGGACTCGGCGACCTCTGCGTCACCGCTCCTCAGCCAATAGGTCACCCCGAGGACGACAATGGCAACCATGACCATCGCCGCCGATACGATCAGTCCCAGACGGATATCGCTCGGTGGTTTGTTGTCAGGACGAGGCGACATCGCTATCCGCTGGAACGAAGCGTCTTCGGGACGAATCGGGGTGGCGTCCTTGGTGCCGTTATCGAAAATCATGTCGACTTCAAAGTCTTCGCCTGACGAGGCGGAGGTAAAGTCGAGATTCTCCGGACTCTTTGGATCGGGTGGTTGCTTTTCGCGCGTATCCTGAAAGCCAAAAGCGTCCAACGGTTCCAACGTATCCGCAGGGGCGGGGCTCACAGGGGGATCGGGTGGCAATGGAAGATCCCTCGATTGTGGAGCCGGGCTATCGATGATCGAAGGTGCGCCGACGCCAACCCCGCCAAGCGAGTCCGTCGGGATGTCACCGGCGCCGCCGGCACGAGGTCCGACGTCAAAGGGATCACCACCGGTTGCTATATGGAAGTTGACCAACTCGTCGATAACCGCCCTGCTCTGTTTGCCCACTTCACCAAAGCGAAGGGCCATCCCGGGCACCAGGTCCGGGTTGCCCTCCGGCACGATTGTCCAGGCGACGACCGCCGTTCCTTGAGCAAGCACAAAATCCTCGGGCATTCCAAACTTGAACTCAACCAACGTGCCGCGAGCGAGAGGTCGGTCGGTCCGCGCAAAAAAACCATCGTAGTTCAAATACGGAGCCATCTCCTCGCGGAATCGACGCAAGGTCTCAAACTCCAATTCGACGTACGGCAAACCGTCAGGTGCGCCGGAAACGCCCTGCTCGTCATACGGGTCGTGTTCGTCAGTCATTCCACGCCTTTCAATCTCCATGCCCACAATACCAAAAACCGGCCGTAGATAAACGCAAATTCAAGATTTTCTGATCGATTCTTCAATTGTTTTTCTTTCGGACCCGGGTACCAAACGGACGCGCTGGGGCGCAACCAGAGACACCAGACTGGCGGGGTTGGAATCGCCGGTGGCGCCTACCTTGCGATAGTATGGAGCCCTTAAGATGGATTCTCGAAGATCAAACCGCACACCTCATGGACTCGCTGCTCCGCCGCGTGGTCTGCCCCAGTCCGTGAACTCGAGTTCCATCAGATTTCGTCAGATTGCGGTGCAGGGCACCCATCGACCCGGGCGTTGTGACCAACTCGTCGCACCCGGCATTCGCGAGGTCTTACCGTGGTGGAGTGCCAGGTTGCTTTCCGCCCTCCTCACTGCACTCATTGTTGTACCGTCATTCGCAGTGGCGACAGAGTATACGACGAGAGCTGTCGACGTTTATGGCGGGCTCGTGACCCTCGATATTCCTGAAAGATGGCACGAGATACCACCCGACGTCCTGGAGTTTTTCAGTCTGCAGTCGGCTGAGGAAAGCGGCGGGATGGTGGTCGAGATCTACCAGCACGGTTTTCGACCGGGGAACCCGGAAGCAGACTTCGCACCCCCCCAGATCCTGATCCAAATCAAAGAAAGCGGTCGTCTGAGCTACAACCAATTCCTCGATCTGCCCCCGATAGAGGTCGTGCGTGAAAAGGGAGACGAACGACTCGATGGACGCATGGGGCCTCTGCTCGAAAACTTCCGCCTCAACGAGGTCTTCTTCGACCGAGAGAATTACTCAATCCACATCGCCAACACCCTCGACCTCAAGTACGAAGGTAAGACTATGGTGACGTCGGTCTCGTTCCTCACCGAGCGCGGCCTCTTGACGCTCCACTGCTACGCTTTGATTTCGCAACATATTGCGATGAATCCGGTCTTTGAACGGATCATCGAGAGCGTTCGGATTGACGAGTCGATCCGGTATCGCCCACGGCTCCGCGACCGCCTTCCTCCGCGACCGGCCCTGGTCTCGTATGCCATCGCCCTGGCGCTCGCAATCCTCGCGCTGATCATCCACCTCGTCGGACGCCGGCGCCGTTCGACGTGACGGTCACTATCGATCTCGCCCGGCGATCTATCCGTGCCGGGGTCAGTGATCTCATCAGCGACCCGTCGCAGCGTTCGATCGGGCTTTCCGGCAGCGGGCTCTCCCGGCTATGGATCGGTTCCGAACTCCACCGGCGGCTGCAGGCTGACCTCGAGGCCACCGAACCCGGGTTCCAGAGCGAGGTTCCGACGGTTCTCGAGATCGATGTCGATGGCTGGACCGTTGAAATTTCAGGTCGAGCCGACGGGGTTGTGTTTGAAGACGGACGTCCGGTTCGCGTCGACGAGATCAAGAGCCTCCACTTCGCAGTCGACCTCCACAATCTGTACGCAGAGGAACGCATCAAGCGTTTCAAACGCCAGGTCTCGCTCTACGCGCTGATGATTTCGGAGCCTGACTCCCCAGCCGTCGCACGACTGATCTTGGTCGATATCGTCACCCAGGAGGAACAGGACGAAGAGGTTCCGTGGTCCGCCGCGTCTGTTCACGCCTGGCTGCGCCAGCAGATTCATCGGCTTATCGCGAGCGAAACACGCCGTACCGCCCGACTGGAGGCCATGAGAGAGGCGGCCGAGCGCGTCCCATTTCCGCACTCCGAGCAGCGTCCGGTGCAGCGGGAAATCGGTGACATGGTGGCCGAAGTCATGGCGGAAGATCGACACCTTCTGCTGCGGGCGCCGACCGGTTGCGGGAAGACGGCAGCAGTCCTCCACCCCGCCATTCGTTCCGCCCTCGGACGCGGGCAGCGGGTGTTCTTTCTGACTGCAAAGACCCTTCAACAGAGCATTGCCGTGGCCACCGCCAACGCCATGCAGACCGATCTCTTTCGAAGCCTTCAACTTCGCGCGAAATCCAAGATGTGCGCCAACACCGAGATCATCTGCCACGAGGAATTTTGCCCCTATGCGAAGGAGTACGGCATCAAGCTCGT
Organism: Acidobacteriota bacterium; assembly: GCA_033791425.1. GTDB lineage: Bacteria > Acidobacteriota > Thermoanaerobaculia > Thermoanaerobaculales > Sulfomarinibacteraceae > Sulfomarinibacter. The sequence goes on from JASJGQ010000409.1 coordinate 19,819, forward strand.
GCGCAGCGGGCTGCTCAAAATCCTGCTCGGTGCCGACGAGCACCAGGATCCCGATCGCATCTTCGAGAGCGCGAAAGAGCATGAGGTCTGCCCATTCGAGGTCAGCCTCGATCTGTTGCCCGAGGTTGACCTCGTCGTGTGTGACTACAATTATGTGTTCGACCCCACCATCGGTCTCAGTGCGCTGGCCGGAGGCGACACGCTGCGTGACGCGGTGTTGGTGATCGACGAGGCCCACAACCTCGTCGACCGCAGCCGCGAGTACTACTCGCCGCAGATTTCATCCGCGATTCTGGATCGCGCCCGTCGCTTTCTCGAGACACGGTCGAACCCGGTGTTTGATCAACTTGCGGAGTTGGTGGACCAGCTTGCCCGTGAGGTCACCGATCGCGTGGGCGAAAGCCTCGGTGACGAGGACCCCGACGAGGGCCCCGCCGATCTGCGACTCGACGCCGTGTCTGATCTCCGAATCGGATTTGACGGCGCCATGCTCAGCTACTTTCTCTTCAAAAGAGAACACGAGATGTGGATTGTCGACGACCCGGTCCTCGAGGTCTTTTTCGCACTGACGAGGTTTCACCGGGTGCTGGCGCTCGGCGGCGACGAGTTTGTCTACATGGCACTTCGCAACGGCCCCGGCGGCGACACCTTGAAGATCTTCTGCCGCGACGCATCGCGTTTTCTCGCGGAAGTCTTCGAGGGCAGCGCGTCGTCAATCGCGATGTCCGCGACCCTCGAGCCATTCGAGTTCTACCGGGATCTGCTGGGTTTCGATGCCCACCGGACCAACGAGCTCTATGTCCCCTCGCCGTTTCCGCCCGAAAACCGCCTGGTCCTCGCCATCACCGACGTCGACACGACCTACCGCCGTCGAGCCGCCAACTACGATCGCATCGCAGCGTGGATCGGCCGCCTCTGCCACCCCGGCGGCAACGTCCTCACGCTGTTTCCAAGCTACGCCTTTCTCGAGGCCGTCCACGACCGGCTCCCGCCAATGGGCCACGCGATCATCGCGCAACAACCCGGTGTGACCGACGCCGGCCAACGTGAGATCCTCGAAGCCCTCAGCGACGGCGACCCCCACCTTCTGCTGGCGGTCCTCGGCGGCATCTTCGCTGAGGGAGTGGACTACCCGGGCGACATGCTTTCTCAAGTGATCGTGGTTTCACCGGGGCTGCCGCAGTACAACCTCGAACGCGAACTTCTCAAGGGGTACTACGACGAGTTCTACGAACACGGGTTCGCCTATGCGTATTTGATTCCCGGTCTGACACGCGTCGTCCAGGCAGCGGGCCGTCTCCTGAGATCGGAGAACGATCGCGGTGTCATCACCATCGTGGGCCGGCGTTTTCTCGACCCCCGATACGTTCGCCTTCTACCGGAGGAGTGGACCCTCGGAGATCCCACCAATCTCATCCACGACGACCCTGAACAGGCAGTTCGGGAGTTCTTTGAGAACAACTCGGAGAGTTTTTAGTTCTCAGTTTCGAGTTTTTAGTTTTCGGACCGGCAACTCGCCCCTTGGCTCTGGGGAAAGCGGCTCGAAACTCAAAACTCAAAACTAATAACTCAAAACCAAAAACTATTTCGCCATTGCCGTCTCGACATCGGCGACCGACTTCGGGATCATTGGTCCGAGCACCCTGCAGCCGGTGTCGGTGACCAAAACGTCATCCTCGATGCGGATCCCGCCAAACGTGCGGTAGTCGTCGACCCGGTCGTAGCAGATGAACTCGCGGTGCAGGCCGTCCGCCTGCCAGCGATCGATCAGGGCGGGGATAAAGTAGATCCCGGGCTCCACGGTGATCACGAACCCGCTCTCGAGCGGTCGAGCCAGGCGAAGATATGCAAGACCGAATTGGGACGACCGTTCCTCTCCCGGTTCGTAGCCCACGACATCGCCGAGGTCTTCCATATCGTGCACGTCCAGACCCATCATGTGCCCGAGCCCATGGACAAAGAACATGGCATGAGCACCGGCCTCGACAGCCGCGTCGACATCGCCCTGCATGAGACCGAGGTCTTTGAGCCCCGAGACGACTGTCCGCGCGGCGAGCAGGTGAAGCTCCCGGTTGGTGACTCCCGGCGCGGCTGCGTTGATGGCGGCCGCATTGGCCGCCAAAACCACCTCGTAGATGCCCCGTTGGCGGCTGTCGTATCGTCCCGAGACCGGCATCGTGCGGGTGATATCCGACGCATAGCCGCTCGGGGCTTCGGCACCGCTATCCACCAACAGCAGATCTCCATCAGCCAGAGTGTTCTCGTAGGTGACGTTGTGCAGGACTTCGCCGTGGACGGTGACGATCGGACTGAAGGCCTGTCCGCAGCCGGCGCTGATTGCTTCCGCGACGTGGACTGCGGCCAGTTCCGCCTCAGAGCGGCCCGCAGCGACGGCGCGCATGGTCGCACGGTACATGCCGGCGGTCACCGCGAGCGCGTCTTCGATCTCGTCGATTTCACACTCCTCCTTGATTGAACGCTGAGCGACCACGGCACGAACCAGTTCCAACGACGTCTGTGCTCCGACCTCTCTCGGATCGACGTTCAAGAGCCGCGACAGCGCGAAACGACGCTGTGCCCGGTAGGGCGGCAGGTAGTGCACGTCGACTCCGGCACTCCGCAACGACGACATTTTTTCGGCCAGCCCACCGATATCGGCGTGTGCGGCCGCGCCCGCAACCTCGGCGCGATCGGCGAGAGTCAGGTGGGGGCCGTGCCAGATCACGTCATCGCGGTGGTCCGGTGCGCCATACAGCACCGCGCCGCCGTCCGGCTCGATAAGCATGGCGAGACCCGGATGACTGACGCCCCCGTAGTAGAGAAAGTGCGAATCCTGCCGATATGGATAGACGTTATCGACGTAGTTCCTGGACGCCTCGTCGTTGCCCATGATGAGGATCGCGCCGTCGGGGACCGCCCTCCTCAAGACCTCTCGTCGAGCCACATAGGTTTTCGAGTCCATGCACGCCTCCTTGGATGCCTTCATTATGCATGATGCATCCTGAATCCTGGATCCTGGATGTTGCATCCTGAATCCTGGATCCTGCATCCTGGGTCCTGCATCATGCCTGGAATGGCCCACCCCCGCGCCCTGTTTCAATGGCCATGAAGCCACTTCACGTTGTCATGGCTGCCGCCGCCATGATTGGAGCCTGCATGAACCACGCTGCCGAAAGCGATTCACCCACAAAGAAAAACCGGCTCGCCGACACCAAGAGCCCGTACCTCTTGCAGCACGCCGACAATCCGGTGGATTGGTACCCGTGGGGCCCGGAGGCCTTCGCCAAAGCCGAGGCAGACGACAAACCCATTTTTCTCTCGATCGGTTATGCCACCTGTCACTGGTGCCACGTCATGGAGCACGAGAGCTTCGAGGACCCGCAGGTGGCAGCCCTGATGAACGAGACCTTCATCAACATCAAGGTCGACCGCGAGGAGCGCCCCGACATCGATCAGGTCTACATGACCGTCTGCCAGATGATGACCGGCGGCGGCGGGTGGCCGCTGACGATCATCATGACACCTGATAAACAACCTTTCTACGCCGCCACCTACATCCCCCGTGAGGGCCGTTACGGTCGCATCGGGATGCTCGACCTAATCCCCCGCATCGAACAGGTATGGCGGTCCGACCGCGACAAGATCCATGGCACCACCCAGCAAATCGTTGCTGCGCTCGAGAAGACCGAAGTCCTTCCTGCGGGTGGGGCTCTCAATTCCAAAGTGATCGACGAGGCGTTCCGGCAGCTCGGCGGTCGCTACGACTCCGTCAACGGAGGCTTTGGTTCGGCCCCGAAGTTTCCGTCGCCGCACAACCTCATGTTCCTCACCCGCTACTGGCGTTCGACCGGAAATCAACTCGCTCTCGATATGACGGCTCACACTCTCGAGCAGATGCGACATGGCGGAATGTACGACCAGATCGGCTATGGATTCCACCGCTATTCCACCGACGCCGACTGGCTCGTGCCGCATTTCGAGAAAATGCTCTACGACCAGGCCATGCTGACGATGGCCTACACCGAGGCCTGGCGAGCCACCGGCAACCCCGTATTCGAGCGCACCGTCCGCGAAATCCTGACCTACGTCCTGCGCGACATGACATCGCCGGAGGGAGGTTTCTATTCAGCGGAAGACGCCGACAGTGAAGGAGAAGAGGGGCTTTTCTATCTATGGTCGATGGATGAGGTCGCGGCGGTGGCCGGGAAGGACGACTCCGCCCTCGCCGCTGCAACGTGGAACCTCACGGCCGAGGGCAACTATGCAGACGAGAGCTCCGGCCAGCGGACGGGAAGCAACATTCCGCACCTCAGCCGGACGTTCGCCGAAAACGCGGCTGCCCTTGGCATCGAAGGCGAGAAATACGATGCGCAGCTGGAGGCGGTGCGCGACCGTCTCTTTTCACGGCGAGTCGAACGGATTCACCCTCTCAAGGATGACAAGGTGCTGGCCGATTGGAATGGACTGATGGCGGCTGCGATGGCTGCAGCGGGTCGTGTGTTCGACGAGCCGGAGTGGGTCCTTGCGGCGCAACGGGCAACGTCGTTCGTGCTCGACGAGATGCGGGACTCGAAGGGGCGACTGTTGCACCGGTATCGTGACGGCGATGCCTCGATCCCGGCCTTCCTCGACGACTACGTCTTTATGACGGCAGCAATGCTCGAGCTCTTTGACGCGACCCACGATCCTCGCTACCTGGCGACAGCCGTTGAATTGCAGCAGCAGACCGACGCCCTCTTTTTGGACGGGAAAGGCGGTGGTTACTTCTTTTCCGCGGCCGACAACGAGGAGCTTCTGGTGCGACAGAAGGAGATCTACGACGGAGCGATCCCGTCCGGCAACTCGATGGCCGCCGACAATCTCGTGCGGCTGGCCCGTCTTACCGGCCGGAACACCTACGAAGATTCCGCTGATCGGGTGTTTTCGGCCTTTGCCTCACAGGTCAATGCGCAGCCCTCGGCCCACAGTCAACTGATTTCAGCCTTTCAGCGCCGTACCGGTCCGTCGGTCGAGGTCGTCATCGTCGGTGACCCCGCGGGCGCCGACACCCAAAGTCTCATCGACACTGCCAAGTCACCATATCTCCCCAACGCTGCGGTACTGCTCATCCCCGACGGCGATGCCGGAGCCAAAATCCGCGAGCTGGTGCCCTTTGCTCAGGCCTACGAAACGGTCGAAGGGAACGCGGCGGCCTACGTCTGTAGAAACTTCCAGTGCAAACTGCCGACCACCGACCCGGTGAAGTTGGCTGAGTTACTGAAAGAGGCGGCTGCGGAAAAGGCGGAGATCCGCGAGTAACAAACTCGGGATTCACGAGGCAGGAGGCTTCCGCAGCAGGCCCGCCTTTCCTGAAGCTCTTCCCGAGAGGAGCCACCCTATGCATTGTTTGCCCGTAGCGATCCCCGCCAACCGGAGCAACGGGCGATCAAACAATGCAAAGGATGGCACCTCCACCGCGCGAGACTCGTTTCCGCTGATTGTTCCCGAGAGGATGTTTGGCACCTCCGCCGCGCGCGGCCTTTCCCATCAGCACTTGGACTTCTCCCGTCGGCGATGAGTTGAGATGGAAATTCCTAATCCTAATTCCTAATCCTACAAGGCGAGGTACTATGGCCGTCGATGATCGAGACTCCCCTGCGGCCGCGAATCGCCCTCGAGGATGGATGGGAATTCATCCGGCAGCGCGTCGGCCGCTCTTGGCTCAAGGGCCACGGGGGCGGTAGTCTGCCGGTTGCACTCCCCCACTGCTGGAACGCCTCCGACACCTTCCAATACGGTCGTACGAGCTACTCGGGTTGGGGCGCCTACCGCAGACACGCGACTCTCCCTACGACCTCCGCTCACAACGACATCGTCTGGAACCTCTGCCTCGGTAGCTTCTATGGTGTCGGCGACGTGTGGCTCGACGGCCGCCGACTCGGTAAAGTTGACGGCCAGTATCTCGGAGCCACGATCGAACTGGCTCGGTTGGGCGAAGCCACAGGACATCTACTGGCCATTCGCCTGAACAACAGCTGGCACCGAAACGTGCTGCCCGGGTTCCGGCAACCGGACTTCATCCTCCACGGTGGTCTCGCCGGCGGCGTGTGGTTGGAAGGTCTGTCTGACAACCGATTCGCAATCGACCGGATTCATCTCGACTGCAGACAACAGGAATCCGGCGCCGAGTTGGTGGCTATCGAATGGGCGCTCGCGGAAAAATCGAACGTTCCCGGCGACGTTACGGTGGAGTGGAACATCACCGATGCTGACGGCCATCCGGTGGGCGCCGCCCCGATCTGGCATGGTCCGCGAGATGATCAGCAGCGAATCTCAACGATCCAGATACCGGACCCACGGTGTTGGGCGCCCGAGGACCCAGCCCTCTACTGGGCCGAGGGCCGCCTCCTGATCGACAACGCGGCCGTCGATGTCGTCCGCATCCGGTTCGGCGTGACCCGTGCCGAATTTCGGCCGCGGCAGGGTTTTTTTCTGAATGGCGTCCCGGTGGACCTGCACGGGTGCAACCGTCACGAGGCCATTCCCGGCCTCGGCAACGCCCTTCCCGAGGAGCTGCAACGGAGCGACGCCCATATTCTAAAAGCGCTCGGTTGCAACTTCGTCAGACTCTCGCATTACCCCCAGTCTCCCGTGTTTCTCGATGCCTGCGACGAGCTCGGCATCATGGTCTACGCCGAGATCGCAACCTGGAAGAGCGTCCGATCGGCCCGCGGTTGGAGACGGGCGGCGCGGCGCCAGATGCGCGACCTGGTCGTCCGCGATCGCCACCACCCGAGCGTCGTGATGTGGGGCATGGGCAACGAGTCCCGGTCGCGAAAGGCCTACCTCGAATTGCAGTCGATCGCGCGCGAGCTCGACCCGCAAAGGCCGGTCACCTACGCCGAGAACCACTTCTACCGGGCACGGCGCGAGGGCACCGGCGGCATCCCGGACGTGTGGAGCGTCAACTACGAGCTCGACGTGCTCGATCAGGCCTGCGCCTCGAGCCGACTGGAGAACGTCCTCCTGTCGGAGTGCTGCAACCACCCGGAAAGTGTTCGTGGCGACGACCGTGAGGAGCTCACCCAGGTCGCCACTCTCGAGCGGGAGTGGGAAGAGTTTGCAGACCGCCCTTACGTGGCCGGCCACGCGGTTTGGAGCTTTGCAGACTATGCCACCGAACACCGGAACCGGTTTCGCAGGCTGAACGGACTGCTCGATGCCTGGCGGCAGCCAAAGATGGCGGCCGAGCTCTTCCGCGCCCGTTTCGCCGCCGAGCCGTTCGTTGCGATGTTTGTCACCCAACCTGGCCCCGAAAGCACCCCCTCGAGGTATCGGATGGACCACCGCAAAGCGGGCGACGGTCGGGCGCCCCTCGAGCTTCATGCCTTCACCAACTGCGAGACCCTCCGGCTCGCCCGCGACGGCTCGATGCTGGCGGTCCTCGAGGGCGCCATCCACCACGTCGTCCCTCTTTTTGGTGCTTTTGAAGAGATCATCGCCACCGGGTCACAGGACGGCGCCGTCGTCCAGGACCGAGTGCGGCGCTCCGGCGACGCGCAGCGAATCCACTTGCGGACGGCCGCGGGCCCGACGGTGGCGACGGTTGAAGTGGAGGTGGAGATCCACGACGGCTCGAACACGGTGGCCGGCGACTGGAGCGGCGCCGTACACCTTTCTGTGGACGGTCCAGGTCGTTGTCATGCCTACAACGATGCTTCTGAAGTCGCGGTGGTGCGCGGCGTCGGCCGTGCCTACGTCACCGTCAACTCGAGCCACGACGGAGTGGTGGTGACGGCGTCTGCACCTGATCTCTCACCTGCCATCCTCTCACTGCACGGGGTCTGACGAGGATCGCACGACCACCGAGTCGATCACTTTCTGGTCGGCCGGCACTCGAGCGCCGCGCAGCACCATGGACCCGCGGACGTTCGTCCGGTCACCAACCACGCACCCCGACTCGAGGAAGGCTTCGGGGCCGAGAGTGCACCCTAGCCCCACCGTCGCCCCCTCCTCGATACGCACCGGTTGGGTGATCCGTGATTCTGATTTGACCTTCGGGGGGAGTTCAACCTTGAGGCCCGATCCCTCCCTCATAGTCCGAAGGTTCAACCCAAGCAGATCGGCCGGGGAGGACACCTGGACACGTTCCATCGCACGCACTCCCACCACCCGGGCGCCGGCATCGATATGTTGCTGGATCGCCTCCTGAAGTTCGAACTCCCCGCGTTCGGATCTGGACAACTCCGACAACAACGGCACCAGCTGCGGGGACAACACGTAATGCGGCAGGCTCACCGTGTTTGACGGCGCTTCCACGAGTGTCGGTTTTTCGACGATTCGACGCACCACGTTGCCGTCGAGCTCAACGGCAGCGCTCCGCGAAACCAGATGTGGTTCAACATCGAGCAGACTGAGGACGGAGTCAGCGTCCCGTACCGCCGTCAGAAGATCACGGACGTGCGGTGTGCTGACGAGGCTGTCGCAAGCCGTCACGAAGAACGGCCCATGGAGAAGGTGGGCCGCCTGCAAAAGGGCGTGGGCCATACCGAGGCGTTTCTCCTGTGTGACCCATTGGATCGAGACGGCGAGCTGTGACCGTTCGCTGAAATGCTCTCGAATCTCTTCGTCGTCCGGGCCGACGACCATCACCACCTCCTGGACGCCGGATTCAACGAGAGGCGCCAGGGCGAGTTCAACGAGTGGTGTGCCAACCACCGGGGCCATCGCCTTGCTGCGGCCGTCGGTGACCGGTCGCAAACGCTTGCCGCGACCTGCGGCCAGGATGACTGCCTGCATCACACCACCGTTCTCAAAAGCTCCGCCGGTCCGGACGGCGTGCACACATCGTAGGTGGCGGAGGCGGCTGGTCCCGGCTGAGTCAACGAATATTTCGTCCTCACATCCTCAATGATCTGCGCCGCGGCATCCGCCTCAATCAGGGCGATACAGCTTCCACCAAAACCGGCGCCGGAAAACCTGGCTCCGAGAACGCTCGGCGTGGTTCGCAGGGCCGTCCAGAGGGCAATGGACTCGGGTGTTCCACACTCGTAGTTTTCAATCGAGCTCTCGCCGGAAGCGGTCATCAGCCGGCCAAAAGTCACGAGATCGCCCGCCCTCCAGGCGTCGACTCCCGCGGCCACTCTGGCCTGTTCGCTGTAATAGTGCGCGGCGCGGCGCCGGAGCTTCTCCGGCAGAGCATGTCCCGACGTCTCGAACAGTTCGGACTCGATATCCGACAGCATAACGTCGGCCGCATCGTCATTGCCTCCAAGCCTGGAAAGTGCCCGCGCCGCCTGGTGACACTCATCCACACGGAGATTGAAATCAGAACGAACAAGACCACGAGCCAGCCCGGAAAACGCCACGAGGAAGGCCACGGAGGCACCACCATCCGGCGACGGGACCTGTTGGATCTCGAGGTCGGAACAATCCACCGTCGTCAAGTGACCGGGTTCGGCAAACAAAATAATGGACTGATCGAGACGTCCACTCGCGACTCCCATGAACCGGTTTTCAGACGTTTGCACGAGAGCGGCCACTTCCTCTCGGGTCAGTTCGATGCCGTTCACGTGCGCGAGCGCTGTCAGGTAGGCGACCAGGACCGCCGCCGAGGAGCTCAGACCCGAACCCGGCAGGTCGCCCCCAACAGCAGCTCGCAGACCGACCTCGAGAGTGTGCCCGTCAGAAAGGGCCGAGACGGCCGCACGGGCATAGTCCGCCCAGTCTCGACCGGGTGTCGGGTGGGTGTCGTGAAAACCGACAACTGCGGTGCCCGGAAAGTCGAGACTCGAGACCTCGAAATGCGCGCTCTCGGACGGCACCGCCGCCAGGGTTACAGAACGGTCGACCGTCAGACCGCTGACGACCCCACCCTGGTGATCGACGTGGGCGCCCAACGGGCAGATTCGCAAGGGGGCATGAACCGCAAAGAGATTCCGATCTTCGACAGACCCGGTCTCCCTGAGCCTAAGGGTCAGCAACGAGAGGCGGTCGGGCGCCAAAACGGTGGACCGCATCATCCCCACGGCCATTCTTGGGCCGTGAACCTGGGACCATGCAAAAGATCCGTCGCGAAGTCGTGTCGGAGCTGCATTGAATCTCAGAGAGTATCGTCGAGCGCTCCCGCGGGCAAGTGAGAGACGGGGCTGAATCCGCAGCCAAAAGGGTTCTGATATCTTCACTGCCACAGGAGGACGAAAGCCGTGGCCACCAACGAGACCTTCCCCATCGATCTCGAGCTCTTCCATCCTCTCGCGTTCGACCCCTCGGTCGAGACGTTGACCACCGAACAGGAGCGACAACTCGCCGCGAACGTCCAGCTCTGCCGGGACGCGATCGTCTTCTTTACCGCGACCGGGGCCGCACGGGGCGTCGGCGGCCACACCGGTGGGGCCTGGGACGTGGTGCCCGAGGTGCTGATCGCCGACGGGTTCATGCGCGGCGGCGACACGGTTCTGAAGACCTACTTCGACGGGGCCGGACACCGGGTGGCGATCCAGTACCTGCTCTCGGCCCTCAACGGACACCTTCCGGCGGAGGCGCTGCTCCACTACAGGGAAGCCGGGGCCCATCTGCCCGGCCACCCCGAACTCGGCCATACCCCGGGGATCGGTTTCAGCTCCGGCCGGCTCGGTCATATGTGGCCCCACGTCAACGGCGTGGCGATGGCCCATCCGGACAAGGCGGTCTTCTGTTTCAGCTCCGACGGATCGCTCCAGGAGGGCAATGACGCCGAGGCGGCGCGCTTCGCCGTCGCACGCAACCTCAATCTCAAGCTGGTGGTCGACGACAACGATGTGACCATCGCCGGCCACCCCAGCACCTATCTGCCGGGATACTCGGTTGCCCGAACGCTCGCGGGTCAGGGTATGACGGTTGACGAGGGAGACGGAGAGGACATCGGGGCCCTGTATTCGAGGATGGCGCGGGCCCTGCGGACGGACGGTCCGGTTGCGCTCATCAACAGGCGTTCCATGGCGGTGGGCATCCCCGATCTCGAAGGCACGCCAAAGGCACACGATGTGGTGTCGGTCGATGTCGCACGAAGCTATCTCTCGGATCGCGGCCACGGCGAGGCCGTCGCATATCTCGAATCGCTCGGCAAGAGCCCCAACCCCCACGTCTACCTCGGCTCCGGCAAACGCAAGGACTCCAACCGCAACCTCTTCGGTCACGTGGTGGTCGAAATCCTCGGCGAAATGGACGAGGCGACCCGGAAAGCGACGGTCCTGTGTGTCGACTCTGACCTCGAAGGCTCGTGTGGTCTGGCCCACATCAAAAAAGCCTTTCCCGAGATCTACGTGAATTCGGGCATCATGGAGCGCGGCAACTTCTCAGCCGCGGCGGGCTTTGGAATGGAGCCCGGAAAGCAGGGCATCTTCGGCACCTTCAGCGCCTTTCTCGAGATGTGTGTCTCGGAGATCACGATGGCGCGGCTCAACCGATGCAACGTACTGAGCCACTTCTCCCACGCCGGTGTCGACGACATGGCTGACAACACTTGCCACTTCGGTCTCAATAACTTCTTTGCCGATAACGGTCTCGAGCACGACGAACATCCGACACGGCTCTATTTCCCGGCTGACGGAGGTCAGATGCGAGCGTGTGTCCGTCGCGCTTTTGGCGATCCCGGTCTGCGGTTTGTCTTTTCGAATCGTTCGAAACTGCCGGTGATCCTCGACGAGAGCGGCCGCAAACTTTTCGGCGAGGGCTACACCTTCGAGCCCGGCCGCGACGAAGTGGTGCGCGACGCTTCGTCGGACGGCGGATTCGTCGTCAGTTTCGGCGACACCCTGTACCGGGCGCTTGACGCGGTCGAACGGCTGCGGGCGGACGGTCTCGATGTGGGGCTCATCAACAAGTCCACCCTCAATATGGTCGACGAGAACATGCTTGCAAAAATCGGCGCCGGGAACTGGGTACTGGTGGCCGAGAGCCTCAACCGCCGAACCGGTCTCGGTATTCGATTCGGCACCTGGCTGCTGCAACGAGGTTTCCAACCGCGCTACGACCACGTGGGCACGAATCGAGAGGGATGCGGCGGTCTCTGGCAGCAAATGGTTCACCAGGGCCTGGATTCCGACCAGCTCCAGGCGAAGATCCGCGATCTCGCCGGTGGCGGATGAACAATCGGCTTGCCACTGCCGTGATCATCGCGGCGGCGGCGTGCGGAGCGTGCACCAGTGACGTCGATATTGGCGGTGGCGTCCGCCAGCGCGGGGACTACCAGTATTTCTACGAGGGGCCCGAACTGGAAGCCACCGTCGGGACCTACCTGGCGGCGACCTCGATCGGCGAAAACTGGCTTGTTCTCGCGCTCTACCTGCGGGCAACGTCTCCTTCGGGAAACCTGGTCATCGAACGGAAGGCGGTATCGGTCGTAACACCAGACGGTCACCGTCTGCCGTTGATCAGCCAGGAAGAGTTCCGCGCCGCCTACTCACAGATCCACTCTCTCGTGCGACGGACCGACTTCGCAGCCCCATCCTCGAGGGCCGGCTTCGGGGATCTCAGGTATTGCGACCGCTGGTTTTTTGCCGAGGTCGGCGAGGGCTACGCCACCGAAGAGCTGTTCCTCGTCAGCGCCGAACGCTGCTCCGGCCCACTGGTCTTCAACGTCCCGCGCGGGATCCAACCCGGTCGATGGAGACTGGTCATCGAGCTCGAGGAGAGTTCTCCAGATATCCCGTTTGAAGTGTCAATCGAGAGATAGCTGCTCCGGTTTTAGCCCAGCGTCTCCAACTCCACCAGCGCCTGGTCCTTCACGCCATCGATCGTCTGAGTGCCGTCAACCTTGATCAACCTGGGCGCATCGGCTCCGCCCTTGGCCTCGAGATCCCCATAGAACCCGGTGAGCACCTCGGTCTGAGCGTGGTAGGTGGCCAGCCGGTTGCGAATGGTCTCCTCCCGATCGTCGTCGCGGTGGGTCAGATCTTCGCCGGTGACGTCGTCCTTGCCTTCGACCTTTGGCGGGTTGAAGGTGACGTGGTAGACCCGCCCCGATCCGGGGTGCGATCGACGCCCGGAGAGCCGCATCACGATATCGTCGTCAGGGACCGCAATCTCCACCACCGCATCGATGGTGACACCGGCCTCGCGCATGGCCTCGGCCTGGGCCATCGTGCGCGGAAAACCGTCAAAGAGAAATCCCGGTTTGCAGTCCGGCTGGGTGATTCTCTCCTTCACCAGGCCGATAATGATGTCATCCGAAACCAGGCCACCGGAGTCCATGACGACCTTGGCCTGCTTCCCGAGGTCGCTCCCGGCTGCAACCGCTGCGCGAAGCATGTCGCCGGTCGAGATCTGTGGAATTTCGAATCGTTCGCAGATGAAACGCGCCTGGGTGCCCTTGCCAGCTCCTGGTGGTCCGAGAAGAATAAGTCGCATGCAGCCATCCTCCGTTTCGCGGTGAACCGCGGTGATCTGCCGTGCGACTCTTGCACATTCGATGCCCACGATGCATGTTCTCAACCGCCAAATCACCCGTATTTCCGCCACAATTCGGATTTCAGCGTCCATTCCCCGCGAAACTGGGGCGAGCCGACCGGACGCCTGGTAGCACCCGGTATCAGCCGCGTCCAGGCTACTGAAAGGCCTCATAAAACGCTCAAAATAAAACTCTTAAATGAAATCCACCAGGAGCGGACACCGTCGGTTGATGGCCCCTGACCCGCCGTCACGGTGGGGTTACAGTTGCCGGCCGTTCCACCGAGGTAACAACGAGTTAATTGAAGTAAGTTACTTTATATCAGATATTTAGAGAATACACACCGGTTCTCCGTAACCTCCCGGTAACAATCGTGCCCCCAGAGTTCACGCAAGTTGTTTGTTCCATTGCAAGTGAAATTTTTCACAGATCCGTTGAAAATCCCCAGGACCTCCCTCCCTAATGATTCCAGAAGCACGACTTACGTCAAGAAACTGTGAAAGTCGCGAGACTGGGGCACTCGTTTTCGTCACCGCGTGACGCGGCCGCACGCGCATGCTGAGGGTCGTTCCGGTCAGAGAAACAACCCTGTCCTACTACCAAAAATTCGGCCTAAACCACTTGTTTCTATTCTTTAACATCGATGTGCGAATGGTTCTCGGTGGAGATTGTGAAATCCGGCACAGCTCTTGCTTGGTCTGGACCCGATGAAGTTTTTGTGGTGTATTCGCATCAAAGATCATTGGAGCTTGAAAGGAGGAACCCTGTATGCCGAGTTTCGTTAACGTTGAAAAGTGTGACGGGTGTAAGGCGCTCGACAAGACTGCGTGCCAGCACATCTGTCCAAACGACCTCATGGTTCTCAATAAGGAGACTATGAAGGCCTACAACCGCGAACCCGAAATGTGCTGGGAGTGCTACAACTGCGTAAAAATCTGCCCGACCCAGGCCGTCGACGTCCGTGGTTACGCGGACTTCGTGCCAATGGGTGCGTCGGTGGTGCCCTTGCGGTCTACCGATTCCATCATGTGGACAGTCAAGTTCCGCAGCGGCCAGGTGAAGCGGTTCAAATTCCCGATCCTCACAACTCCTGAAGGCCAGGCGGAACCCACCGGTGGCTGGAAAACCGAGCCGGACCTTGAAGGTCCAGTTCTCTTCACCGAGCCGGATTCCCTCGGCTGCGACGTGTGGACGAAGTAGGGGGGATCATGGCAAATTTTGAAACAGTCACAGTCGAAACCGATCTTCTGATCCTCGGTGGCGGAATGGCGTCGTGCGGCGCCGCTGTTGAAGCCGCTCACTGGGCCAAGAAAAACAACCTCAAGGTCACCATGGTCGACAAGGCTGCGGTGGACCGTTCCGGCGCGGTGGCCATGGGCCTCTCCGCCATTAACCAGTACGTCGGCCTCAAAGAGGGCGACAACACCATCAAGGACTACGTCAACTACGTGTCGCAGGACCTCATGGGCGTCGCCCGCGACGACCTCGTAGCATCGATCGCTCGTCACGTGGACGGCTCGGTCCATTTGTTTGAAAAATGGGGCCTCCCCATTTGGAAGGCTGAGGGCGGTGGTTATGTGCACGAGGGTCGCTGGCAGCTGATGATCAACGGCGAGTCCTACAAGGTCATCGTCGCTGAAGCAGCCAAGAATCACCTCGGAACCGACAACATCATCGAGCGCGTCTTTATCGTCGGCCCGATCATGGAAGACGGCGTGCTCAAGGGCGCCTACGGCTTCTCGGTGCGCGAGAACAAGTTCTACATCTTCCTCGCCCGCGCAGTGTTCTGCGCCATGGGCGGCGCCGTCCACGTCTTCAAACCCCGCTCCACCGGTGAGGGCCTCGGCCGCGCCTGGTATCCGCCCTGGAACTCCGGCTCGTCCACGTTCTTCACTTTGAAGGCCGGAGCCGAGATGACCTGCCAGGAAGTTCGCTTCATCCCGGTCCGTTTCAAGGACGCCTACGGTCCCGTGGGCGCCTGGTTCCTGCTCTTCAAGAGCCGCGCGACCAACGCCTTCGGTGGCGAATACATGGTCGAGCGGCGCCCCGAACTCGAGAACTGGAAGCCCTACGGTATGGTGAAGCCGATCCCGGCCAACCTCCGCAACTGGCTCGGTATGCTCGACGTCATGGAAGGCAAGGGCCCGATCTATATGCGGACCGAAGAAGCCCTCCAGAAGATCGCCGACAAGTTCAAGGACGATCCGAAGGCCTACAAGAAGAAGATGAAGGAACTCGAGAGCGAGGCCTGGGAAGACTTCCTCGACATGACCATCTCGCAGGCCATTCTGTGGGCTGCCAGTGACGTCCAGCCTGAAGAGAAAGCCTCCGAGATCGCCGCCGCCGAGCCGTACTTCATCGGTTCGCACTCCGGTGCCTCCGGCGCCTGGGTCAGCGGTCCCGAAGATCTGGCCCCGCCAGAGTACTTCTGGGGCTACGAGAACATGTGCACCACAAAGGGCCTGTTCGCCGCCGGCGACGCCACGGGCGCCTCATCGCACAAGTTCTCCTCCGGTTCCCACGCCGAGGGCCGTATCGCCGCCAAGGCTGCGGTGCGCTACCTCGTCAACGAGAACCCGCCGAAGCCGACTGTCAGCGACGCGGTGGTCGAGGACCTCAAGGCCAAAACCTTGAAACCACTCGATCTTTTCGCCGAGCACAGTGGCTTCACCTCGCAGACCGACGTCAACCCGAACTACATCATTCCGAAGATGTTCATGTTCCGCCTGCAGAAGCTCATGGATGAGTACGCTGGTGGTGTGGGCTCGCAGTTCACCACCTCCAAGTTCCTCTGCGAACGCGGACTTGAACTGCTCGGACTGCTCAAGGAAGACTCCCAGTACCTCGGTGCTGAGGATCTCCACGAGCTGATGCGAGCCTGGGAAAACGTCCATCGCATGTATCAGGCCGAAGCGCATGTCCGCACCATCCTGTTCCGCGAAGAGACCCGTTGGCCCGGATACTACTTCCGCGCCGACTTCCCCAAGCTGGACAACGACAACTGGCTGTGCTTCGTCAACTGCATCATGGATCCGGTAACGGAAGAGTGGGAAATGCTCAAGCGCGACATCATCCCGATGTTCAAGGCTGAGTCCGACCACGAACTCCTGGGCGGTTGATTCGATTTTCATCTCGGGCCCCGGGCGCTTCGGCGCCTGGGGCCCTTTTCCCCTCGAGGATATTGTGACCACTCTCCAAGAACTCCCTGTATGCCCCCACTGTAGCCAGAAACTCCAGGCATTCGATCTCCCAGAAGCCACCGGTTGGACCGCAGAATTCCAGCTCGCGTGCTTCAACGACGACTGCGGCTACTTCATTCGCGGCTGGGAGCACATGAAGACCAATTTCGCCGTCAACGCTTCCTATAGATATCGTGTCGATCCCTCCACAGGAACGCCGTCACCACTTCCGGTGTGGTCTGCAGACGCTCTCAAAGATCGCATCATCGAGGTCGCCATCGGGGAAAAGACCGATGGCGACGTCGCTGCCGAAAGCGATGAAAATGGAGGCTCCACATGACCAAAGCAGACGCGAACTTGCCGCAGTTCCTGGTGGATAAGCGGCAGCTCGAAAAGAACGAGACCTTCGGTTTTACCTGCCATCCGGGCGTTCCCTGTTTTAATTCGTGCTGTGCGGACATCAACATCGTCCTGACCCCGGCCGACGTCTTGCGTCTCGCCCGGCGTCTCGGGATGCACACCCGCCAGTTTCTCGAAACCCACACAACCAATCCGATCACCAAGGACCTGAAGATCCCGATGGTCATGCTTCGGATGACCTCAGAAGAAGGCAAGCCCTGCCCCTTTGTCGATGAGGGAGGCTGCACGGTTTATGAGGATCGTCCCTGGGCCTGCCGAATGTACCCGCTCGGGATGGCGCTCCCACCGGCGCGAGCCGGCGAAGAGCCCGAACCCATGTTCTTCGTCTTCGAGGACGACCACTGTAAGGGCCGGGAACAACCCGACCGCAAGGAGTGGACCGCTGACAGCTGGCGTGCCGACCAGGACATCGAGGCCCATGAAGCCCTGGAGGAGGGCTTCCGGGATCTCGTGAGCCATCCCTGGTTCATCGGCGGCCGCACTCTCGATCCCAAACGCATGCATTTGCTCTATATGGGGTGCTACGACCTCGACACCTTCCGCGATTTTGTCTTCGAATCCACCTTTCTCGAGCGATTCGACATCGATGCCGATGAACTCAAAGAAATCAAGAAGAACGACGAAGCCCTGCTTCAGTTCGCATTTCGTTGGCTCCGGTTCGCGCTCTTTGCCGAACCGACAATGAAGGTCCGTGAAGAAAACCCTGAACGGAGTAACCAATGAGCGAAAACCAGTCCCTGCTCGTGATCGGTGCCGGTATCGCCGGAATCACCGCCGCCCTGGAGGCGGCCGAGACCGGCGCCGAGGTCACGCTCGTCGAATGCGAACCGTCCGTGGGCGGCCGCGTTCTGCGGATCAACAACTACTTCCCCA
>JASJGQ010000410.1:0-20729 GCA_033791425.1 Acidobacteriota bacterium
GGAACCATCCGGTGACCACACGGGGTCGCGCTCGTGCGCACCGAGGGTGAGCGTCAGGTTCCTTGGATCGCCCTTTTCGGCAGGCAGGGTCACTATCTCGCCGCGGATATTGAAGACTGCGCGGGCGCCTGACGGCGAGATGTCGGCGCTGCGGATGAAGTCGGCTCCGTCCACATAGCGCAGCCGCAACTCCTGAAGATCGGTCGCGATTCCGATCGTCACATCCGTGACCGAGCCGGTTTCGATATCGTACGTGTGGAGAGTGGCCGCCCTTTCGAAAACGACGAGACCATCACCGTACGCGGCGCTGACGATTGGGAAATCGGTGTACTCGGTGTGCTGCTGGATTGCGCCGGTGTCGGGCTCGAAAGAGAACAGGTTGAACTCACCGTTGCGGTCGGAGATGAAATAAACCTCGTTGCCGATCCACATGGGGTCGGTGTCGTTGCTGCGACCCTCGGGCTGAGGGATCATCCTGGTGGCGTGGTCGGCAAAGGTGTAGAGCCAGATAGTGGTCGCGGTACCGCCGCGATAGTTCTTCCACTGGCGAAACGGCTCGCCGAGAGGTGTGTACGCCAGCCGGGTCCCGTCGGGGGAATAAGAGGCCTTGACGGCGTTGGGGAGATCGAGGCGCTCGGGAAATCCGCTGACCACCGGTACCGTGAACAGTTGTGTGTACCGCCGGGTGAAGACCTGGCGTGCGGACCGGAACAGAACCTCCGAACCGTCTGGGGTGAACGAGCACACGGTGTCGGTGTAGGGGTGCCAGGTCAGACGGGTGGGAATGCCGCCATCCACCGGAACCACATAGACGTCGGTGTTGCCGTCGTACTGAGCATCAAACGCGATCCACTCGCCGTCGGGTGAAAAAACGGGGTTCGCCTCGACTCCCTTGTCCGAGGTCAGGCGGCGGGGTGAACTTCCGTCGGTGTTCGCCACCCACAGATCGTTGGCGTAGACAAAGGCAATGTGGCCGCCACCGATTGCCGGCTGGTTGAGAAACCTGGTGTCGGTGGTGTTGACTGCGGAAGCGGCGGACGCAGAAAGGCAGAAGACCAGAACGAGGGCGGTTCTGAGAGGGGAGCTTTTCATCTTATCCTCCGGATGGTTTTGACAAGCCGGCGCCGTAGGCTTGCGCGTGGCTGACGATCTTACGCCCTCACGTTGCCCTTGTCACAGTTCGAAAGGGCCCGTGGTGCCGCAATTTCCCTTCGAGCTCTGGATGCCGCACAATGGCCTCGACCATCAGGGGGTGTCATGAAGATGATCAGACAAATCGTGCTCCGCAGCTGCAGCTTGGTGGTTGTGCTTGCAATGGCGTTTGCGTTGACGACAGCGTGTGCTGCGCCGCCTCAGTTCGATGTTGTTCTCCGGGGCGGGACCATCTATGACGGCAGCGGTTCGGCACCGTACGTGGGTGATCTCGCAATCGAGGGCGATGTGATCGTCGCCGTGGGTGACCTGGGTCGGACGGTCGGGCGAACCGAGATCGACGCCACCGATCTCGCCGTGGCGCCGGGTTTTATCAACATGATGTGTTGGGCCAACGAGTCGCTGATCGAGGACGGCCGTTCTCAGAGTGATATTCGTCAGGGTGTGACCCTGGAGATCCTGGGTGAGGGGCATTCCATGGGGCCACTCAACGAAGCCATGAAAGAAGAGATGGTAAGGCGCCAGGGCGACATCGTTTACGACGTGGAATGGACGACCCTCGACGAGTACCTCCAGTACCTCGAACAACGCGGTGTCTCGCCCAACGTCGCGTCGTTCATCGGATCGGGCACTCCGCGCGAATACGTCATCGGAAACGTGGACCGTACGGCGACACCGGAGGAGATTGATGAGATGCAGTCGATCGTCCGCACCGCCATGGAAGAGGGTGCTCTGGGCGTTGCCTCTGCGCTCATCTACCCGCCGGGGAGCTTTGCCGACACCGACGAGTTGGTTGCCCTGGCCGAGGTCGCTGGCGAGTATGACGGGATGTACATTTCGCACGTACGCGGCGAGGGAGCCCATCTCCTCGAGTCCGTCGGCGAACTTCTGACCATCGCCCGCGAGGCCGATATTCGGGCCGAAATCTACCACTTGAAGGCGTCGGGTCAGTCCAACTGGCCGCTGTTCGATGAAGCTGTGGCCATGGTTGAGGCTGCCCGGGCCGAGGGGCTCGAGATCACGGCCGACGTCTACTCCTATCCCGCCAGCTCTACGGGACTCAACGCCAGTATGCCGCCCTGGGTTCAAGAGGGCGGGTTCGAGAAGAGTCTCGAACGTCTCGCGGATCCAGCCACACGGAAGCGGATTGCGCGTGAGATGGGTGAGGCGTCGGACGACTGGGAGAACGGGTATCTCGGCGCCGGATCTCCGGACAATATCCTGCTTGTGGGTTTCAAGAACCCGGAACTCAAACCTTTGACAGGCAAGACCCTGGCCGAGGTGGCCGAGATGCGCGGAACTCCGCCAAAAGAGACTGCCATGGATCTGATTCTCGAGGACCAATCGCGGATCGGAACGGTCTACTTCAGCCAATCCGAGGACGTCCTGCGCCGAGCTATGTCTCTGCCCTGGGTGAGCTTCTGCTCCGATGCTGCGTCCCTCGCTCCTGAAGGGGTGTTTCTGAAGAGAAACCCTCACCCGCGGGCCTACGGCAGCTTTGCCAGAGTTTTGGGGAAGTACGCGCGTGATGAGCAACTCATGCCTCTCGAAGAAGCGATTCGAAAGCTGGCGGCCCTGCCGGCGGCAAATCTGAAGATTGATCGGCGTGGTCTGTTGCGTGAGCAGTTCTTTGCCGACGTGGTGGTGTTTGACCCCGCCACGATCCAGGACCACGCGACCTTCGCCGAGCCCCATCAATACGCGACCGGGATGATGCACGTCTTTGTCAACGGCGTCCAGGTCCTCGCCGACGGGGAACACACCGGGGCGACCCCGGGACGAGTGGTTCGTGGGCCCGGTTGGACGGGTCGTTCAAGTAAATAGTTCAAACCTGGCGTCAGGAGTGGGAGTGATGGCAAAAATACTGTGTAGGGTGATGCGGTTGCGGCGTCCGGTTGCAGTAGCGGTGCTCGCGTGTGTTCTGACGACCGCAATCGGTTGGTCGGCGGAGGTGGCCGAAAAGACAGACGGTGTCCGCACCATCTATCTGATCCGTCACGGCGAGTACGATATCGAGGACGAGAGCGATCCCTTCGTGGGCAAGGCGCTTGTGCCGCTCGGTGTTGCCCAGGCCCGTCTCGTAGGGGCACGGCTGAGCGGCATGCCGGTCGACTTCACTTCTCTTTCAAGCAGCACAATGACGCGGGCGCGCCAGACGGCCCTGGTCATTGGCGAGGAGTTCCCGGAACTCCAGCTCGAGTCCTCCGGACTGATCAGCGAGTGCACCCCGCCGACCTGGCGCAAGGACATCATGGAGGATGAAACGGCCGAAGATCTCGCCGCATGCGCGAAGCAACTCGAGGCGGCCTTTCCAATCTATTTTGCGCCGTCCCCCGAGGCCGACCGCCACGATATCGTGGTCTGCCACGGCAACGTGATTCGCTACTTCGCGACCAAAGTCCTGAAAGTGGATACCGAGGCCTGGCTCGGCATGTCCATCGCCAATTGCAGTCTGACCGTGATCACCGTCAAGGCCGACGGCTCGATGAAACTGTTGTCGTTCTCGGATTCGGGCCACATCCCGCCGAATCTCTCGACCAGGACGGCCCCGGGTGGGCCGGTCGATCTGAAGGTGCCCGGAGAGGCCTCGCACGAGGTAGTGCACATGGAGTGAGCGAGGCCCCGCCCGAGATCCCCGTCGGGGGCGACGAGTTCCCGACGGCGGTGCTAAGATGAGCGTCTATGAAGCCTACTACCGCCGCCACTGTCGTCTGAGGGATCGCCGTCCGGTGAGTCTGCCGGTTCACTGTACCGATCCCGCAACTCTGCTTTCCCAGCCGCTGACCCGGCCGAGGGTGCACCTGTGCGCGCCCAGGAATATAGGAGAAAGACAGTGAGGATCGAAGACTTCGGATGGAATGACCGACTCAGGTCGCTTTTTGGATTGGTTCAACCCGGTGGACTGGTGCCCGCTCGGGTCGTTCGCGCCGATCGGGGCGCAGCCAAAGTCGAGACCGAAAACGGCGCCTCTGCTGCCGTCATCGCGGGAAACCTCGACCCGTCGGGTGAGGCCGGCCCTCCGGCGGTTGGCGACTGGGTGGCTCTTGACTCGTGCGACGGTACCCGGGTGATTCGCGCCATTCTGCCGCGGACTGGCGCGTTGGCTCGCCGTCGTCCCGGTGCGGCGGACCACGAGCAGGTAGTGGCTGCCAACGTAGATCTGGTTTTGATCGTGGAGAGCCTCGAGCGGGGACCGAACCCGCGGCGGATCGAGCGAGCCACGGCGCTGGCATGGGACGGCGGGGCGCAACCGGTGGTGGTCCTGACCAAGGCCGACATCTGTTCGGATCTGGAGGCCTCGATCGCCAGAGCTGCTGAGGGTGCGCCCTTCTGTGACGTGGTGCCGTTGTCCTCCGTCACCGGCGAAGGACTGGACGAACTCGCCGGCCGGCTTGTTTCGGGGACAACGGCGGTGCTCCTCGGACCGTCAGGGGTCGGCAAATCAACCCTGACCAACCGGCTCCTCGGCGAGGAACGGCTCGCGGTGGCGGAGGTCCGTTCGGGTGACGCCAAGGGGCGACACACGACGACGTCTCGCGAGTTGGTCGTGGTGCCGGGTGGCGGCTGTCTGATCGACACGCCGGGTATTCGCGAGCTCGGTCTGTGGTTGGATTCAGGGGCGGTTCGGCTGGCCTTCCCCGAAATCGAGGAGGCCGCTGAAAACTGCCGTTTCGGTGACTGCCGCCACGAGTCGGAACCGGGGTGTGCCGTGCTCGAAGCTGTCGAGCTTGGAGTTCTCGACGCACGGCGGGTTGACAGTTTTCTGCGTCTCCGCAAGGAGGCTGAAAATCTCGATCTGCGGCGCGACGAATCGCGACGCTACGAAATCAGATCGAGGGAACGCAGCTTCGGCAGGATGGTGCGGGAGGCTGTGAAGCTCAAAAAGAACCGTTGACGTGGTGAGAAATCAGGGGCAGCGCCCGGACCCGGTCCGAGCGCTGCCATTGGTCTCATTGCTTCCTGGCCCTGTCGGCCGTCTTTGGAAGGCGGCCTTCTTCGCGCAGCGCACGCCGAAGCAGGAATTCGATCTGCGCATTGGCGCTGCGCAGATCGTCTCCTGCCCACCGCCGAAGGGCGTCCAGGACCCGGGGGTCTAATCGAAGCAGGAAGGCCTCGCGTTTGGTCACGTGTAGAGGGTGCCTGTATTCACCACGGGCTGGGTGTGGCGGTCGCTGCACAGGACGACCAGGAGATTGGAGACCATGGCCGCGCGGCGCTCGTCGTCGAGCTCGATGATGCCTTTCTCGGACAGTTTGTCGAGGGCCATCTCGACCATCCCGACCGCGCCTTCGACGATTTTCGTGCGCGCCGCGACCACCGCCTGGGCCTGCTGCCGCTGCAGCATCGCGGCGGCGATCTCGGGCGAGTAGGCGAGGTGGCTGATCCGAGCCTCGATCACCTCGACCCCGGCCTTGCCGAGCCGTTCCTGAATGTCGTGGGCGAGCTGTTCACTGATTTCGGCGGTGCTGCCGCGCAGCGAGATTTCGTGGTCCTCGCTGTCGTATGGGTGGCGGCTGGCCATGTTGCGCAGCGCCGCTTCGCTCTGTACCGAGACAAAGTCCTCGAAATCATCGACTTCGAAAAGGGCCTCGGCGGTGTTGACGACCCGCCACACCACGACCGCTGAAATGTCGATCGGGTTGCCATCGCGGTCGTTGACCTTGGAAGGTCGCCCTGAGGTTCGGCTCTTCTCCTGCACGACTTTGCCTTCGGCCGATTTCCGTTCCGGGGTGTGGATCGAACCGGTCTCGAAGTTACGAATGCGCAGCGAGATCTTCTTTTTGGAAAAGAACGGGTTGACCCAGTAGAAACCGGAATCGAGGGCAGAGCCTTTGTAGGCTCCGAACAGGAGCAGCGCTCGCGCCTGGTTTGGGGCGATGGCCATGAAGCCGAAGAGGCTGATGAAACCGAGAAGGAAGAGCGCGATGCCGCAGATCAGCATCGCCAGTGCGCTGCCCCCTCCGTCGTGTTTGAGCCCGACAGCGCCGGTGATGAGCATCGCAGGCCCACCGGCGATCATGGCGAGGGTTATCAGGAGCGGAAACCATCCGCTCAGGGGGCGATAGGTCTTTTCTGTTGTCATGTCGTACCTCCTGATACCAATACGATATCATAATGCAATCTATTCCAAAAGTCTGAAGGTGGGCCAAGGCCCACCCTACACAGAGCACGAGAATTGAGCCATTTCGTAGCGTGGGCCTTGGCCCACCTTCAGGCTCTCAAAGACTGTCATCCCGACCGGAGGCCCTATGGGCCGAAGCGGAGGGATCTCTGGGTGGGTGCGGCTCTGAGGTTGACCGTCGAGCCGGGCAGAGATCCCTCCGCTCGCTCGGTTCTCTCGCTCGGTCGGGATGACCGTAAGAGGCGTGTTGCCGCTGTCAGTCCTGTTGAAGTTCCGACGCGACCCGTTCGACCTCGGACCACACCCGCAGCAGGTTTTCGCCGCAGATCTTGCGGATGTCCTGCTCGGTGTATCCGCGCCGCAGCAGTTCCGCTATCAGGTTCGGATAGGTCGAGACGTCTTCCAGACCGTCGGGTCCCGAGACGATACCGTCGAAGTCCGAGCCGATCCCCACGTGTTCGATGCCTACGAGCTGGACCACGTGCTGGATGTGGTCCGCCACATCGGTGACGCTCGTCACGGCCTTTGGATTCTCCGCGTAGAACTGGGCGATCCGTTCGCGAAATTCGGGGCTCCCCATGTCGACATCGTTCTCCGCCATGTATTTGCGCATCATCGCGTAGAGCTCGGAGGACTGTTTCTGGGCATCCTCCGTGAGAAAGCCAGGCGCGAACGCGATCTGAATCACACCGCCGGCTTTCGCGAGCCGGATGATCATGTCGTCGGACATGTTGCGCTCATAACCCGGGGTGAAAAAGCGACACGAGGAGTGGGAGGCGATCACGGGCGCCTGTGAGAGTTCGATGGCCTGGAAAAAAGCGTCGTCGGTGACGTGTGAGATGTCGACCATGATCCCGAGCCAGTTCATCTCGGCGATCACGTTGCGACCGAACGGGCTGAGACCGTTCCAGCGGTGGTCCTCGGAGTAGGACGAGTCGCTGATGAGATTGGGTTCGGAGTGCGTGAGGGTGATGTAGCGGACGCCGCGGTCGTAGAAGTGTTGAAGGGCTCCGAGGTCATCCTCGATGGCGGCGCCGTTTTCGATCCCCATCGGCAGGGCAAAAATGTCGCTTTCGAAAAGGCTGCGCACATCGTGGACGGAACGCGCCACGGCAAAGGTTTCGGGGGCCTGCGCCTGCAGGTCTTCAACCATATCGATAAGCTCGTCGGCCAGTGCGCGGGCGCCGCCTTCATCCTGGAGTTTTGCCGGGACGTAGATCGACATGAAGGCTGCGTCGAGCCCGCCCTCGCGCGCACGTATGGCGTCGAAATGGCCATCTTCGGTCTCAACAGCGACATCTTCCGGCGCGTCGTACAGCCTGTAGGGGAGATCGATGTGGGTGTCGATCATCAGGATCTCCTGCGCCAGTTGCGCCGCCCGGACCTCAGGTGTTACTTCGACCTCGACCACCGGCGGGTCACTCTTCTGGCAGCCAAAACTCAGCAACACGATGGGAACAAGAGCCGCCAGTATGATGAAGTTCTTTTTCATGCGCCCTCCTCGGCCCGGGGAGTGTAACCCGCCCCGGGGCGGGTTCTCACTCCGAAGTGGGGTGTCCCTTCGGTTCTGCCGAGCCGGACTCGCCCGGGGCAACACAGTTTGTGCCGCTCCGGGTACCATGAGGGAGACGAGTTGATGTCCCGAATCCAAAGGAGAAGCGTTGTTTGCGACCGGGAAGATACGTCAGATTCGATCGACGGAGAAGATCGCTTCCAGGGCAATTGCTGCATCAACTCTCCTGATATTCGTTATGGTGGGAAACGGCATGGGCCAGGAAAAGACCTCCGGGAAAGACCGCGAGAAGTGGGATCGAAGGTTCTCAGGCTCGGATTTCATCTACGGTACGGAACCGGCCGGCTTCCTCGCTGACAACGTTGAACTGCTCCCGGCAAAGGGGAGGGCGCTCGACGTGGCGGCCGGGGAAGGACGCAACGCCGTCTTCCTCGCCCGCCACGGACTCGAGGTCGAAGCCGTGGACATCTCGGAGGTTGGTCTGGAAAAAGCCCAGCGCCTCGCGGATGCAGCCGGTGTCACGATCCGCACCATCGTCGCGGATCTCGAGGACTACTCGATCCCGAAACAACGATACGACGTGGTGGTGGTCATCAACTATCTGGAGAGGGACCTGATTGACGACCTCAAGTCGGCCCTCAGACCGGGTGGCCTCATCATCTACGAGACCTACACGGTGGCGCAGCTGGATATCCCCGAAGCCCATCACCTGCGGCGCGAGTACCTCCTGGAGCCGGGCGAGCTCCGGACGATGTTCGAGGAATTCGAGATCCTTGAATACACGGAGACCGCGGACGACCACGAAGCCGTGGCCAGCCTGATCGCGCGAAAACCACTCGAGCCCTGATTTCTTCCCATGGGAGCGGGAGTAGGGTGCGACTCCGGGGGTCGGCCATGCGCCAGTCAACTGCCGAGAATTCTCCGGCTAAGGGGCCGGTACAATCTCTAACGTCA
Source organism: Acidobacteriota bacterium (assembly GCA_033791425.1). Taxonomy (GTDB): domain Bacteria; phylum Acidobacteriota; class Thermoanaerobaculia; order Thermoanaerobaculales; family Sulfomarinibacteraceae; genus Sulfomarinibacter. Next base: position 8,742 of record JASJGQ010000410.1, read on the forward strand.
CGGTGTTTTCAGTACCCTCGTCCAGGACGGTGTCGACTTCGGCCACCACGAGATCGTTCTGTGCCGACGTCGCGGTCAGCCAGTAGTGGGCGACGTTGGGACGGAACCACCTGACGAAGTTCCCCGATACCTGGTGGCCCACGCCGTCGATCTGGATCGCAGCGTCGCCGCCGCGACCGAGGATGAGATTGCGGTCGATCGCCGAATCGGTGCTCTGTTCCTCCAGCCAGATGGGAATCCCGGACCGTATCGAGACGAGGTTCCCCACGATGGTCCAGTATCCGCCGAAATGGGTGTAGATGCCGGCGACGCCTTCGCCGACAATGATGTTGCCAAAGATGTTGACTCCACGCGAATAATAACTGCCCACGGCCGCATACGCGGGGGCTGTGAGCTTGATGAAGTTTTCCGCCACGTCGGCCTCGAGCATCAACTGGTTTTCGGGCAGGTTGAGCACGGTGTAGTCTTCGATCACCACGCACTCGGCGAGTTCACCGGTGCAGCGGATGGTGTTTTTCGAGATCTCGATCCCGGTCGTCGTGGTCGGGAACCGCTCAGTCACCGGGCCCATTTCGTTGCCGAAGACCCCGGTCAAACCGTGGATGACGATGATTCCGTAGTAGGCGATCCCCGACATTTGGTTGCGCCACACGTTGACCCTGCCGCCATTGGCGTCCTGCAGAAAATAGGCCACTCCGACATCGGTGAACCGACTGTCGAAAACCTGAATAGAACTTTCCTCGGCGTCGGTGTGCCCGGCGGCGAACCCGATCCGTTCGAAAACGCAGTAGGCGATGTCGGTGTCGGCAACCAGCGGTTTCGAGTACTCGATCAGTGCGCGGCCTTCACCGTCGATGGTGATCACCGGCTCGCCCCCCACCGTCAGGCCGTTGTGGGCGGTCCAGTCGAGAAAGTCGCAGACCCCACCGGCACAGTCCTCTCCCTGCAGCCGAACATGGTCCATCGTCAACTGAACCCGGCTGGCCTCGAAGTTGCGGAGACCGTCGATCCGTCCGGTGACGTCGATGATGCTTCTGGTTTGTGAGATGGTGCCAAACGCATCCTCCCAGGATTCAGAAAGACCGCGCAGGCGGATCGTGAAACCCTTCAAGAGCAATTTGCTGGTCAACGCCTCGCCGTCCGGGCCCACCCAGCCGTCTTCATCCTGGTGAAAGACGATGACCGACGGCGAACCGGGCTCCGGATAATAGCCCTCCTTCACGAGCAGCGGGAACAGGGTCGCCTCGCTGCCTGCGTTGATGATGGTCCGGTTTCTCCCGGCACCTCGCCAGGTCAGGTCTCCCTCGTATCGTACGGCGATGGGCCGCAAGAGGACGTATTCTGCGGCGACCAATCTGACGACGCTGCCCGACCCGGCGGCCACCGCCTCGTCAAAGGCGCAGGCCAGGTTGTCCGCATCATCTATACCGGTCGGCAATACGGTCCAGGTGGAGCCGTTGTGCGAAACATAGGCAGAGTCACAGGTGGCCCCGGCAAACTGGGCCGTCAGCCCCAGTCCCAACAGACACCCCAACGACACGGCATACGCTCTGCGCATGAGGACCTCCCCGGCCTGAACTTGGCCCGGGCCGAAGCGCCCAGAGTCCGCGTGTTCTTGCCCTGGTTACGGTTTGAGGGTAGTGACCGGTGCTTCTCCAGTCAAGGCCGTTGGTGAGGACTCGATTGCGGCAAACGCAGGCAGGTGACTTTTTCGCTATAATCCGGTCCATCATTTAGGAGGTTCTGAAAATGCTTGATGCGATGAAGGCGTTACTGCCTGACACTCTCGACCCGTATGCTCCGATGTTTGTAGGGGCTCTCACCGCCCTGGTAATTCTCACTATTGGTTGGATCATTTCGAAGTGGGTCCACCGGATGATCGTGAAATTCTGTGTCAAGCGGAATCTTGACGAGGCTTTGGGCCGTTTCCTGGCGTCGATCACGCAGTATGCCATCCTTGCTGCTGCCGTCATCGCGGCGCTCGGCAGGGTCGGCGTCGAGTCGACCAGTCTGGTGGCGATCTTGGGTGCCGCCGGCCTCGCGGTTGGATTTGCCCTGCAGGGGAGCCTGGCGAACTTCGCGGCTGGAGTGATGATGCTTTTGTTCCGGCCGATCGACATCGGCCAGAGGGTTACAGTTGCCGGCCACACCGGCGCCGTCGAGGAGATCGGTCTCTTTGCCACCACCCTGACCACACCCGACAGCGAGACGATCATCATCCCCAACTCCAAGATCACCGACGACTCGATCGTCAATTACGCACGGCTCGGAAAAGTGCGGGCGAACGTCTCGATCGGAGTCGCCTACGGGACCGATATCGCCAAGGCGATGCAGGTGATTCAAAAAGCCTGTGCCGGTTCCGATCTGGTGCTTGCCGACCCCGCCCCGGATGTCGCCTTTGCCGGCTTTGGTGCGTCGTCGCTGGATCTGTTGGCGCGGCCCTGGTCGCTGCCCGACGACTTTCCGTCGATGCAGCACCACGTCCGCATAGCGATCTACGATGCGCTGGCCGAAGCCGGGATCGAGATCCCGTTTGACCAGATCGTCCTTCACCAGGCCTGACCTGTTTGTTATTCGAAAAAGGCGGGGTTGAACCCCGCCTTTTTTTTGAAATGAAGTCGGCCCCACAACCCTCCGGAACAGGCGTAGGATAGGGCGGGCGCGGAGTGGGCGTGTCTCGATTCCGTTGCCACGTCGGTTTGTGGAGATGAAGAGATGGGTGATTGTGGTCGATCCGTGTGGTGCAGATGTCTCGTGAGATCCATCGTGGCCGCCTTGTTTCTTTGCGTCGTGATGCCGGCTGCCGCAGACCCACGGCCCGAGCTCCCCGTGGTGGTGCCCGACGCCAACGCGGATCGCGCCGACATCCCGGAAATCTACACCTGGGACCTGGATCCGCTGTTTGCATCGGATGAAGACTGGGATGCAGCGCGGTTGAAGCTGCTTGCAGGGATCCCTTCGCTTGGGCAGTACGAAGGCGAGTTGGCCGATCCCGTAGCGCTCACGGCGTGTCTCGAACTCTACTTCCGACTTCACCTGGATGCTAATTTTGTGACCCTCTATGCCAATCTCCGCCAGAGCACAGCACTGTCGGACGGGACCGCCAACGCCATGGTCCAACGCAGCCTGGCCGCTATGGATGAACTGATGAGTGCTGCCGCGTTCATCCGTCGTGAGGTGCTGACGCTGCCTGAAGAGAGCCTCGCCGCGGCGTACGCCAGCGAAGCGGCGCTGGCCGGGTATCGTCCCTACATCGACAACCTCCGCCGCCGCACAAACCGGTTGCTGTCGCCCGACGCGGAACGGGCACTGGCGCTCCTCGGTGACAACCTGTGGGCCGAGATCGATCTCAACGAGATTCCGTCGCCGCTCGAGGACGCCTTCGGCGCGCTCCTCACCGACATCCCGTGGCCGCAGATCACCGACGAAGAGGGTGAGAAGGTCCAGCTCAATCTCTCGAACTACTCCCGCTACCGCGCATCAACAGATCGTAATGTCCGTCGCGGCGCGGTGGCGGCCATGTTCGGCACCCTCCGCCAGTACCAACATGCTTTCGCTGCAACGTTGGCCGGTCAATTTCAGTTCGATGTCGACCTCGCCCAGGCGCGCGGCTACGACACCGCCCTCGAGGCCTATCTGGACAAGGACGGGCTGACCCCTGCCGTTTACAAGAACCTGGTCTCGACCATCAACGCCAACCTGCCGCTCCTCCACCGCTATGTCGAGCTCAGAAAAAAGGCGCTCGGGCTGGAGGAGATTCACATCTACGACCTTTACATCCCCCTCGCCGAAGGCGTCGACACCGAGGTTTCGTTTGCCGAGGCTCGCGAGATCATTGTCACGGCACTCGAACCGTTGGGAGAGGCCTATGGCGAGGCGCTTGCCGAGGGTCTCGATCCGGCGAACGGCTGGATGGATCTCTACCCACACAAGGACAAACGAAGCGGCGCCTTCTCAGCCAGCGTCTACGGACCGCACCCCTACGTCTTCATGAACTACCAGGACTCCACCGACGACATGTCGACCCTGGCGCACGAATTCGGCCATGCCCTGCACTCGGATCTCGCCATGAAGAATCAGCCCTACCCGAGCTTCCGCTACGTCCCCTTCCTCGCCGAGATTGCCTCCACCTGCAACGAGGCTTTGCTGTCGGACTACCTGGTGACGAACGCCGCCGATCCGGCCGAGAAGGCCTCGTTGTTGGTCGACCGGCTCGAGACCATCCGCGGCACGATCTTTCGTCAAACCATGTTTGCCGAGTTCGAACTCGAGGTGCACGCCTTGGTCGAAGAGGGGACGCCGGTGACGGCCGCGTTACTGGAGACCACCTATCGTGACCTGGTCCAGCGCTACTACGGCCCCGGCTTCACCGTCGATGCCGACGACGGCATGGAGTGGGCCTACATCCCACACTTCTACTACAAGTACTACGTCTACTCCTACGCGACCGGGCTGGCCAGCGGTATCGCCATTGCCGACCGCGTCAAGACCCTCGGCGAACCGGCGGCCGCCGCCTACCTCAAAATGTTGGAGGGTGGAGCATCGGAGCCGCCGCTCGAATTGCTCGCCGGCGCCGGAGTCGACCTGACAAAACCCGACGCCCTCAACGCCGCAATGAAGACGTTCGAAGAGACCCTCGACCAGGTCGAGCAGTTGATAGGCGAAGAGTAGGGCGAGCCGAGAGGGTCAGCGACCTTTTCGGAAGTGAAGGAGCAGCGCGACAAGGCTGCCAGTGATACGAGACGAGAAGAACCCCCGCGGCGCCGGTAACCAGGAGTGCAGCGAGCGAGCGCATCTGAATCTCCTCTCGTTTCACATCAGAGAGTAGACGTGGTTCAAACCTTCCGCAACCCGGGCATCGGCTAAAACCGCCGAGGGCCTCAACTCGGGCCGGCTGGCTGCGAGGTCGTCTTTCAAGGGGACGACGGCCGGCGCTTCCCATCCCCATATTCGAGATTGATGGAGAATAGTACCGGTAGAATTGGAGGGTGCCTCAACAATCTCGACACCTCGCCGATCGGACTGATCGCAGTTCGCCAACGAACGACGAATTCCTTGAGGGCGCTCGACGTGCCGTGTCGTCTCTCGCGGCAGCGGTCGACGTGCTTGAAGCAACCGCCCCCGCCTCGGACCTCCTGGCCCCGGTCGTGGCACGAGGGCTGTTCCGGCCCGACGAAGAGGCAGCGCTGCTGGCGTGGTTCGCTCGCTTTCTCACCGTTCGGAATGGGCTGTGGGAGGTGCTTGGGGAGGTCTCGCAATCGGTCGGGGGGAGCGTGCGCCGCGTCCTCGATCTCGACGGGTGGCGGTCGTTTGTCTTCGGCTACACCTCCGCGTGTCTCATTGTGAAACTCGACCGGCTGCTGCTCGACGATGTGGCCGGACACTCGGTGACCCAGCGCAAGCTCAACGAGGGGTCGGTGCCGCATCGGATCCCTCGCAAACAGTACACCGCAGTGTTCGAGTCGTTTGCGAACCCGGTCAAGGCGCGATCGATGGACCAGGCCATGCGCTTTGCGCGCCGTCACCGCGGGAAGCTGGACGCTCTGGTCGGGGATCCGGTGGTGGGGGAGTTTGTCGCCGCACTCGCGGCACGAGAGGGGGTGCTCGAGCCCAGCAGGAGGCGATACCTCTCGCGGTTGGCGATCTTTCTCCGCCATGCTGTGATGCGAAACAACGCCTCCGCCCGACAACGGACGATGTTTGCCACACTCGAGGCCGGCGGACGATTGGCATCCGAACTGCGCGACCACTGGACACCGTGCCGAGTCGACGACGATCTGCGAGCGCGCCTCGAGGGCGTGCTGCAACCCGGCGACGTACTGATTACCCGACATGACAACGCCCTTACAAATCTGTTTCTGCCCGGCTACTGGCCGCACGCCGCTCTCTATATCGGGTCCGAAGGCGATCGGGAGCGAATGAAGGTGTCGCTCGACGCCGAGCGGGCGGCGCGGTGGCGAGGCGACCGACGGGTGCTCGAGGCCCTCAAGGACGGGGTGATGTTTCGCCCCCTTGAACAGACCCTCGCGGTGGACGCGGTGGCGGTGATCCGACCGCAGCTGAATCGCGAGGACATCGCGCGAGGTCTGTCCAGGGCCGCGGAGCACGAGGGAAAGTCCTATGATTTCGATTTCGACTTCTTCCGTTCCGACTGCCTGGTCTGCACGGAGGTCATTTATCGCGCGTTCGACGGTCTCGGGTCGGTTTGGATTCCCCTCACCGATCGCTCCGGGCGGCCCACCGTGTCCGCCGAGGATCTGCTCGGCCTTGCGATCGCGGGACGCGGTTTCGATCCGGTGGCGGTGTGTGGGGCGCCGACCTGTCCGGATCACATGGTCGAGGGCGAGCTTGCCCGCGATGCCATGCGCCGAAGAAACTGATGTGAGATTCTGAACGTATCCACAGAAAATACCCGCGGAGTACAACCGATGCTGCCGGAGACACAGGAAAGGGCCTTTGCAGACTCTTTCAAATCTGCCCGGTTCAACAAGATTCTCGATCAGAGGACGACCGTCCTGACCCATCTGGCGACGGCAACGTCTGGCTCCAGGACAGGCTCAACCGTGCGTCGGGTTGGGCTCAGGCCCTGACCCTGATGAAGTTTTGGCTGGAGCACGGCATTACCGCGTGATCCGACGCGACCTGCGCTGCGGGCCGGCGAAGTTCGACCGGGCCGGCGCCCCGGGGAATCATGGACTGCCGGAATCCTCAACGAAGACCAACGTGGTCGGTCTGTCGAACAGTCTCGCGACCGGGCTGTCGAAAGAGTCTTCGGGGAGGAACCTGAGGGCGATGTCCCGCCCCAGCGTCGTGTCCTCGGCCTTGGAGACGACCCCCATCCCGCCGCTTCCCAGCTTTTCGGTCGCGGTGGAGGGCGAGACTGTTCTACCGATCATGTGATTTCAAGATCCTGACTCCAAAACTGTTCTATGAGCGTCGCCATGTGCAGGCGGGGCGCCTGCACCACATTGATTCCGGGCCGGTTTTTTGGTGTAGGCGTCCCGCCTGCACAACGAACTGAACAGTATCGGTCCTGACTCGGGGTAGCCCCGGCCCAGGCGGCGTCCTGGTGGCCGGTGTCCTTTCTGATTCGCTGCTGCCTACTGGCGCTCGTAGGTGATGACCAAATTTTTGAACTCTCCGTCACCCTTGTTCATGAAAGCTGTGTAGGTGAAGTGGTCCTCGTCGATCCACTGGTACTCGGTGCGATAATCGACCGTTCCTCCGGCGACCACATCAGCGAACGTCGTGGCCATCTCACGGTGTTTGCCGCCGTCGGAGCACGATCCGGTGAAGAACACCATGATGGTGCCGAAATTGTCGAGCCAGATCGACTCGTAGCGTTTATCACCATTGTTGTAGCCTTCGATAGCCATGCTTTCGTAGGGCATGTCGCCGAATTTTCCGGTTTGATTCCACTGCAGAAATCGGCCCTCCAGAAGCCATGAAGCCGTCGCTTGGGTCGTCTCGGTCATCGGAGCCTGGTCGGGACCCATCCACATGGTGACCTCACCCTCCCAGGTGCCGACGAAAGGGGCCAGGTGTTCGTGGTGGGCGCCGGGCTGCGCGATCTTCATCCACGCCGCCATTTCGGCCTGCATTTCGGGCGTCATTTCCGGCATCGCGCCCTCCTCCTGAGCTTGAGCCAGGAGAGGCGTGGAAAGAACCAAAGCAATGAGAATGGCGCGGCAGCCTGTCGTTCGAAGGATCGTCATCATAAACCTCCCGGGTTTACATCATGTGGGGTTCGAGTTACAGAATTAGAAACCGCAGGGCCTCGGGTCTCATTCCGGTCGCTGACGACCGATCGGTTCGGCAACCTCCATCCAAGAGGCGGTCGATGTCGGGTCTCACGACCGTGCTAGCCTGAGCCGAAGCAACGACACTCCTGAAGTCGCGGCGCGCACCTCGACACCGCTTGCGAGGCGCCGATTCAACACCTCGGAAAGGGCCACCATGCACCTCAAAAAATACCTTTCGGTTTCCTCTCACTCGACCTTTGGAGATGTCGCCCTGCTGCTCCTCCGGGTCGTGGCGGGTCTCGCCTTCATGCTGCATGGTTGGGGCAAGATCCAGAACCCCTTTGGCTGGATGGGTCCCGATGCATTCGCTCCGGGAGTGTTCCAGGCCCTCGCCGCCGTGTCCGAGTTCGGTGGCGGGCTGGCATGGGTTCTCGGGCTCCTGACGCCATTGGCCTCCCTGGGGATCGCCTCAACCATGGCGGTGGCGTTCTACATGCACGCCGTCATGCGCGGTGATCCATTCGTAGCCTCCGGAGGCTCGTCGTACGAGCTCTCCGTGGTCTATTTCTGCATCGCCGTCCTGCTCATCGCCATGGGCCCGGGGCGGCTGTCCCTCGATCGAACGCTCTTTGGACCACGGACGAGCCAAGGGGAACGGTGAGCTTCTCCTCACCGCGAGCCCGACTCAGTCGTCGGTTTTCGGAGTCGCGACCGCTGCCAGTGACTCGTCCAGCATCTTGATCAGCGTCTCGCGGTCAAAGGTGTAGGTCTGATCCTGGTTGAGCTGGACCATTTCAGTCATCGCCCTGCCGATCGTCATCTCCGCCTGCTGCAGGTTTGGCACCACCATGTAACGCATCTTGGGGTTCTCATCGAACAGAGCGTGATACACGGCATCGGCCACTTCGTCAGGATCTTTGTATTGCGCCCTGCTGCCGTCGCGTTCCAGCATGCTCCGCAACTCCTTCTCGTACGGCGAGCCTTCGATCTCGAGGCCTTTCTTTTTCATTCTCTTCATCGTTGTCGCGCTGATGTCCGAATTGTAGCTGCCGGGCTCGACGACGCTCACTGTCACGTCAAAACGCTGCATTTCACTGGCAAGAGAATCGGAATAGGCTTCCATGGCGTGCTTGCTCATGCTGTAGGGCCCGTACATGGTGCCCGCGAGAATCCCGGCAATTGAGGAAATGGTGGTGATCCTCCCCTTGGACGCGATGATGAGCGGGCTGAAGGCCTTGGTGATCCGGTAGGGGCCATAGATGTTGACATCGAAGATGAAATCAAGCTCCGACTCCTCGACTTCGATCAACGGAGCCATGACGGCGACGCCGGCGTTGTTGACGAGAGCATAAAGCCCGCGGCCCTCCTTGGTGATGGTCGCAACGGCCGCATCGATCTCGTCCTGGATGGTGACATCCAGCTGGATCGCCATCACGTTCTTGATGGCGTTGAGCTCCTTCATGTCCGAGTCTTTGCGCGCCCCGGCATAGACAAAGATGCCGCGTCCCGCGAGGTCCTCGGTGATCTTGCGGCCGATTCCGGTGCTCGCACCTGTGACCAGCACCGCTTTCTGGGTGGTGGCTTCCGCGGCCTTATCCGTGGTGTGCGAGTCGGCAAATGCCTGCGGGGCAGGGGAGAGGGCGATCGCCAGTATGGCGATCGCGATCGTTGTCGCCGTCGTTCTCGTGAGGTTTTTCATGTGCCGTCCTTTGGGGTTGTTTTCGATATCGAGTCTCATTCGATTGCTGATGCTACCACGGGTTCCTGACAGAAAGTGAGCCTTGGCAATATGTGTGACGTTCCGAGACGCGCGAGCTGCGATGGCTCGAAGCGAGGGTCTCTTCAGATTTGCCGGGCGCTGATGGCTCGAACTGGGCCCAGACCGCGGTCACTCATTGCAGATTGACTGATCGAGCCTCGTCCGGCTCCTACTGCGCGCTTTCGGACGCGCAGTAGGGAGCAAGGAATGGACCGAGAATCGAGTTCCACAGCACATATCCATTGACGTTCAGGTGGAGGCGATCGCCCACGAACAACTCCTCCTTCGGCACTCCGCCATCGCCGAGCATCGGCGTCGCGACGTCCACAAACTCGAGATTCGGCTGCGACTCGGCCCAGGTTTGGATGAGGCTGTTGGCCTCGGCCATGTTGTTCCACAGGTGCCAGCGACTCCCGCTCGGTTTGATGGCGAGGAAGAAGATTGGGGTGTCGGGGAGGTCGCGCCGTACGGTCGCGACGAAACCCCTGAAGTTCTCGAAGACCCGGGCTGGGCTCTTGCCGAATGCGATGTCGTTGTCGCCGGCATAGAAGACAATTGCCCGCGGCCGGTTTTCGGCCACCGTCTGCTGATAGTAGTGTTGAACGTCCGAAATGTGGGCGCCTCCAAAACCGCGGTTGAGGGTTCCGCAACTCGGAAATGATTTCTCCGTGGACCAGTATCTGATGCTGGAGCTGCCGACGAAGAGCAGGGGATCCTCCGCCGGAGCGTTCGTTTCGTCCCTGAGCGCAAAGGCGTCGATTTCCGTTTGGAATCTCAGAGGATCGGGGTCGGCCACCGCCGATGGAGATTCGCCCTGGAGACTGTATACGGCAACCGCGAATTCTTTTCCGAGATCGACATATCCCGCGCTGTTGTAGTGCCACACGTCGGAGTATCCGTAGTCATCGGTGCTGGTGACCAGTGCTGCGTGCCTATCGCCGGCAACAAAGGAGGCCTGCGCCTCGCGGATCATGTCACCGTGGTTCCAGACCATCCCGTCCTTTTCGTCGTCGTCTTGCCCGGAGTCGGAAATACGCCCGATCACCACCGGCAGGTCGTCGACCCGCAGGGCAGCCCGAACCAGGACCATCAGGCGAGCGAGATTGACCTCGTAGCGTCCGGCGATGGCTGCGGTGTAGGCGCCGTCGGACTCGCCCTGCATCCAGAGGATGCCCTTCGGGTTGAGCGTGTCGGGTTCACCATCGCCGTCGATGTCGGCCACCGCCATGGCGTTACGGACCGTTGCCAGAAAATGGTCGTACTGGTTGATTCCGGGATAATCGGGGGCCCAACACCCGGAGTATTTGGCCGCCTCGCGGTCGATGGAGCTCCCGCCCTTCGAATATTTGATGATGGCGATCCTGGCGTCCGGATCGAGCTTCTGCAGGGTCCGGGCGAACGTGAGCTCGACCCCGAAACGATCCGAAGAGGTCACCGTCTCGCCATCCGACGAGTAGCCGGCGCCGTGGCCCGGCCCGAGCTCAGCCCACACCCCGCGCCCGTCGACTGCGGTGGCGTCCCCCGAGGTGTTGCCGTGGAATATCATCACGCCGTCGACCGCGCCAGTGAGTCCTACCGGGAGCTCCTCCACCCGCCCGTAGCCGTCCATATTGGATTGCCCGCCGAGGTAGTAGAGGTCGTAGTCAGTTCCCTCAACCCGGGAGGCAAAGACTCCGAGGGCGACGAGCGACACCATGAAATACACACCGGCGCGAAACCTCATCAGATACTCCTTGTACTCAGTACGAATCGTCCAACTTCAATTGGGTCCCCTCGTCGCCGCCCGGGGCACAAATGCCGTGAACGAGCAGATCATGAGACCCGGGCCATTGTAGGGTTTCCAGGGGTGCACCCGGAGAGGTGCCGAAAACCAATAGGTGAGAAATCGTTTCCATCGCACAATTTTTCTGTGACTCGGGTGCGGTAGGGGGGACGTGCACGGCCCAGGATATGAAAAGACAACCGCCGGTTACCGCGAGGCCCCGTGCGGAATAGGAACGACCGAGATGTTGAATAAAACCCGCGCACTGGCCCTCCTCCTCCTCGGTCTGAGCCCGCTGGCGGCGGCTGAGGGCAGCCTCGAGGCGGTCATCGACTGGACGGCCTGGGATGGGATCCTCCGCGAGCACGTGGTCGACGGCCGCGTGGACTACGACGCCATCGCCGCCGACCCACAGTTTGAGGAGACCGTCGAGGCCATCGCAACCGCCGATCTCGCCGGGCAGGGTGCGCTGTCCGTCCTCGCGTTTCACATCAACGCCTACAACGTACTTGCCATCCGCGGCATCCTCGACGGCAGTTCCCCGCGCTCCGCCTTCGGCAAGCTGCGATTCTTCTACCGCGACAAATACCTGATTGCCGGAGAGACGCTCAGCCTGCATGCCTACGAGCACCAGAAGATCTTGCCGCTGGGGGAACCGCGCATCCACTTTGCCATCGTCTGCGCCTCGGCTTCGTGCCCCGAGCTGCGCAGCGAGGCCTATGTCC
>JASJGQ010000411.1:0-10490 GCA_033791425.1 Acidobacteriota bacterium
AGCGGATCGCCATGTTCCTCGGCCGCAAGGACTCCATCTACGACATCGAGTGGGGTGGGGGCGTGCCATACGGCAAGATCCGGCTCTCCGACGAGCGCGAGTCCTCAATCTATGGTTTCGAAGTTGCCGATGTGGAGATGCTCCGGCGTCACCTCGGCGACTGGGAGGTCGAGGCCCAGCGTTGCCTCGATCACGATCCGCCGCTGGTGATTCCGGCCCTCGAAGCGACCCTCAAGACCTCGCACCTCTTCAATCTCATGGACGCGCGGGGCGCCATCTCCGTGACCGAGCGGGTCGGACTGATCGCCCGCGTGCGCCGCAATGCGGTGGCGGCGGCGAAGGCATCGCTCGATCAGCGCGAACGGCTCGGCTTCCCCCTCGGGGGTGGTCCGGACAACGACGAAGAGGGGGCCGACTGATGGCCACCTTCCTGCTCGAGATCCGGACCGAGGAGATTCCGGCCGCGGCCCTGCCCGGGGCGCGCCGGCAACTGCACGAACTGTTTGTTGCCAGGCTGGTCGAGGCTGGTTTCTCAGACGCAACCGTTGATGTGTGGTCCACGTCGCGCCGTCTCGCAGTGCTGGTGGGGGGTCTTCCCGAACGCCAGCCCGACCGTACCGAGGAGATGACCGGTCCGCCGGTCCGGGTAGCGGTGGCCGAAGACGGCAGTGCGACCCCGGCCGGCGAGGGTTTTGCCCGCAAGGTGGGTCTGCCCTTTGCCGAGATCGGCCGTGTCGAGACGGACAAGGGCGAGTACCTCACGGCGACCGTCGTGCACGAGGGTCGTGCGTCGGCGGAGATCCTCGCCGAACTGGTGCCGTCGATCGTGACCGCGCTGCGGTTTCCGAAGATGATGCGGTGGGGCGACGGCAGGTTCCAGTTCGTGCGGCCGGTGCACGGTGTGGTGGCACTGCTCGACGATGAGGTGGTGCCGATCGAGCTCTTTGGCAGGGTTTCGGGCCGGACGACCGTCGGTCATCGGGTCCACGCGCCCGCCAAGTTCGAGATCTCAGAGGCCTCCGACTATGTGGCGGCCCTTGCCCAGCGCAGCGTGGTGGTGGACCCGGCGGTGCGCCGGCGTGACATCGAGGCCCTGGCCGAGACCCTTGCCGGCGCGGCGGGGGCGCAGATCCATCCCGACCCCGAACTCATGGCCGAACATGTGGAGCTGGTGGAGTGGCCCGGTCTGCTGGCCGGCTCCTTCAATGCTGACTATCTCGAGCTGCCGCCGGAGGTCGTGGTGACGACCCTCCGCTACCACCAGAAGTGTCTGGTTCTGGAAAATGCCGAGGGCGTCCTCCAGCCCGGCTTTATCGCCGTGGCCGACCGCAAGGACGACCCCGAGGGTCTGATCCGCCAGGGCAACGAGTGGGTGATCGGCGCCCGTCTGGCCGATGCCGGCTTTTTCTTCAACGAGGACCGCAAGCAGAAACTGGCCGAAATCGCCTCGGCGCTCGGCCGCCTCGAGTTTCACCGGGTGCTGGGGTCGCTCGAAGACAAGGCCGTCCGGGTGGGCAGCCTGGCCACAGCCTGTGCCGACGACCTCGAGAGTTCGGTTGATCGCGCGATCCTGAACGAGACGGCGCGGCTCGCCAAGACCGACCTCCTCACCAACATGGTCGGCGAATTCCCCGAGTTGCAGGGCGTCATGGGCGGCCACTATCTGCGGCTCGAGGGCGCCGAGGACGAGGTCTGGCAGGCGGTTCGCGACCACTATCAGCCGGTCGGTTTCGAAGGTGTCGTCCCCACCTCTGAATTGGGACGGCTGCTCGGAGTTGCCGATCGTCTCGACACGGTGGCGGGGCTGTTTGCCGTCGGTGAACGCCCTTCGGGTTCAAAGGACCCTTTCGGTCTGCGCCGGGCCGCCCAGGGCGCGGTCAAGATCGTGATCGACAGCGGCTGGGATCTGGATCTCGAGGCGGCAATCACAGCCGCAGTTAATTTGGTGGAGCAGTACTCGGAGGACGGGGCTGACGACCTCGAGCAGGCGGTCACGGACTTCGTGGCCGACCGGGTTCGCCGCTGGCTCACCGATGTGGTGAGTGTGTCCGGCGACACCGCGGATGCCGTCATGGCGGTGGGGTGGTTCAATCTTCCGAACACGGTGGCCCGCGCCGGGGCGCTGCAGCGCGTTCGCGAAGCCGACAGCTTCCGAAGTCTTGCGCTCGCCTTCAAACGGGTGCGCAATATCACCGCAGATCAGCCCGATGGGGATGTCGATCCGGCGCTCTTCGAACAGGCTGAGGAGCGCGAGCTCTACGAAGCCACCCAGGTATTTCGAGCCGCGCTCCAGGAACTTCTCCCCGATCGCAGGGTGGAGGAGGCGTTCCAGAGCATGGAGCCTTTAGCCGACGTGCTCGAGCGTTTCTTTGTCGAGGTGCTCGTGATGTGTGAGGACGAGAAGGTGCGGGCCAATAGGATCGCCCTGCTCAAAAACTTAGGACGTGAATTTTCCGAACTTGCAGATCTTTCCAAGCTGCAGGTCGAAGGAGGAGAAAAGTGAGTGACGCGAAGTATGTCTATTCGTTCGGCGGCGGTACCGCCGACGGCGAAAGCAAGATGAAAAACCTGCTCGGCGGCAAGGGCGCCAACCTGGCCGAGATGGCCAGCCTCGGAATCCCGGTGCCGGCTGGGTTCACTCTGACCACTGAGGTCTGCACCTATTACTACGACCACGAACACACCTACCCCTCGAACATCGAGGTCGAGGTCGACGCCGCGATGGCCAAGATCGAAGACGTCATGGGCACGAAGTTCGGCGACAAGGACGACGCGCTCCTGGTGTCGGTCCGTTCGGGCGCCCGCTCGTCGATGCCGGGCATGATGGAGACGGTGCTCAACGTCGGTCTGTGCTCGGCCACCATCCCCGGTCTGATCGCAAAGACCGGCAATGCGCGTTTTGTGTACGACGCCTACCGCCGACTCATCATGATGTACTCCGACGTCGTCATGGAAAAGGCCGCCGGTATCGAGCCCGAGGAGGGCCAGGGCATCCGCCAACAGCTCGACCACATGCTCGAAGAGCTCAAAGAAACCAAGGGCTATGCCACGGACGCCGATATTTCGGCGGAGGATCTCGAGGATCTCTCCAACCGCTTCAAGCTCAAAGTCAAGGAAGTGCTCGGCAAGGACTTCCCGGACGACCCGAAGGAGCAGCTGTGGGGCGGCATCAGTGCTGTCTTCTCATCGTGGAACGGCAAGCGCGCGATCTCCTATCGGCGCATCGAGGGCATCCCCGACGATTGGGGCACTGCGGTCAACGTCCAAGCCATGGTCTTTGGCAATATGGGTGACGATTCTGCCACCGGCGTCGCCTTCACCCGCAACCCGGCCACCGGCGATAACAAGTTCTACGGTGAATGGCTTGTCAACGCTCAGGGCGAAGACGTGGTGGCGGGCACCCGCACCCCCAACCCGCTCAACGAAGACACCAAGAATGATCAGAACGAGCACCTGCCGTCGCTGCAAAAGGCGATTCCCGAGGTCTACGAGCAGCTGTTCGGAATCCGTAACCAGCTCGAAAACCACTACCACGACATGCAGGACATCGAGTTCACAATCCAGGGCGGCCGCTTGTGGATGCTGCAGACCCGGGTTGGCAAGCGCACCGGCTCTGCGGCCCTCAACATGGCCATGGACATGCTGTCTGAAGGCCTGATCGAAAATCGGACCGCAGTCATGCGGCTCAAGCCCGAACAGCTCGACGAACTGCTGCACCCCGTAGTCGATCCGGCTGCCGAGAAAGCTACTGAGCCCATCGCCAAGGGCCTGCCGGCTGGGCCGGGCGGCGCGACCGGCCAGATCGTGTTTTCGGCCAACGCGGCCGTCGAGTGGGCCAAAAGTGGCAAGACCGTGCTCCTGGTCCGCGAGGAGACCAACCCCGAGGACGTGGAGGGCATGCGAGCGGCGGTTGGCATTCTCACCGGCCGCGGCGGCATGACCTCGCACGCTGCGTTGGTTGCCCGCGGTTGGGGCAAGTGCTGCATCGTCGGCGCCGGAACCCTCGACATCGATGTTCTCGGCAAGACCATTACGGCCAACGGCAAGGTGTTCAACGAAGGCGACGTACTGACCCTCAACGGCACCCGCGGTCTGGTGTATGCGGGTGCCCTCAACATGATCGACGCCACCGAGAACCCGCGTTTTGTCGACTTCATGTCGCTGGCGGACGAGATCCGGGTCCTCAAGGTCCGGACCAACGCCGACACCCCTGAGGATGCCAGCAACGCGATCGGCTTTGGCGCCGAGGGCATCGGCCTCTTCCGGACCGAGCACATGTTCTACGGAACCGGCACCGAGGAGCCTTTGTTCATCCTCCGCAAGATGATCATGTCGGGTTCGCTTGCAGAAAGGCGCGCCGCCCTCGACGAGCTCTACCCCTTCGTCAAGCGCGACATGAAGGCGACCATGGAGGTCATGGGCGAGCGCCCGGTCACCATCCGCCTGCTCGACCCGCCGTTGCACGAGTTCGTCCCGCAGGCATCAGACGAGCGGGCGAAGCTCGCCTCCGCCCTTCGCATCGATGCCGCCGAACTCGACCGCCGCGCCGACGAGCTCCACGAGATGAACCCCATGATGGGTCACCGCGGTGTTCGCCTCGGCGTCACCTTCCCCGAGATCACCGAGATGCAGGTGCGCGCCATTCTCGAGGCGGCCGTTGAGCTGCGCCAGGCCGGCAAGAAATGCTTCCCGGAGATCATGGTTCCGGTGACCTGTGCCAAGGCCGAGCTCGACGACCAGCTCGAGATCGCCAAGGCGGTCCACGCCGAGGTGTGTCAGAAGTACAAAGTCGACGAGGTCGAGTACCTCTACGGCACGATGATCGAGATCCCGCGGGCGGCGCTCACCGCCGACCAGATCGCCGAGTCGGTCGAGTTCTTCAGCTTTGGCACTAACGATCTGACGCAGATGACCTTCGGCTTCTCGCGCGATGACATCGGCGGCTTCCTGGGGGATTATCTCGACAAGAAGATCCTCCCGGTGGATCCCTTCCAGGTCCTCGACCGCGACTCGGTCGGTGTGCTGGTTCAGACCGGGATCGAGAAGGGTCGCTCAACCAAGGCGGACCTCAAGGTCGGTATCTGCGGCGAACACGGCGGCGAGCCGAACAGTGTGGAATTCTGCCACCTCGTCGGCATGAACTACGTGAGCTGTTCACCGTTCCGGGTACCGATCGCGCGCCTCGCCGCAGCCCAGGCTCAGATCAACCACCCGCGCAAGTAACGACCAACCGACTTCGAATCGACGACCCGCGCTCTCCGGAGCGCGGGTTTTTTACGGCTCTGCCCGATGGAAACACAACCGTCGAGGATTGTGATACTCGTGGCACAGCACAGCAGAACCCTTGCCGTTCGAAAAAGTGGGCGCATAGTGACGGTCCTCCGTTGGAGACTCGCGCCCATTCCACGCACTCTGATGCAGGGCGTCAGGCTTCAATCGGCTGTGCGATGAGCACCCGGTCGCCGGTGCGTGTCGCCGTGACCTGCCACCTCGTGCCGCAATGGCAGAAAAAATCGCCGGGCGCAGCGACATCGGGGAGGTCGACAATCTCAACCCTGGGCTCGCCCTCACCGTCGAAGATGACGACCCTTGGGCATTCGGGGCCTTCGGGAGCTGCCGTCGATCGTGATCGGCGAACAAAATCATCGCGTAGGTTCATTTTGGCCTCAAGGTATGAGATGCAAGAATTGGGCCCAATGGTTGCATTGAATCCGCGGTGGATTTGCTTCCGTAATGTCCTGAAATCAGGATGCCACCGTCCGAAATACGGAACAGGTGCCGCCACCGGGAGGAACACGGACTCTCGTGCAGTTACCTCTTTCCGAAGCGGTACTCCGCGGCGGCGAGAACCGACTTGCGGCTCCCGATGCCGCCCTCGAGGGTCAGATTCCAGTGTTCGCCGAGCCCGGCAACCATACCGATCTGGTAGTTCCACGGTTCGGACTGTTCGAGTACTGCATGGTACGGCACGGCGCCCAGGAAGGGCATGTTCCAGACGCCTTCGTGGGTTTCCTCGGCGTTCTGGTACATGGCGCCGATCCAGATCGCTGCGCCGGAAAAGGTGAGTCCGAACCGCGGCGTCACGACCCAGGCGCTGACTGCCGATGACGCAACGTCGAGATCGGTTTCCGTGATGTCATACGTCAGAGAGGTGAACCACCCCTTGCCGCCGAAAGCCAGAGTGGCGCCACCGCCGTACATAAAGCCCGAATAGTCGAGTTTGATGTTGTTGAGCGTGATGGGCAGACCGAGATCCACGTTGCTCAACTTGACGGTTGTCGTGCCGTCGATCTGGCCGCCGAGCAGAAACACATTGAGAAAGGGAAAGAGCCAATAGTCGAACTTGAGGTGATAGCTGGTGGTGTTGTTTTCGATCTCGAGCCCGTCGGCGGCGCCGAGATCGAGCCCGGCGAGCGGGATCTGTAGGCTCACGATGTTATAGGGCTGTGTCTGGTTATACAGGGTCGCCCCGATTCCCCATTTCAGAGGCAATTGGTGACCCTCGCCGGGAGTGCCGGCACCCTCGTTCTGCGCCCAGAGTGGGCCGGCTGCCACCGTCAACAGGACGGCAATGATGAGCATTTTTGACGTCATTTTTTGTTTCAATTGACTCTCCTCCTCGCCGCCGCCACATCAAATCGGTGGAGCGCTGGTCGCGGGGGCGAGGCGCGCAACTCTGAATTATCGCCGTAGTGTAAAGCATTCCTGACAGCCGCGATGGCGTAGAATGTCCGCCGAGCGAGGTTATTGATGAGCTCCGATCTTCGAGGTGTGCTGTTTATCGTGTCGTCGCCCTCCGGGGGCGGCAAGACCACCCTGAGTCGCGAGACTATTGCCCGGCTGGCCGAACGCGGCATCGAGGGCCACTTCTCCGTCTCGCATACGACCCGCCCGGCGCGGCCGGCGGAGAGTGATGGCGTGGATTATCACTTCGTAGACGACGACACCTTCGAGGAGATGGTGCAGCGCAGGGATTTCCTCGAATGGGCGGAGTACGCGGGGTACCAATACGGCACCTCCCGGTCCGCGGTTGAGGTGCAGCTCGCTGCAGGGCGGGATGTTTTTCTGGACATCGAGGTTCAGGGGGCGAATCAGGTCAAGACCCAGGTCCCCGATGTGGTCAAGATCTTTGTCTACCCTCCTTCGTATGAGGTCCTCGAAACCCGGCTTCGCGAACGCCGACAGGACGCTCAGGACGCCATTCAACGGCGCTTGCAGTGGGCGGTCAGAGAGTTTCAGGTCGCCGGGGAGTTCGATTATGCTATTATCAACGACCGTCTGGATCAGGCGGTTAATGCCCTTTTCGGCATTTGCATTGCCGAGCACCAGAAATCGACACGAATGAAGCCCCATCTGGACGCCATCAGAAAGGCGTTTCAGGAATCGCTTGAGAAGGATTTCACCCGATGATTGAGCTGCCCGAAGAGTTTGATTCGATCTTCCGATACATCGTCGTTGTCTCACAACGCGCCGAACAGATCATCAACGGAGCCAAGCCCCGCACCGAGAGCCGGTTCAAAAAGCCGACCCTCAAGGCCCGTGACGATGTCGATGGCGGTGAGGTCACCTGGCGCATCCTCACTCAGGAAGAACTGGACGCGCACCGCCAGGCCATGGTGGAGCAGTTCCGTGCCGAAATGGATGCCGCCGGTGAACGTGACTCGAAGGAGCAGATCCCCGACGTCCTGCCGACATCTGCGGTGCGCAAAGCGGTCGTCCCGGACGACGCAGATCGGGATGACGAGTTGATGCGTCTGCAGCGGCTGCTTGGTATGACCCGGAGTGCTGCGGACGTCGAAGCTGCTGCCGGCGACGCTGATGCTGGCGCAGCTGATACCGATGATGCCGACACGGACACAAAAAAGAAGTAGGGCTGACTTTCGTCCGGACGGCCTGGTTCTTCGAGGCCTCGATTGAGGCAAAACGGCACACGATGTTGGAGAGAGGGATGACCTCAGCCAATCTGTCGTCATGCTCCCCCCGGCGCCCCTTCAGACGGATGATCCGGTTCGTCCACCACCTCGCAGTCGAGGGATAGCATGCGGCCTCGAGATCTCAACCGTTTCCTCGAAGACATGGGGTGGCCGACCTCGCCGGTGATCCAACCGGGAGCCTTTCAGGCCCCCGCCGCCAAAAGCGCTGTCGCCGACCAAGGTACCTCGAGCGAAGACCCCCTTGCGGCCCTGGCCCTTTCTGCGGCTGACTGTCAACTTTGCCGTTTGAGCGAAAAACGGCAGAAAGTGGTGTTTGGCGAGGGTGACCCGCACACGGTCGTGATGTTCATCGGAGAAGGTCCCGGAGCGGAAGAGGACCGCACCGGACGACCGTTTGTCGGACAGGCGGGCCAGCTGCTCGAGCGAATGCTCTTCGCCATCGGTCTGCGGCGTGATCAGGTCTACATCACCAACATCGTCAAGTGCCGGCCACCCGGGAACCGTGACCCCAAGGACGACGAGGTGGCCGCGTGCTCGCCCTATCTCGATCAACAGATCGAGCTCATCGCGCCCAGGGTGCTGGTGGCCCTCGGCAAGCCGGCTTCGCATCGTTTGCTGGGGACCAGCAAACCCATCGGCGCCCTGCGGGGGCGATGGGCTTCCTACAAGGGCATTCCCCTGATGCCGCTGTTTCACCCCGCCTACATGTTGCGCACCCCGAGCGCCAAGCGCGAGGCGTGGGCTGACCTGAAGATGATCAGGCAGCGGCTCGAATCAACCGATTCCGGTTGAGTCCAACCGCTGAATTTTTAATTATTAATTTTTAATTATTAATTTCACTCACCCAACCCAAGTTTCGGCAATCACTGTTCAGCGGTTTTGACCAAGAGACCCCTCCGCCGCTCCCCCGGATTCGGAGGAGCGCGGATGGTCATTCAAAATTCAAAATTCAAAATTGAGAACTATTGTCTGGCCTTACTTGTCTCTTTCGAGATATTTGAGGAACTCCCCATCGGTGGAGAGCAGCAGGATCGTCCCCTTGTCCATGGTCGTGGTGTAGACCTCCATCGTCTTTAGGAATCGATAGAAGTCGGGGTCGCGGTTGTAGGCGGCGGCATAGATGTCCGCGGCCTCGGCATCGGCCTTGCCCTTGATCTCCTGGGCCGATCGATAGGCTTCAGACGTGATGCGCTTGAGATCGCGGTCCTTGTCGCCGATGATGCGGGCGGCCTCGCCGGCGCCCTCGGATCGATACTCCTCTGCGATCCGCTTGCGTTCGGAGATCATGCGCTCGTAGACCTTTGGCCTGTCAACCTCGGCGTAGTTGGTGCGTTTGAATTGGAAATCGAGGATCTCGATGCCCAGCACCTCGGTGCGGGCCGAGGCATTCTCCAGGACCTCCTGCTCGAGGACCACCCGGCCGGCAGTGATCTGCCGGGTTTCTTCGCCCTCGATACCGGAGCTGACCTCGAATTCACGGTTGGTCGACCGTACGACCTCGATCAGGTCGTGTTTGGCGATGGTGTTGCGGGTCTCGCCATCGAGTATGTCGTCGAGGCGCGATTGCGCACCCCGCTCGTCGCGCAGACGTTGGAAGAAAAGCAGGGGATCGGTGATCCGCCAACGGGCGTAGGTATCGACGAAGATGAACCGTTTGTCCCTGGTCGGCACTTCGTTGGGTTCGCCATCCCATTCGAGAAAGCGTTTGTCGAAGTAGTTGGCCTTTTGAACGAACGGCATTTTGACTTTGAGCCCGGGGGTGAAGATAGGTTCGCCTACCGGTTTTCCAAACTGGGTGATGATGACCTGCTGCGCCTCATTGACCACGTAGAAGGCCCCACCGAGGGTCGCGACAACGAGAAGAATTACAAGGGCAACGAGAAGAAGTGAAATCTGTTTCATTTTTGCACCCCCGCCCCGTCCAGTTGCAGGAGCGGCAAGATGCCCTCGAGGCTGCTGTCGAGCACGATCTTGCGCTGCATCAACGGATAGATGGTCTCCATGGTCTCGAGGAAGATTCGCCGACGGGTCACCTCGGGGGCGCGACGGTAGGCGGCGTAGACATCCTGGAAGAGCACCGCGTCGCCCTCGGCGCGGTTGACACGATCAATGGCGTAGCCCCTGGCCTGCTCGATGACCTGCTTGGCCTCTCCGCCGGCCCTGGGGATCACCCGGTTGTAGTCCCCGCGGGCTTCGTTGATCGAACGTTCGCGTTCCTGCTCGGCCTGGTTGACCTCGTTGAACGACGGTTTCACCGGATCCGGAGGATTGACGTTCTGAAGAACGATCTGATCGACCACGATGCCGGTCTCATACCGCTCACAGAGCTCCTGGAGCTTGAGCTTGACCTCGTCCTCGATCTCCAACCGACCGACGGTGATCACCTCGTCGACCGAACGGTCACCGACCACCGATCGCATCACCGCCTCGTTCATGTCGCGGAAGGTCTTGCCGACGTTGCGGACCCTGAAGAGGTATTTGAAGGGGTCGGCGACCCGGTATTGGGCGATCCATTCGACCACGGCGACGTTGAGGTCGCCTGTGAGCATCAGGCTT
>JASJGQ010000412.1:0-6566 GCA_033791425.1 Acidobacteriota bacterium
CGCAATGGAGGTCCCCGCTCACCGGCCCGAAAGACCCTCAGCTCCAGTGGATTGAGCCCGAGTACCCATCCCAGCTACCGAATGGAGTCGTTGGACCAGGGCAGGTGGTCGAGATCGACGTTGCCTCCAGAAATGATCAAACCGACCCTTCGGCCGGCAAAGGTCCCGGGGTGTTCGAGAACGGCGGCCAGGGACACCGCGCCCGAGGGCTCGACGACGATCTTCATCCGCTCCCACAGTAGCCGCATGGCGCGAATGATGTTCGCTTCGCTGACCGTGAGGATGCCCTCGAGCCGCTCGGACAGAATACGAAAGGTTCGATCAGAGAGCGACGTCAAGAGGCCGTCGGCGATTGTGGTCGGTTTGATCGACGGGTGGATGCGACCGTCGCGCAGCGAGCGAAAGGCATCGTCGGCCCCTGATGGCTCAGCCCCCCACACCGCGACGTCGGGGCGCGACCCGGACACCGCAATTGCGGTGCCTGACATCAGCCCCCCGCCGCCCACCGGCGCCATGACCATTTGGAGATCGGGGACGGCGGTGATCAGCTCGAGGGCGGCGGTGCCCTGACCGGCGATCACCATGGGGTTGTCGTAGGCATGGATAAAGGTGGCGCCGGTGCGCGCGACCACCGCCTCGAGGGTCGTCTCGCGACTTTCGAGGTTCGGCTCGCACTCGGTGATCTCGGCGCCGTAGCCCGCCACCGCCGCCTTCTTCACCGGTGGCGCCGTCCTGGGCATGACGACATGCGCCCGGATCCCGCGGTTCGCCGCGGCAAAGGCCAGGGCCGCCGCGTGGTTGCCCGAGGAATGGGTGGCAACGCCGCGCTGCGCCGCTGCCTCGTCGAGTGAAAAGACCGCGTTGGTGGCCCCGCGCGCCTTGAAGGCCCCGACCTTCTGGAGGTTTTCGCACTTGAAATGGAGTTGTGCCCCCGCCATGTGATTGATCGCCTGCGATGTCATCACAGGGGTACGGTGAATACGACCGCGGATGCGCTCCGCCGCGGCAAGGACATCCTCGAATGTTGGGTCGGTTGTCACGAAAGGCATCCTAGCTCAGCCGGGCTGAAAGGGAGAAAGGGTGCAGGGGAGAAAGGGGGCCCATCCCACCGTCGCATCCGGAGAAACCGCAGATCACGCAGATGAACGCAGATACAGGATCCACGATGGATGCAAGTGGGAAACGGGCCTTGTGCGGCGGAGGTGCCATCTTTTGCATTGTTTGACGCCTCTATCTTCGGCACACCCGAGGGGTGTCTCGGGCGAACAATGCTAAAGGTGGCTCCTCTCGGGAAGCGCGTTCTCAATGGCGGGTTCACTCGAACGCCCCATATTGGCGCATCGAAAGCGAGAACAGCTCCCCTTCAAGAGATTTCTCCACTCGCTACGCTCGGTCGAAATGACAAATTGAAAGGTGTTTCTTCGCTCAGTCGAAATGACACGATGTCGAGCGGGCCGTAAACGACCCGCCTACGCCTTTCAGAAGCATCCTTGGTTGTCGAGAAAGCCGTAGGCAGGTCCTTCAGGGCCTGCCAGAAGACTGCAAGGAAACGGGGGTGATGACAGAATCTACACTTCCCGTAGACCTGCGATGGAATATCCGAAATCTATGGCGAGGGTGTTGGTGAGAACGGAATCTACACGTCCCGGGAACACGCGATGGCAATTCCGAAATCTGAAATCGAAGAGGAGCGGGTGCGATGGCAATTCCTAATTCCTAATTCAGGATCACCGTCTCCCGTAGCGTGTATGGCCCGCCGTGCGCATCATCCCGGTAAATCTCCACCTTGATTTCGTCGGGGCCGACAAAGACCTTGAAGAATGACGATCTGGTCTGCCCCCGGCCCTCGATCTGGCGTTCATACCACCTGTCTCGCGCAGTGGGGTCGCTGCCGTACTCATCGTAGAACTGAGCCAGAGTCTGGGTGACCGGTTGGTCTTCAAGACCAAGGTATTTGAACCAGTAATCAACGTGGTATGGATCGTCGCGGTAGAGCTGTCGGATCGATTTCGCCTCTCCGACACCCTTTATCCGCCCTTCTTTGATCGCGCGGTCGATCGCGTGATACATCTGGTCAGCGTAGGAAGTCTCCTCGAGGCCCCTGGCATGGCCCGCATCGATCTGCCACAGCCCGTTGATCTTTGCGTACGAGGTGTTGTGGGTGTGGCCGCAGACGTAAGCGTCAACATCATGCTTCTTCATCACCTGGAAAAAGGCGAACGCGCTTTCCCAGTTTTCGTCCAACGAGTCGCCCTGGTGGCGAATCCGCCCGTTGCCCATGTCGGGCATTGGGACAAGCGGTTCGTGGCCGAATACGAAGCGGTGCTTCTTCGTCGTCGCCGCCAGATCCGCATCCAACCACTGCAGCAGCTCCGGCACGACATCACCCTCGATCCCCCAATCGTTCACCCCGTCGTAGTACTGGTTGAGAACGACAAAGTGGCTGTCACCCAAATCAAAGGAGTAGGTGGTTGCCTCGCAGCCCTTTGGGCCCCGATGAACCACGTTGGGCACGGTCAGACTGTAGGCGCGGAGGTATCGCATGCTCGAAGGCGATTCGGGGTCGTGGTTGCCGAGCACCGGGTACCACGGGTAGTCCTCGCCCAGGACCTGATCGATCATGTCGCGGACGGCCGACGGCGGATCGACGTCCAGGTCTCCCGGACTGATCATGAAAGCGCCACCACCGACCTTCTTGATCGCCTCGCAGGCACCGGAGAAATTTTCCGACCACTCACCGTCGGCGGCAAAGTTCCGCATATCGGCCGCGACGATGAAAACCAGGTCATCTCCAGGATCATCCGCGGCAACGACCGGCAGCGCAGCCACCAGAGTCAGGCACACGACACAGAGCGCAGCAGCCAGAATTTTCATAGAATCAGTCCTCCACAGGGATCTCATAATAGCCTTCGCCGGCGCCGAGGTGTTCCTGCCGTTGGCGCGAAATTTCACTGACCTTGTCGGGCCACGACGTCACGCCGTTGACCAGTTCCGACGCATGGACCTCGAAGGGCTCCCACACCCGCCGTCCGTGGGTGTCGATCAACTGGAAAACCATCCGCGGGTCGTCGCCCATGAAAAACTCCACCAGACCGAAGTTGCTGCCCTGAAAATAGACCGGCCAGATCCGTTGTTCGGGCCGCCGTTCGAGCCAGCTGTCGGGGATGACCTGTGCGAGCGGCGAGCTCACCATGTCGTACAGATCATAGCCCCCATGCTCCGACCACGGAATGACGTTGAGCTCGCCGATGTGCGTGTCACCGGACATCATGACGACACCGGTGACATTCTGATCCCGGATGAAATCAAAGAGGCGGTCGCGCTCGTGGAGGAAGGCTGCCCAGGAGTCCCCTCCCTCCCCTTTGTTCTTGCTCCAACCGCTGCCCGACACCAGGACCTTGAAGACCGCGGTACTGGCTTCGAGCTCGGTTGTCAGCCACTCGAACTGCGCCGCGCCCAGCATCGTCTTGTCCGGCGTATCGGGGTCTTCGTCCGGGTCGCGGTACCAGCGGCCGTCGAGGACAAAGAAATCGACCTTCCCCCACGTGTATTTGAAGAAGATCCCTTTGACGTCGGGCAGGCCGTACGACGGGTTGGCCCAGTACTCGCGAAAGACATCGTAGGCCCCCTCTTTCACGGGGTTGGTTCGATCGTGGTTGTTGAGCGCGAAATCGTGGTCGTCCCAGACCGCGAGGTGCGACGTGTTGTGAAGAATCGGTTGCAGAGCGGGAATGTCACGTTGCCTCCGGTACTCCTCGCGCAGGATGTCCGGGTCGAGGGAATCTCCATAGATGTTGTCGCCGATCCAAAAGAGAATGTCTGGGTCGTAGTGTTCCACCCAGGGCCAGATCGGTTGGATGCGGTCATCCATATATTTCGGGCATGAACCAAAGACAATTCGCAGATTGGCGTCGCTGCCGGGCAGTGGTGCAGTTTTGAATCGCAATGGCTTGAGCATCTTGAGATAACGATCGGGTATGCCATCGGTGGTCAGGCGATAGAAATACTCGGTCTCCGGTTCGAGCCCGATGATGGTGATGACCTCGGTGTAGTCGTTGGCTTTCAACACGGTCACCGGTTCGGTCTCGAGATACGAATCAAAGTCCCGGTTTGTGGCGTACTGGATCGTGACCGGCATTTCACCGCTCGTTCGAATCCAGATCTTCGCCGACTCCGGAGTGACAACACCGACCATCGGCCCCTGCATGAGCCGGGGGTATCCGGTCTGGGACGGCTTCGAGGCTGTGGCGACGGTGGCCCAGACGACAACCAATGCAGTCCAGATGACAAGTGCACGGTGCAGGGTGGCGATTCTCATCATTTCTCCTTTTTCAAAAAACCCAGGACAACTTTGTGAAAATGGTGTCGCCCTGTTCGGAGGGCCTGCCGATCTCGGACGTGCCGCGTTGGTAGGCGAGTTGAAGCGAAGCAAAGGGAGGGCGGAAGCGCCACACGGCAAGGACCTGCACGTTTTCTTTTTCGATCGCCGAATTGGTCTGTACGAAGAGGGTGGCGAAGAGGTTATTGGTGACGTAGTAACTGGTGCGAAAGACGTGGATCCACGTGCTCTCGAGCTCCGGATCGGGGTCGAGTTGGAGCCACGTGCCCTCGTACTCGAAGCGCCACGCATCCGATATCTTGAATTTGCCCTCGAGGGTAGCCAACGTGAGATCGCTGCCGAAGTTGGTGCCCGATCCGACCTCGAGAAAGACTGCCCTCCCTCTGCGGTTGTCGTAGCCGAATTGGAGGCTCGTGAGCGTGTTGGAATACTCCTTCTCGAAGAGTTCAAAACCGTCAACGTAGGACAGTTCGACCTGCCACCCGCTGGTGAAGACCAATTCAACGTCGGTCTCCAGCTCCCAACTTCTCAGGACGCCCTCCTGGCTCCGGTAGCGGTTGTAGTTGACCTTGCCCTGGAGATTCTCCGCCGCACTATTTTGAAACCAGATCTGGTGCGTGACCTCGGCGTCCACCTCCCGTCGGTCGTCGTCTTTGAGGAAACCGATGACGTTGACGTTGTCGCGCAGCCCGGCGTCGAGCGATGTGTAGCGGACGTGGAAGTGGCTGTTCGCCGAGTCGAAGGCGGGTCGTAAGAACCACCCAGTGGTTCCGTCATAGGTCGGCCCATGGGAACGTAAAAACTGACCGGTCATGCCCAGGGTGTCGGTGAAAAAGAGGGTCATATCGGCACCGATCGAGCCGGCATTCACCCCCCCGACCTTTCGATTCGCGGCCAGAAGACCGATGGTCGAGGGTCCAAAAACCCCGCGTTGAAATCTGAGCACGGTGTAGTCGGCATCTTCCGTCGCCAGTTGCCCGTCCTCCAGTTCGATTTCGACATCGGCACGAGTCGCGATGGCGGCGACGTCAAACCCTGCGAGACCACCGACCAGCTTCCCTCCCGCGAGGATGTCACCGATCCGTCGACTGTAGAACTGGGTGATCCTCTGGTCGAACATCTCCAGCCCTTCGAGAAAGAAGGGCCGCTTCTCGGGCACCCGCAGTTCGAACCGGGTCAAGTTGATCTCCTCGACGTCGGCTTCGATGAGGGCGAAGTCCGGGTTCACCGTCACGTCCGCGCTCAGGTCGTTCTTGATGCGAAACCTGATATCGCCACCGAATTTCGTCTCGATGCCTCCACCCTTTTCGACCGCCACCAGGCCGTAGGGTATGACTGCAAATCTCTTGAGATCTATAGCCCGAATTTCAAGACCTGCGAGGACACCGAAGACCGAGACCCTCCAGATCGACTCGCCCGGGCCCGCCCACAGCGACGTCTCGAGCCGGCGCGGGATACGCCGTCGGAAGTTGATGCCCCACGTCATCTCCTCGCCACTCTCGAAGCGGAGCATCCGAAACGGGATCTCGAACTCGGCGGTCCAGCCGTCCGCTGTTCGGCTGCCGGCGCTGAGCCAGGTGCCATCCCACCGGTCGTCGACGACCCGGCCATTGTCGGCGATCTTGCCGTCGGTCTGCACCCCGAGGACATTGGTGGCAAAGGAATAGCCCGTCCGGCGGTCGTGGAGGGTGTCGACCATGAGGACCACCGAATCGTCCCGCTCCAGATCCCCGTCACGTGAAGTGACCGCAGCCGCGATCTTGTCCGGCTCGGGGTCGAAGCACCGGAATGCCACATAGAGTGCTTCCGGGGTCGAACCGATCAACACGACGGTGCGGAAACTTGAAGCGGCGCCAAACTCGGGCTCGAACTGGACGAAGCCCTCGGTGACGGCTGCTGCCACCCACTCGGTCTCGTCGATGACGCCGTCGACGGTGGGTGGGTGGTCGAGCCGGGGGGCCGTCATCGATCTCTCCTCGGCGGGCGCCATCGTCGCAAACAAGACGGCAATCACGGTCGCGATGGCGGCGGTTGTTCCAGTTCGCGGTACAAGCCCACCTTCACCGAGCCCTTTGCGTTCGGCGCCTCCTCGCGGCCTGCGGATTGCCCGTGATGTTCCTGCATAGTGCGCACTATAGAACCGCGACGAGAACAGGGGCAAGGGCAGTGCGGCCAGAGCGAGCCGATCCGCGGCCGGTCGAGGTCCACATCACCCGCTGTTAGCCGC
>JASJGQ010000413.1:0-5507 GCA_033791425.1 Acidobacteriota bacterium
CCGGTCGAAGACCCGAATTCGGAAGAAAACGCAAAGACGCAGAGACGCAAAGGCGCAGAGTGGCGGAGGAGCAGAGGGGCAAAGGAGCAGAGGAGAAAGGGAGAAAGGGAGAAAAGGAGACGCGCTTTTTATCATGTATGCCGAAAATTGTCTGTCATTTCGACCGAGCGTAGCGAGCGGAGAAATCTCCTGCAGGGAAGAGCCGCCACTTCCCGAGGCGTTCGACTGAACCCGCCTTTCAATGCGCGGTTCCCGGGAGGAGCCACCCATCGCATTGTTTGCCCGAGCGATGTGGGCGGATTGATGAGCCGAGCCCAAACAATGCGACAAATGGCACCTCCGCCGCACACGCGTATCTGCGTTCAGCTGCGTGATCTGCGGTTTCTCCTATGTGTGGGTTTTGCGTCTCCGCGCCTCCGCGCCTCTGCGTTGCCTTCCGGGTTGGCCTTTGCATCTTGGCGTCTTTGCGTTGAAGACTCGTCCTCCGATCATCGTGATGCTGTCGTAGAAACCCGCTAAACTGCATCCATGACGGCGTTCTTTGAGTGTGGTCCGTTCAGTGCGCGCGACGGCGAGGGGCGGGTGCTGTTCGAGGACGTGTCGCTGGCGTTGGCGGATGGCCAGTGCGTGGCGATCGAAGGCCCCTCCGGCGGCGGGAAATCGACTCTTCTGCGTCACGTTACCGGGCTTGCCTGGTCGCCCGACGCCGTTCGACGGCTGGACGGCGAGGACTACCCCTGCGCGCAGTTGCCGTCGTGGCGGACGAAGGTGAGCCTGGTCGCCCAGGACGCGCCGATGATCAGTGGCTCGGTCGGTGACAACCTCGCCTTCCCTTTTACCCAGCGAGCCGGCAAGGGTCGAGCCTTCGACGAGGGGGAGGCCAATCGTCTGCTTGGGTCGGTCGGGCTGGACCGTCTGCCGCTCGACCGCGAGGTCCGCACCCTGTCGGGCGGCGAGCGCCATCGCATCGCCCTGGTGCGTGGTCTGATGTGGGACCCACCGGTGCTGGTCGCCGACGAGCCCCTCTCCGGTCTCGATCCGGACGCCGTGTCGGCGTCATTCGAGTTGCTGCTCACCTTTGCCCGGCGGCCGGGCCGGCTCGTCCTCTGTGTTTTTCATGATCCCGGGCTCAACGGCCGTGCCGACCGCCATCTTCGGCTCGCCGACGGCCGGTTGGAGGGTGTCCGATGAGTGGGCTGATCCAACTCGGGCCCCTGCAGTTGGGCATCGCCACCCTCCTCATCGTGGCCGCCGGCATCGTATCGATGGTGCTGCAACTCGGTGTCGGTAAGCGGTTGGCGGTTGCCGCCATTCGCACCGTCGTCCAACTCGGCCTGCTCGGTCTGATCCTCGAGCGCGTCTTTGCGGTTTCCAACCCGTGGTTGGTGGTCGGTCTGCTGCTGCTGATGACGGCCTTTGCCGCCCGCGAGGCGGTGAGCCGTGCCTCCCGCCGCTATCGCGGGATCCTCGCCGACGCCTGGCTGACCATGGCGGCAACCTGCTTCCTGGTCGGCGGCATCGTCACCCAAGTGGTGGTCGGCGTCGAGCCCTGGTACGACCCGCAGTACGTGATCCCGCTGCTCGGGATGATCCTCGGCAACTCCCTGACCGGGATCTCTCTCTGTCTCGACCGCTTCATGGACCACCTCGAGGTCCGCTCGGCCGAGGTCGAGCTGCGGATCGCCTACGGCGCGACCCGGCGCGAAGCGCTCGCAGCGCCGCTCAATGACGCGGTTCGGACCGGCATGATCCCGATCATCAACTCGATGGCGGCTGCGGGGATCGTTTCGTTGCCGGGGATGATGACCGGCCAGATTCTGGCCGGGTCACCGCCCATGCAGGCCGTGGCCTATCAGATCGTGGTCATGTTCATGATTGCCGCCGCTGTCGCTCTCGGCGCCATGTTGGTTGTGGTGCTGGCTGGGCGGCACTTCATGGGCATTGATGCCACGTTGAGGCTTGATCGGATGACGGCCGCGAAGCGCTGAAAGGCATTCCACCTTAGATTGGCTTTCCCGGCGGCATTCCCGAGAGGAGCCACCCTATGCATTGTTTGCCTGAGGCAATCCCCGCTGACCGGGGCAATGGAGGATCAAACAATGCAAAGAATGGCACCTCCGCCGCGCGCGACTCGTATCCACGCGCGGATCCGGGGCCTCCGCAGCAGGCGTTTTGTAGACCCGTAGGGTGGGCTTAAGCCCACCATCAGAGGCGTCCACCTACGTGGCGAATTCGTGTGTATGGCGGCGGCCCTGAAGGTGGGCCAAGGCCCACCCTACGAATCGTTCACCTGATCATCGGTGGTCTCCCAGGACATGTCGGGGCGCGGGACCTGCTCGTCGGGCAGGGCCCACTTCTTGACCTCGACGACTTCTTTCATGTGGTCGATGACCTGGAGGCTGATGTCCCGGGCCAGCGACTCGAATTCGCCGAGGGCGGGGCCGCTAAAGACGGAGTCGAGGATCGAGGCTGCCACAGCCTGGACCGCCTGGTCGCCGTCCGGGGTGTCGAGGGTGGTGCTGATGGTCTCGAGTGTGGTGTCGAGAATGACCTCGCCCACCGCTCGGACGACAGGTTTGACCACCATGTGGGGCAGGGGCAGGGAACGCAGGCTCTCGGATTCGGCCACCGCATTTTCGAGGTTGAGCGTCAGCAGAAGCCGGAACCGTTCGATGGTCTCCTGGTCGGTGAGGATGCCACGAAGTTGGCTCACCAGGACCCGCTCGATCTCCTCACGGCGAGGCTCGACCACAGAGCGGGCGATCCGCACGTGGGTGCCGTCCTCGATCTCCTCGCGGTACTCGTCGAGGATCCGCACCGCGACCCGGTCGGAGACCTCTTCGGTAATGATGTTCGAGATATAGGCGACGCCCCGGCTGAGGAAGTCCCTGCCGACCCGGGAGAGGTCCGACTGGCGGAGCCGCATGTAGATCGAGACCACGCGCAGCAAGCGCAGCGGCCGGAGAGCCATTACCGGGATCAGGCTCAAGAGGTCATACCAGTTGACGATTGGGAAGAAGTACCAACGGGCGTAGGTGCGGCGCCGCACCGCGAGGACGAATCGCGTCACGAACTCAATCCAGAAGAGGATCAGGAATGGGAGATCGATCTTCCAGAAATGGTCCACCAGGTGGCCGTTCAGGTCGTATCCGCGGAAGTAGTTGACCGCCAAGCGGGGCTCGATCTGGCCTTCGAAGACATCGAAGCGCCGGCTCAGGAGGTCGGGTGGACCCCTCCAGTAATCCCTGGCGATTTCAGCCAGAATCGCGGGGTTGCCAAGCCTGTTGGTGGCGTGCCCGGTCTCCCCGGCCATGATCGCCTTGATGGCGTCGAGGTCACTGGTCTGGCCCGACCTGAAAAAGGGGTTTTCAATAAATACACGCGTGCTCAAGACCTGGAGGGCTTCGAGTTTCCTGGGCAGGGCCGGAGCCTCAGGGTCGAGATCGAAAAGAGCCTGCGCCGATTTCGCCTGCTCGATCAGGTCATCGGTGAGGGGGTTGGGCCGGATGCCCAGCACCGGGTCCCAGATGCGGGTCACGAAGGGCACGTACCGGAAGTAGGTGGGCCGCAGCCAGAGATAGGTCAGGTCGAAAAGGATGAGGCAGAGATTGATGATCACCACCCACACCATGAAGAGGTCCCACAGCGAGGAGAGGGTGGCCCTGCCGTACTTTTCTTTCCATTTGCTGAACGAGTACATCTGTTGTTACCTACGCGCGAACAATTGTACGGCTTCCATCCGGCTCGTCCCCGTCCCCGTTCCCGTTCCCATTCCCGATGTGCACTCAAGCACGCGAAAGCTGAGATACAATCCAGCCAACGGTGTTGTCCGCCGGGGAGGTCCTCTATGCCGTCACTCTCTGCAAACTCTTCGAAGCTCCAGGCGTCGCCGATCCGAAAACTCGCGCCGCACGCCCGTGCCGCCGAGGCCCGTGGCACCAACGTGATCTACCTCAATATCGGCCAACCCGATATGCCGACCCCGCCCGAGATGATGGCCGAGTTGCACGACCTGCCGTTGGCGACCCTGGCGTATGCACCGAGCGAGGGACTGCCGGTGGCGCGCGAAGCGTGGAGCGCGTTTTTTTCGAGTTGGAACATCGCCTTTGCCCCCGACGAGATCCTGGTCACCGCCGGCGCCAGCGAGGCCATCACCTTCATCCTCGCGATCGTTGCCGGTGGCGGCGGCGAGGTGCTGGTCTTCGAGCCCTGCTACACCAATTACTTGAGTTTTGCGGTGCAGGCCGATGTCACCATGGTCCCAATCACCCTCAAGGTGGAGGACGGTTACCACTTCCATTCGATCGATCGACTGCGCGCCTCCCTGACGCCAAACACGAAGGCCATCCTCCTGTGCAATCCATCCAACCCCACCGGCACGGTTTATACCGCCGAGGAGTTGGAAGCGGTGGCTCAGGTGGCTCTGGAGAACGACCTCTTCGTGATCTGCGACGAGGTTTACCGAGAGTTCGTTTTTGGCGGCGGCACGGTTCGCAGCTTTACCGAGTTCACCGAGCTCGCACAAAAGATCATCGTTGTCGACAGCGTGTCGAAAAGGTTCAACGCCTGCGGGGTGAGGATCGGCTGCATGGCGACCCATAACCGCGAGGTGCTTGATGTGGCCCTGCGCTATTGCCAGGCTCGGCTATCGGTAGCGACTGCCGAGCAGCTGATGGTGGTGCCGATGCTCGAACACGGCCGCGCCTACTCCGAAAACCTGTGCAGCGAGTATGAGCGTCGTCGCGATGCCGTCTTCAAGGGCCTGTCCGCGATCGAGGGCGTTAGCCCGCACCTCTCCGAGGGCTCGTTCTACACCATGACGCGCCTGCCCATCGACAACTGCGAGGAGTTTGCGGTCTTTCTGTTGCGCGACTTTTCGCACGACGGCGAGACTGTGTGCCTGGCGCCGGGCGAAGGCTTCTATGTCACCCCCGGTCTCGGGGTCGATGAGGTTCGAGTGGCGTTCATGTACGAGGCCGGTACATTGACTCGCGCCATGAAGATCCTCGGTGCTGCGGTGGCGGCATATCCCGGAAAGCTTGCGACGGCAGGGGCGTAGCCGCCGTTCCGCACGTTCTTCCCGAGAGGAGCCACCTTCAACATTGTTGGCCCGGGTCGATTTGCCGACGTGGGTGCTCGAGTGCCCAACAATATTGAAAATGGCACCTCCGCCGCATGCGTCTCGTATGCAGAAGCGGTTCCCGGGAGGAGCCACCCTGATCATTGTTTGCCCGCGGCGCCACTCCCGCCGGCAACACTCGCGAGTCAAACAATGTTCAAAATGGCACCTCCGCCGCACGTGTCTCGTATCCAGAGGTGGTTCCCGTGAGGTGCCAGGCTGGAGCCAGGCCCGTCCGTCGGGCGTGACCCCGGTCCCTCGCAGCACTTGAACGTCATTTGTCGGTGGGTGGTTGGTCCGAAATTCCTAATTCCTAATTCCTAATTCACTGTGTTGCCTTTTCGATGCCGTCGAGGGCGTTGACCGGCCCGAGGGCGACAAGGACGTC
>JASJGQ010000414.1:0-10301 GCA_033791425.1 Acidobacteriota bacterium
ACTGCTTTTGCCGATTCTTTTGAGGACCTCGACTACACCCGGGGTTGGTTGAAGTAGCAAATAGGAATTAGGAATTAGTAATTAGTAATTTCAATCGCAACACCCACCGACTGGAAACGCCCGGGTGCTAACGGAAAGACCGCGTGCGGCGGAGGTGCCTGGCATCCTCACGGGAAGGGCGTGCGGAAACGAGTCGCGTGCCTGGCAACCACACCGGCCGCTTCAGGTATCCTGACGTGACACCTCTTCTGGGGGAGGCCATATGAACGTGCCCGAGCTCCCGACGTCACTCTCCAACGACGAGATTCTCGCCATCAAGCGGCCGCACGAGAGCTTGATGAGCTACTACATGTTGTCGTCGCTGGTGGCGGG
This sequence comes from Acidobacteriota bacterium, assembly GCA_033791425.1. GTDB lineage: Bacteria > Acidobacteriota > Thermoanaerobaculia > Thermoanaerobaculales > Sulfomarinibacteraceae > Sulfomarinibacter. The sequence continues at coordinate 373 of JASJGQ010000414.1, forward strand.
CCCCTTCTTCCCATTCGTGTTGATTCCGCTCTACTTTCGCTACCACACGATGCGCTACCGCTTTTCAGAAGAAGGGGTCTCGATGCAGTGGGGCGTTCTCTTTCGCAAAGAAATCAACCTCACCTTTGCCCGCATCCAGGATATTCACTTGACCAGCAACTTCCTCGAGCGATGGCTGGGACTGGCAAGGATTCAGATCCAGACTGCGAGCGGCAGCTCCAAGGCCGAGATGACCATCGAGGGCATTCGCGACTTTCGGCCGTTGCGGGATTTTCTCTACTCGAGGATGCGCGGGGCGAGGGGCCTTGCTGAATCGGCAGTGTCCGTCGGAAGGGTGGCCCCGGATCTGGAATCGGTGGCGCCACAGACCGGCAGTCTGGGCGATGTGGCGGCCGCCCTGCGCGAAGCGGTTTCCGAGCTGCAGGAGATCCGCAGGGCTCTCGAACGCCGGGCTGAAGGTGGAAACAATGGGTGACGGACCGCTCGAACGCATGATCACCCGTGTGCTCAGAGTTCCTCCGCGCCCCGAGCCGCCGATGGGTGGCGCCGGATCCCTGCGGCTCTTCAACGCCGCTCCCGGTTTCTACCGTTACCGTTTGCTTGGTTGGTTCATTCGCCAGGCCGGTACGGTGGTGGGTCTGGTTGTCGGGCTCGTGTTCCTGGACAATATCGAATTCGGGGCGGCGTGGATGTTCACCGGTTTCGCGAGGGTCATCGAGGTCGTGGGCATCGGTGGATATCTGGTGCAACTGCCGTTTTCATTTCTGATGGTCCGTTTGGACTACCGCTACCGCTGGTACATGGTCACCGACACCTCCCTGAGAATCCGCGAGGGCCTGCTCTCCATTCGCGAACAGACCATGACCTTCGCCAACATCCAGAATCTGTCCATCCGTCAGGGTCCGTTGCAGCGCCTCTTCGGTATCGCCGACCTTCGGGTGCGGACGGCTGGCGGTGGTGAGCACTCGCACGAGGGCAAGGAAATCTCGGAATCGGCCAACATGCATCTCGGGTATTTCCGGGGTGTCGACAATGCGGCCGAGATCCGAGACCTCATCGGCCGACACATGCGCGGTCAGCGAGATTCCGGCCTCGGCGACCCCGATGAGATAGCGCCGTTACCACTCGATGCCGTGGCCGGTGGAGTTGGGGTCGATGAGCTGGTGCTCGTCGCGCGTGAACTTCGTGATCAAGCCAGGCTCCTGGGGGCGATCGTGGGTCGCGGATGACCGGTGCGGGTCCAGAGATGCCGTGCCTCCGCCGCGCTCCCGGGGCCGCATTTTCTCCATTTTTTGCGACATAGTCGCGAACCGAATGCCCGCCGCGCGCGTATGATGTGTTGATGCAGCGGTCGCAACGGCGTCTGACGTTGACGTTGGCGCCCGGTATTCTCGCGTTTCTGATTGCCGCCCTGTCGGTCGCGGACATGTTCCTGCCGCGGCCGTACGACGGTGTCATTTTGGAAGCGGATGTGCCGGGAGAGCGAGTCGTGCGCGCCGTGGTCCCGGGATCGGGCGCCGACCGTGCCGGTATTCGGCCGGGTGACGTGATCACCGGCATCGACCGCACGTTTCTTCTGGATTCACAGACCCACGCCCAGACGCTGCTCAACCGGCATCGCATCGGGGATTCGGTGTCGTATCTGGTTCGATCCGGCGGCAGTATTTTCGAGGTCGAGGTCGAACTCGGACGGCGCCAGATCGGTGACACCTCCTATCTCTATGCTGCGTTGTTGGGTTTTCTTTTCTTTGGCGTCGGTACCTTTGTCGTGCTGCGCCAACCGCGTCTTCCCGCTGCGCGCGTGTTCTACACCATGTGCAGTCTCTTCATGCTCTTCCTGGTGTGCCGCCTGCGGCCCGCTTCCTACTCCTGGGTCGATACCTTCGTGCTCACCACCGGGACGATCGCCCTGCTCTTTTTGCCGGCGGCGTTTCTCCATTTCTTTCTGATCTACCCGCGGCCGGTGTGGGAGTGGCGGCGAGACCCCATCGCGCGTGTTCTCGGGTGGGTCTCCCGCGTCAGCGCCAAGATGTTGCCGATTTACCTGGTGCCGCCCTTGGTCTATCTCGTCACCGTCGTCTGGGCGCGCAAGACAGACAATCCGCTGCCATTGATCAGCGGAGCCCCGATGACCAACTGGTGGGTCATGGTCGGTTACATGGTCCTCGGTCTCGGCGCCCTCGGTCTGAGCGCGCGCTACCTTCCCGACGCGAACCAGCGCCGCGGTGCGGGTCTGGTCTTTCTCGGCACTCTGTTCGGGGTCGTCCCATTCATCGTTCTCGCGGTGGCGTTTCCGTCGTTTTTTAACACCGAGCGTTTTCTGTTCTACGGGGTCGTGCCGCTCATCCTGGTGCCCATTACCTTTGCCTACGCCATCATCCGTTTCGGGCTGCTGGATATCCGCGTCATCCTCAGGAAAAGCCTTCTCTACACGGTCACCACCGCGATGGTGACAGCGGTCTATGCCCTCGGAATTGCTTCCTTCAATCTTCTCTTTCGGGGAACCCAGCTCGCAGACTCGCCCTATTTTCCGGTGATTTTTGCCCTTGCCATCGTGCTCCTATTCGAACCTTTGAGGCAGCGATTACAGGGTCCGGTTGACCGTTTCTTCTTTGCCGAAAGACTTCGCCTCCAGCGCGCCATGGTCGAGATGGGCGAGGCTTTTACGCAGGAGGTGGAGATCGGGCCGGTGGTCGCGCAGTTGGTGCAACGCCTGCCGGAGCTCCTCGGTCTGCGGTTTTCGGCGCTTTACCTGATCTCGGGCGATCGGTTGGTTCGCCAGGCGGGGCCCGAGAGCCTGCCGGAGGAGCTGCCCATCATCGGCATTCTCCACGACCAGCTCAAACGGCAGGGCTCGCTGGTTCGGCTCGAAGACCTGGCGCCCCTTCGTTTGCTGTCGCCGGAAGTGGAGCAGATTTCGTCGAGCCTGGGATCAGCGGGCGTGGAGTTGGCGGGTCTTCTCGCCACAACCCGTCGCGCGGTGGGGATCATCCTGCTCTCCGGCAAGGCCGGGCAGACGGCGTTCGAGAAAGAGGAGCTGCAGTTGATGCGCGGCCTTCTCAACCAGGCGTCCATCGCCCTCGAGACCAGCATCCTCCTCGATGAGCGGACCCGCCAGGCGGAGTTGGAGCGTGAGCTCAAGATCGCGGCGTCCATCCAGGCCTCATTGCTGCCCTCAGAGTTGGCCGTCGCCGAGGGTTGGTCGCTGGCTGCGGTGTGCCGGCCCGCCCGCGAAGTCGGCGGCGACTTCTTTGCCGAGCTGCCGGGGAGGTCGACCAGCGAGCACGCGATCGTCTATGGCGATGTTTCGGGCAAGTCGATCTCCGGGGCCCTGATGATGATGGCCGCGCACGAGGTCCTGAAATCGGTGGCGCTCGCCCACCCCGAGCCTGAGGAACTTCTCAGATTGGCCAACGAGCGCCTGTATGCGTTGCGGGGAGGCCGCACCGGCGGCGAGTACCAGGTGGGCAGTTTTGTCGCCCTCGGCTATCTCGCGTTTCGCAACGGGGAGAGCCGCGTCTCCTACACCCTGGCAGGTCAACCGCCACCGATGCTCCGACGCTCGTCGGGTGAGGTGGAGTGTCTCGACATGCCCGATCACCGGCTGCCGCTCGGTGCGCTCCGGACAGGGGGCCACAGGATTCTCGAGATCGCTTTCGAACCGGGCGACCTCATGCTCGCCTACTCCGACGGAGCGGTGGAGGCCCAGTCGCCGGAGGGTGAGTTCTTTGGTGAGGAACGTCTCGCGCAATCGCTGCAGGATGCCCCGGCCGATCCCCAGCAGGCCATCAACTACCTGCTCGAAGAGATCGAAGATTTCACCTGCGGACACACGCCCTACGACGATGTCACATTGGTCGCGGCGTCCTGGTCTTCCAAGGCGTGATCCGGCTTCGCCTCCGGCTACGCAGTGACAGGTCCGGCTTGGGTCTCGCCCGCACAGGTCGCCTTTGGCTTTGCCGTGTCAGGGCTGCCTGCACCTGCCGATGTCAAAAAAAACGGTTTTGGAACTAGCCGCCCTGCAACGACTCCATGAAGTTGAACGGTTTGTCGGTGTAGTCGGCGGGGGGTTCGTAGGTGCCCGCGGGCGCGTCGAGATCTTCGATCGACGAGGTCTTGGAAGTGCGTTTGATCGTGGTGTTGCCCATCACCGTCATCGTGGTCACGCTATCTTCCTCAACTACCAGGCCCTCGATCTTGCGCATCTCGTCGGCCATCTTTTCGAGCCCTGGGCTCTTGCTGTTGAGGTGTACGTACATGGCGTAATACGCATCCTGGTCGAATGAGGCATCTTTTGTGGCCCACATCGTCATCTGGATGGTCGCCATCTGCGATGTCATCGCGACATCGTACCGGTGCGTCTTCCAGTCCCCCACCATTTTCGTCTCGTCGGTCGGTGTGACCGTGACCTCAAAGGTCATCATCGACATCATCTGCTCCGCCATACCGGGCGGCATGAACTGCGTGATATCGAGCGGCAGGTCGAGCGTGTTGTAGGTCTTGTCGTCGTGGTGGAGAATGTACATCTTCTTCTGGTCGAGCCGGATGATGGTGCTGGTGTCGCCAGTGTCCGACCGCATCCAGTCGACGCCCATCCAGGTCACCGACTCCTGGTCAATGGGTGGCGTCGTGCGACCCATGGCATTGAAGCCGTCGGTGTGCTCGATCTTGACGATCTTGATGTCCGCCGACGCGGACCCCGCCATCAGTACAACGGCCGCCGCAATAACAAGGGCCCTGTGGATCTTCATGAAAACCTCCAGTTTCGAGTCGCTGACAACGTTGAATTCTATCCTGATCCAGCCGTGCCCGTCCACGCAGGTGATGCGGCGGTTCGGCGGATCAAGTCGAGTTGGAGCTCCTGCCACCAAGGCGGCCGCAGAACTCGGAAAAGCCGCACACCATCGTGTGGAGCCGTCCCGCGAGGTCGACATCGATCAGTTTCCCACTGTTGTCGAGCGTCTTTCCCACCTCGGGAATGAACACCCGGCGTCCGAAGAGGTGGGCGTGCCGGTACTGGAAGACCATTTCGAGGTGCTCCACCGCGCGGACCGCCCCCCACCGCCCGAACGAGATGCCGACAAATGCCGCCGGTTTTTCGTAGAGACTCTCCGGAAACTTCAGCATGTCGACAAAGTACTTGAGGACCCCGGGGAATGACCCGTTGTACTCGGGCACCACGGTGAGGATGCCGTTGGCCGCGCGGATTGCATCCTGGAACCTACCGAACTCGGACGGTTTGGAGGCGTAGCTCGCACCGGCGAAGAGGCTCGGAGGCAGCTCCGCAAGATCGAGCAACTCAACCTCTTCGCCGCACTCGTGGAAAATTTCCCGCGCAGCGAGGGCGATCCTGAGCGTGTTCGATCCGGGCCGGTTGGTTCCGGCGATGACTGCGAGCATGCTTTCTCCCCGGGTCAGGCCGGCGGCCGATCGCCATCAAATCTCACCGGTCGGACCCTTGCCTGTGATATTAGAATACCCGACGGAGGCGTCATCATGCGGAAGGATCCCCTTTGTTTCGGAATCGTGGCGGTTTTGTCTTTGGCGGCCGCGGTGACAGCGACGGCATCAGAGACGGTCCACCACGACCTGCAGGTTCGGTTGCAGCCGGCAGCGCATTCCCTTCAGGTGTCGGACAGCCTGAGCCTCGACAGCGCAGTGACTGCCGACCAGGACGGCGCCTACCGGTTCGTCCTCCACGCCGGCCTCGAACCCAGGGTCGAGACCCCGGGTTGGAGGGTGGAGAGGCTGACTGGACCGGTCGAGGCGGGTTTCTTCGGCATCAACGCCACCACCGAGACCGTGCCCGACAATGTCCCGCTCGAGGCCTTTCGCCTGGTACCGGACGAGGGTGTCTCGGGGCCGGTTGTTCTGTCCTACGGCGGTGAGATCTTTCACCCGTTGGCAACCGCCGGTGAGGAGTACCAGCGCAGCTTCTCTGAGACCCCCGGCATCATCGAAGAGAACGGGGTCTTTCTCTCCGGAACCAGCTTCTGGGTGCCTAGCTTTGGTGACGGTCTGATGACGTTCGACCTGACGGTCGCCGGACTCCAATCGGGGTGGGGCGTTGTGTCCCAGGGCCGACGCTCCAATCACGAGGTTGACCCCCAGGGGTTGACCACCACCGCGTGGGATCTCGAGCACCCGACCGAGGAGGTCTACCTGGTGGCGGGTCCGTGGCACGAGTACTCCAGAAATGCCGGTGGCGTCGAGGTCTTTGCCTTTCTCCGCGACGAGGACCCGGCACTGGCTCAGCGCTACCTGGACGCAACCGCCCGCTACCTCGAGCTGTACAACGGCATGCTCCCGGCCTATCCCTATGCCTCGTTCGCCCTGGTCGAGAATTTTTGGGAGACCGGCTATGGCATGCCCGGCTTCACCCTCCTCGGGCCGAGGGTGATTCGGTTTCCCTGGATCCTCACCTCGTCCTACCCCCATGAGCTCCTCCACAACTGGTGGGGCAACTCGGTCTATGTCGACTTTGCAACCGGGAACTGGTGCGAAGGTCTTACCGCCTACATGGCCGACCATCTCTTTGCCGAGCAACGCGGCGAGGGCGCAACCTATCGTCGTGCGACTCTCAAGAAATTCACCGACATGGTGTCTGCTGGAGATGACTTCCCACTTTCGACGTTTGGTTCGCGCCAGTCCGCGGCCTCTGAGGCGGTCGGCTACGGGAAGAGCCTGATGCTCTTTCACATGGCCCGCCGTGCGGTCGGTGATGACAGTTTTCTCGAGGCTCTTTCGCTCTTCGATCGTGAGCACATCTACACTCGCGCGTCTTTTTCCGATCTCGGAGAAGCCTTTACCGACGCCTCCGGCGGTGACTGGGCGCCCTTTGTCCAGGAATGGGTGGAACGCACCGGCGCGCCGCAGATCGTGATCTATGAGGCCCGTGCGGAGCCGGGTGCCCCCGGCGAGGCGCCGTGGAGGGTGTCGGTCCATCTGCGGCAGGTCCAGAACGACGACCCCTACCCCGTTTCGGTGCCGGTGGCGGTGACGGTCGAGGGCCAGGAAGAGGCCATACTTACAGAGGTCGGCTCGTGCGGGCGTGACTGTATTGTCGAGGTCCCCTGCCCGGCGCGCCCGTTGCGGGTGGATGTGGACCCCGAGTTCGACGTCATGCGTCGTCTCGACCCGTTCGAGGTGCCGCCGGCCCTCTCCACCGTCTTTGGCTCGGAAAGCCCGTTATTCGTACTGCCCGGCAAAGCGTCCGAGGAGGAGCAGGCCGCCTGGAGACAGCTGGCCGTCGATTGGGCTCGACCGCTCGAACCACGGCTGGTGATCGACGAGGATATCGACGAGCTTCCGGTGGGTTCCGCGTGGGTTCTTGGCTGGAGCAATCGTTTTGCCGCCGGGATCGCACGGCGGCTTGCCGACCAGGGCGTCGACGTGGGTGCCGACGAGGTGGCAATGGGGGCCGACAGCCTGCCGCGAACCGATCATTCGGTGGTCATGGTGGCGCGGGCTGTTGGTGATCCGGAGGCCGCGGTCGGTTGGATCGCCGCCTCGCCTGCGCCCGCCATCCCGGGTCTGGCGCGCAAGTTGCCCCACTACACGCGCTACTCCTATCTGGGTTTTCGCGGCCCCGAGCCCGACAATGTCGCCAAGGGCATGTGGCAGCCGCTGTCGTCACCTCTGGTGCGGAACCTGACGGACGGCCCGATGCCCCCCCTCACACTCCCTCCGCGGGCGCCTCTGGCCGAGCTTCCTCCGGCTTACGATGCGGAGATATTGATTCGGACGGTTGCCTCCCTCGCCGATGAGGGGCTCGAAGGGCGCGGGCTCGGCAGCGACGGCCTCGCGCGCGCGACCTCGATCGTCGAACAGCACCTCCGCGAGGGCGGGCTCGAACCGGCCGGTGGTGAGGGTTTCCGTCAGACCTGGACGTGGAAGGGTGGTGAACCGGAGCGCGAGATGGAACTCGTGAATCTCGTGGCACGGATTTCCGGCACCGACCCGCAGCTTGACGACCAACCGGTCGTCGTCCTGGCCCATGTGGATCACCTCGGGACAGGGTGGCCGGACGTTCGCGCCGGGAACGAGGGCAGGATTCACCCCGGGGCCGACGACAACGCTTCCGGTGTTGCCGTGCTGCTCGAGCTCGCGCGAACCATGGCGGCCGAACCGCCGCGTCCGCGCCCGGTGCTGTTTGCGGTGGTGACGGGTGAGGAAGCGGGGCTGGTGGGCTCTCGCCACCTGCTCGACACATTGCCCCCCGAGGTCGCACCCTTTGCCTGCGTCAATCTCGACACGGTTGGCCGTCTGGCGGATGGCAAGCTCTACGTGCTCAACGCCGACTCGGCCCGCGAGTGGCGCTTTATTTTCATGGGCGTGGGTTATACCACCGGCGCTCCGATCGCCGTGGTGTCGGAGCCCCTCGACGCATCCGACCAGGTGGCGTGCATCGAGAACAACATCCCGGCCGTGCAGCTCTTTACCGGGCCGACCGCGGACTACCACCGACCGACGGACACCGTCGCAACCATCGACGCCGAAGGCCTGGTCGTCGTGACCGAGGCGGCACACGAGGCTGTGGGGTATCTGGCGGAGCGCACCGAGGCTTTGACCGTGACCATTGCTGCGGTGGGTGAGAGCGAGACCACGGCGCCCGCTCCACCTGCAACCGAGCGCCGCGCCAGTCTCGGCACGATGCCCGATTTCGCTTTCGAGGGTGAGGGCGTGCGGGTGCAGCAGGTCATGCCGGGTTCGGCCGCCGAAGCGGCGGGGATCGAGGCGGGCGACGTCATTGTCGCTTTTGACGGCCACCCGGTGGTGGATCTTCGATCGTATTCGACTCTCCTCAAAGGCCGCGCGCCGGGAGACGATGTGAAGGTCAGCGTCGTTCGTGACGGCCAGCCCGTCGAAGTTTCGGCAACTCTTGGAGCGAGGTAACGTTCAACGTTTCAAGGTTTTAACGTTTTTTCAAACTCTGGTACGATGGGGCGCGGCGCCTGATTGCGCCAAAAGGAGAGAGCAATGATCACGTTCACTGAAGATGCGCGGAACAAGGTCCGCGAGTACATGGACATGGCCGAGGGCTCGAGTCTTGGCGTGCGGGTCGTGGTGCACCGCCAGGCTCGTCATCAATTTCGTTATGAACTGTCACTGGTGGCGGAAGGCGAGACGTCGGATACCGACGCCGTCATCGATCAGGACGTTTTCAATGTGTATCTCGATCCGCAGACCTCCGAGGCCATCGAAGGCACGACCGTTGATTTTGTCACCGATGTTCGCGGCTCCGGCTTCATGTTCGAAAACCCGCAGGCCGTGGTGACGTGGGACGATCCCCTGGCAGCCAGGGTTCAGAAGGTCATCGACGAACGGATTGCGCCCTCGCTCGCGGGACACGGTGGATGGGTGGAGCTTCTCGGGGTCGAAGGCGATGCCGCGATGATCCAGTTCGGCGGCGGCTGTCAGGGCTGTGGCATGTCGCAGGTGACCCTCAAGGAGGGCATCGAGTCGGCGATCCTGCAGGAGGTCCCCGAAATCAAGAGGGTGCTCGACGACACCGACCACGACTCCGGCAGCAACCCCTACTACGCGCGCTGACCCGGGTTGCGGCCCGGAAGGTAGAGGACTGCCGGGCATCTCGACGTCTCAACTGAACACTGGGGGAGACCCATGAGACGATTCGTCGACTGATTCGTGTCGGACCGTCTGGTCATAGCGGTCATCGTCCTCAACGCGGCGGCTCTCGTGTTGCGCGAGATGGCCCCCGCGGCACGCTCTGGCGTAGCGTGTGGTTCTGGACCGGCTACGCTTGCGCCGTGTACGTTCTGGTCGAGGCGGCGATCAAGATCTGGAGGGATGGGTGGTCACGCGATTAGGTCAGCTCCAGGTCCAGACACGACTTCACAGTCGTGATCCTCAGCCCGCCGCACCCTGTCCGACCCCCACAGAAATCCCGGATGCACCTGCACTGCGGG
>JASJGQ010000415.1:0-11740 GCA_033791425.1 Acidobacteriota bacterium
AACCCTCGGCGCGTCGGGCAGTTCGTCGACGTCGTCGGGCCGCAGCACGACCTCATGCTCAGCGAGCACCTCGCCGCAACGTATCACCGTCCTCCTCATCGCCTCAGCGGCACTGCCGGCCTTGATACCGGCGACGAGATCGTCCACCAACGCCTGCCACGTGCCCTCCGGCACCGACCGGTTGATACCGGAATCAGCAAGTATCACCGCGCGGTGTTCGCTCAATGAAAGGAATACGAGGATGCCCGTTCGGTCACGGGTATCGAAGACCTCCTCCTCGACAAACGCGGCCTCTGCACGAATTCTGACGGCATGATCGACGTGGTCATCCGGAATCAACCACCGGGAAACGGCGTCCAGACTTCCGATCAGGAATCCGAGACCCGAACCAACGACCGTCGGAAGGGTGATCCACCACAGGCCGGAGCCGCCCCAGAACTCGCCAAAAACATTGACAACGCCGGCGGCGAGAGCCGCTGCGAGCGCACCAATTGCGGCACCACGCCAGCTGGCTTCGTCCTTAGCGATCACGCTTTCAACGATGTAAGGCACGATCTCGCCGCCGGTCCGGGTCTCAGCCGCTGTCGTGGCTTCCCGAATCGCCAGAAGATCGCCCTCTGAAAAGTATCGATCGACTTTCATCGGTCGTTCTCAGGTCTTCGAAACCGCGATCAAAACTCGACCACCGGCGGCTCATCGGCGCCGGGCTTCGACTCGAAATATCCCTTTTCGCCGAATCCGATCATGTTGGCGATAATGACCGCAGGAAATCTCCTGCGGGAGGTGTTGAACGCCTGAGCCGCAACGTTGTAACGGTTTCGCTCGACCGCGATCCGGTTTTCGGTGCCTTCCAACTGCACCTGGAGATCGCGGAACGCATCGACCGCCTTCAATTCGGGGTATCGCTCGACAACCACCAGCAGACGCGACAGGGCCGAGGACAGCGCGTCCTGATTGGCCTGGAAAGCTTGCATCTGCTCAGGTGTCGGGGCTCCTTCGATGTTCATCTGGCCGATCTTCGAGCGGGCCTCGATGACGTTCTGCAGGGTCTCCTGCTCGAAGTCGGCGGCGCCTTTCACCGTGGCCACCAGGTTCGGTATCAGGTCGGCGCGGCGCTGGTAGACGTTTTCCACCTGACCCCACGCAGCGTCAACACCCTCTTCGAGACCGACGAGATTGTTGTAAATGCCGCTCACCATCAGAACGACGACCAGGACCAATCCGACCACTGCTACACCACAACCGATCAGTATCTTGCTCATTGTGTCAGCTCCGTTTCACTGCAAGGTTCATTGTGCGGCTTATTGTACATGCTGCAGGATGCTGGATGCTGAAGGCTGTGGATGCTGGATGCTGGATGCTGGATGAAACAACACTGTACTTCGCCTGCCCTGGCTATCAAGGGGTTTGTGGGTGGATCTAGCATCTAGCATCCAGAATCGAGCATCCATTTGGGAGGTCGGGCGCGATACACTGGGCCGGCGAGGATGCCATGGCCAAAACGAAAGACCTCCCGATCATCGACGACTACCGCGTCATCGGACGGCGTGATCTTTTTCGACAGTGGGCCCCTCCCGCTGTCGCCGGCATCGCGCTGGCCGGTATGGGCTTCGGTTTTTCCGGCCGGCCGGGGCGCCACCGGGCACCCGATGTCGAGTCCCTGGCCCGACCGAGAGACTGGCGAATACAACCCGAAATCAAGGGCCGGCTGGCGACCGCCGGGGGACACGGACCGGTCGAGAACGTCCGGTTGGCGCTCGCAGCCCTGGGTGGGATCGAGGCATTTGTCAAACCGGGCGAACGCGTGGTCATCAAACCCAACTGCGCATGGGACCGGACGGCCGAACAGGCTGCCAACACCAACCCGGAGCTCATCGGCGAGTTGACCCGACAGTGTCTGTCAGCCGGCGCAGCTTCGGTGATCGTTGTCGACAACTCGTGCCACGACCCCGGCCGCTCGTTCGTGCGCTCAGGGATCGAGGCCGCCTCCCGGGACTCGGGTGCCACGACCGCCCACCAGCGCAACGCCACCACGGTTCGGCTGGACCTCGGCGGAACCGTGCTCGGCCCGTGGGACGTGCTCGAGCCGATCGCCGCAGCCGACCGTGTCATCAACGTCCCGGTGGTCAAACACCACTCTCTTTCGCGCGCCACCCTCGGCATGAAGAACTGGTTCGGCGCAATCGTCGGCCGCCGCGCAAGTCTCCATCAGCGAATCGCGCAGGTCTGCGCCGAGCTCGGCGCTGCCTTCCGGCCAACGCTCACGGTCATCGATGCAACCCGTGTTTTGACCGGCGGTGGGCCAACCGGCGGCTCACTTACGCTGGTGCGTCCCGACGACCGCATCGCGGTGGCAACCGATCCGGTCGCCGCCGACGCCTGGGGTGCCGCCCTCCTCGACCTGACCCCGGAAGACCTGTCTCACATCGCCATCGCCGAACGGCTGGGGCTCGGCACCGCTGATTGGAAATCGGTGGAGGTCAAGGTTTGAAATGATTTCGGATTTCGGATTTCGGATTTCGGATTTCCACTCGCTCACCCCGGACAATTTGCGGTCGTGGGGGGCGGGAAACAAATTCGAAATCCGAAATTCGAAATCCGAAATTACCCGACGATCAAGGTCGACAGGATGAGGCGTCCACGAACACGTCTTGTCCGAATTGCGACCCAAGGCATCTTTCTCCTCGCCTTCCTGGCGTTGTTCTGGGGGCTGGCAGAACCCCGGGTTCCGGCAACGGTTGCCTCGATCCTCCTTGCCCTCGACCCCTTGACCGCAGTCGGCACCGCACTGTCGGATTGGACCATCGTTGGATGGACATGGTTGGGTCTGGTGGTGCTGGGGCTGACTGCGATTTTCGGACGTTTCTTCTGCGGATGGATCTGCCCGCTCGGGACCCTGCAACAGATGGTCTCGTGGGTGGCGGGGCCTGAGCGCCGCAAACGTTACAAGATCAACCGATACCGGCCCTGGTTTTCGGTCAAGTACATCGTCCTCACGGTGGTCCTTGTGTGGGCGGCCCTGGGCACCATCCACATCGGCTGGCTCGACCCGATCCCGCTGCTCCACCGTGCCTTTGCTGCCGGCATCCGACCCCTGTGGCACGGTGGGTTGTCACCGGGCGGCTGGGTCAGCTTTGGCCTGTTGGCGACAATTCTGCTGCTTGCGGCCGCGATCCCACGCTTCTTCTGCAGAGCGGTATGCCCGCTGGGCGCACTCCTGGGGGTGTTTTCACGCCTCGCGCCGTTGCGCATCCGCCGCGACGACACCGCTTCGTGCACCGGTTGCACTTTGTGTGTCTTCGCCTGCCAGGGCGCGGACGAACCCCTCGAAAAGCACCGGGTCAGCGAGTGCCACGTCTGTCTCAACTGCCTCGGGTCGTGCTCCGAAGAGAGCCTCCGCTATGGTCCTGTCGCACCGGGCCCGAAAACCCCGATGCCGACCCTCGGTGTCGGACGACGCCGCTTCCTGCTGACCATCGCCGGTTCAGCCGCCTTTGCACCGGTCCTGCGGGCGGCAGGCAATGGGATGGACGGACGCACACACGACGCGATTCGCCCTCCAGGCGCCCTCGACGAGGAGTCCTTCCTCGCTCGCTGCATCACCTGTGGGGCGTGCTCAGCTTCCTGTCCGACTGGTGTGATTCGCGCGGACCTCGGCAAGACCGGGATCGAGGGCCTCTTCACCCCCATCCTCGATATGCGCCGCGGCTGGTGCGAGCCGTCGTGCATCCGATGCGGTGAGGTGTGTCCCACGGAGGCGATCGCCACCCTCGATCCCGACACCAAACAGGCGAGCGGCGGGCCCGCCGACGTCGCCATCGGCACGGCCGTTGTCGATCGCGGCCGCGGCTTGCCGTGGGGGATGGAAACACCGTGCATCGTGTGCGAGGAGATGTGCCCCACCTCACCCAAGGCGGTGTGGCTCGAAACAATGGAGATCACGAACCGCGCCGGTCAGACGATCACCCTCCAGCGGCCATCCGTCCAACCCGACCTGTGCACCGGCTGCGGTCTGTGCGAGAACCGCTGTCCGGTCGGCGAGGAGGCCGCGATCAGGATTTCGTCCGTGGGCGAGACTCGCGATCCGCAAAACCAGATGCTCCAGCAACGTTCAGACGTTTAAGGTTCCGACGATTGAACGTCGTGCGCGCCCTGGGTGCGCTGCCACCACACGACCCGGGGGCCTGTGAGAAGGTTGACCCGCGCGGTGATGGTGGAGCGCCAATCTCCGCGTATACCGACCGCCACCACTTCGACGTCCCATTCCCCCAGCAATCTCACGGTACTGGAAATGGAGCCGCCGGCAACGGATCGTTCGGTGATCCCACGAAAGGAGTGGCCTCGTTCAGCCAACTCAGCCAGGGTCTCGGCCATCGCCCAGTCCGACAGGGCGGTGGTGCGTACCGATCGTTCCTCGAGGATCACGCCGGCGCCGCGAGAGGAGATCTCGGCCGCGACCGCCGCGACCGTGAGCGCCACCAGGGTCAGGGCGGCGAGGGCGAAAACGAGAGCAACGCCACGCTCGGATTTTCTTCCCGCTACCACTGCGCCCCTCCCCACCCACCACGAGTGGCGAAGCGAAGGTTCTCGGTGCGTCGTTCCCGCTCGTATCCAACCACCCGTGACGCCTGATACTCCGGCGGAAGGTGGATCAGGTGGCCGATGTTGATGTCCACCACCGAGGGTGCGGTGGATCGCCACCACCACGAGGTCACTCCGCGCAGAACCACCCGCTCATCGTCTGTCTCGCCTGCGGCAGAGACCACTTCGCGCACCAGGCTGCCCTCGACCACCGAGTAGCGGACGATCCCTCCGGTGCGCGTGCGGATCACCAGAGGGTCTTCGCTCCAGATCATCTCAACCGCCTCCAGACCGGCCGCCTCCTGCAGGTCGCGACGCACACGCTCGTTCACGTGCACCATGACCGGATTGCGGACCGCGCGGCCGGTGGCTCCGAGAAGGCCGATCGAATGGGTGATGAGTTGGGCGGAGGCGATCACCATGATACCGACGAGGGCGAGCACAACCAGAAGTTCGACCAGAGTGGTCCCCTGTTGGCTCTTCATGGCCGCCACACCTGGGTGGAGATCGACACCACCATCTCCTCACTCCGAACCATCGCCCGTGCCGTCACCCGAACCTGAAAAAGGCCCGGAAGGTCCGGACGTTCCGCCACCTCGACACTGGTTTTCAGAGTGATGGCGGACAGCGGTTGGAATTCGTCACCAAAATCGACGTCCGCCGACTCCAAGGGCAGTACCCCGCCGCGCACGCTCTCGAGCAGAATTTCCGCCGCTCGCACGAGGTCGGCCCTGGCCTCAAGCCTTCGCGCAGCGCTCATCTGGGCATCCAGAAACCCGGCCGCAACCAGGATCGCCATGCCAAAGATGGTCAGCGCAGCGAGGGCTTCGACGAGGCTGTAACCCTGATCCGGGCGCGCAGCCCCGGCCCGCGGTGCGCGAGAACGACTACACCGAGAAACCAAGCAACTCCCTGAGCTTGGCTTGAGAACGCTCTTCCACCTCGTCGTGCAGTGAACCACCATGTGAGTCCATGGTAACTATGACCGGGAATCGCTCCACGTCGATGACCCACAGGGCCTCGGGCACACCGAACTCCTCAAGCATGAAGACCCGCTCGACGCGTGGAATGGCGCGGGCCAGAACCTGTGCTGCACCACCCACCGCATGGAGGTACACGGCACCGTGTTCGGCGAGACCCGCAAGGGTCCTGGCACCCATACCGCCCTTGCCGATCACACCACGCAGCCCGTAGCGTCCAATGACGTCCGCCTGGTAGGGCTCTTCACGGATCGAGGTGGTCGGGCCGGCGGCCACGAAATTATAGGACCCGTCATCGTTGGTGGCCACGACCGGGCCGCAGTGGTAGATGATCGAGTCCTTCAAAAAGGGCGCCACGTCGTCGCGGTACTCCTTCATCAACCATGTGTGGGCGGCATCACGACCGGTGATGATGCGGCCAGTGAGTTCGACGAAATCGCCGACTTTGAGGCTGCGAACCCGTTCTTCGCTGACTGGAAGCTTCAGCTCAGCCATGTCACCTCTCCCCCCTCATCAATGCTCACTCCGGCCTTGCGGTCGGCCCAGCACATATAGGTAACCGTTACGAAATAGCACGCCGGAAGGCGGTCAAGAACACCGATCTTCACACCCAACAAGGTGGTCTTGCCCCCAAAACCCATGGGACCGACCCCGAGCTCATTGCCCTCCCGGAGCAGCCGCTCCTCGAGTTCCGCAAGCTCGGGCACCGGATTAATGTCTTTGAGCGGACGCAGGATCTGGCGTTTCGAGTGTTCGAATGCCGACACCCGGTCGCCGCCGATACACACCCCGAGCACGCCCGGAGCGCAACCCTTGCCCTGCGCCTCTACCACGGCATCGAGCACAGCCCGGCGGACTCCCTCGAGATCGCGACCCGCGCCCAGTTTCGTGTCGGGCAGCTTGTACTGGGCCCCGACATTCTCGCTGCCCCCTCCCTTGAGGATCATCCTGACCTCGATCCTCGGTTCGTCCCACTCTTCAAAGTGGACAAAGGGGATACCGCGCCCGGCGCCGTCACCCGTGTTCGCACCGGTCAATGTGTTGACGGCATTTGGACGTAGAAATTTTCGCTGAGTGGCTTCACGAACTGCCGATTCGAACTCGGCCGTAAGGGCCCTCGTGCTGACTCCGACCGGGTGGTGGACCCACACGACGGGCGTCCCGGTGTCCTGACAAATAGGAGCCGAAATATCGCGGGCGAGGTCCACGTTTTCAATAATCGTATTGAGAGCGATACCGGCGAGGCCACCCTCACTCTCGGCCCTCCGGCCCTCCTCGAGCGCCTCCACCACATCGGCTGGAAGCTCGGTCGACGCCCGTCGAATCAACTCGACGAAAGTCTCGGTATTGGATCCAGTCGCACCCATCGCCACCTCCTCCCGGCCCGCATTGTTGGGGCCGTCTGCCGGTCATTATACGCCGCCGGAGAGATTGTGAAAATTGTTACGAGTGAAACGGAGCCGTTTGAGGGCGGGGAACCCGAAGCGGGAACCTGGCGCCGGCGCCTCGAGCTCAGTTTTCAGAGGACGGCAGATTTAGAAACTTTTTTTGCATGACCAGGATCTCGAGGGCGACACCAGCTTTCTGAGCCGCTGTTGCGAGATTTTCGAGATTCGCGCGGGTCACAGCGGAGCCCGGCGCGTCACCAACCAGATATGCGACGACTCGACCCTTGATCGCTATCGGGATGATCACGACCTCGACGGACGCGGGATCCCCAAACATCTCAATCAGCAACTGGTTGATTACCCCGTCGGGAAGCTTCCCGCAAAAACTGTCCCCACCAGCGATCGTATCCAGAACGGATGGTTCATCGCTACCAGCTGAAAAGGATTGGATGTCGTCAAGAACCACCCCCCGCCCTCGAGCCAGCCAGCCGACTGTCTTGCCCGAGTGGACGGCCAAAAGATAGGAGCGCCCGAGGATCTCGGAAACCCTGCGCAGCAGCAACTCACCGACTTCATCGCGGTGCCGTGCGTCTCGCAACAGAACCGAAAACGCCGTATCGCCCAGTGGGCTCATCGCTCCACCCGACGACGAAGACGGAACCGGCGCCAAACCCGGGAAGGTCGCTGCCATTGGGATTTCGTCCCTGGCGGCAACCGTCCTCGGGTGCAACAGGTCAAGAGCTTCGAGCGCAGGAGGCGTCCACAGACTCTGCCATTTGTCGGCTTCACCGCCTTCGTTGAAGCCAACCGCCGGGACAGGGGTCTCCTGAATCTGTTCTTCGAGCTTCATTTCTCGAAGTGCCGACATGATGCCGATTTCGGTGGCGACGTGTGGCTTGATGTCAAGCCCCGCGTAGCTGATCACTTCCTCGATCGCGGCCGGGTTTCTCGGGGCCGTCATCGCGACGCTCAAAACACCGTCTTTCCGATCGAACACCAGCGCTTGCAGCCGCACCGCAACGTTGAAGGGGATTAACCGCCGCAGTGGTTCCGGGGCTCGCCGAAGAACGGTCGTCGTGACCGGGGGAACGCCGAGTTGTTCGGAAAGGGCTTCCAGCAAAGCGTGCTCGTCGACGAATCCGAACTTCAGGAGCTGCGTCCCGAGGCGCCCGCCGCGATAGTGGCACGCCTCGAGTCCGGTGTGGAGCTCGGCGATGGCGATGGCGCCGCGATCGAGGAGAATTTCCCCCAGACGCTTCATCGGCCTATCTTACCCCTAACCCGAGACCGGTTTCAGACGCGGCCCCGCAAGATCCCCGCCAGGGCGTTGCCCGCGGCGCGGCCAGCCGGGACCAGAGCCTCCCGAACCGAATCGGGGACCTGCCGTCCCGGAATATCTCCTACCAAATAGCCTTTGACGCGGCCGTTCATCGCCAACGGCGCGACAAGGACCTCGGATGGGATCGGTGGACCGAAGATTTCCATTAACCGGTCATTGATGGGGCCCATCGGGACCGGTCCAATATAGCTGTCGCGGCCCTCCAGCTCGCGAAAGAGGGACGATTCGGAGGCTGTGACCGAAAAGGACCTGAGATCTGCGGCATCAAGCGGCAGACCGCGCCCTATCCAGCCGGAGATCTTGCCATGGTGGACCGCGAAGACGCAGATGCGGTCCAGCATCTGCGAAGAGTAGAGAATCAGGACCTCACCAACCTCGGCTGCCGTCGCGGCGGTTCCGAGAAGGCGGACAAACTCCTTGTCGTCGGTGATCACCGCTGCGACCTTGCGCTCGATGGTCCCGACCGGCTCGAGGGTCGGGTACTTCGCAACCAATACCACTTTGGCAGCTTTGGGTCGGCTATGAATCTGGAGGAGGCGCGATGGCTCGATCTTTGAAGACCACAATTGGTCCCAGCCGCCGGCCCGGTCGTCTTCCTCCACCATCTCCGTGAGCAACTCTTCTTCGCTCGGCTTCGGAACCTCACGAATCGTCGGGACCAGTTCCATGGCAAGCTCGATGGTGCGGTCGGATGCTACAAACGGCTCGACGTGGTACTGGGTGAAGTTGGATATCCGGTCGATGATTCTGGCGTCCCAGGGGTTGCTCATCGCCACCTGAACGCGGTCACGAACCGTTCGAAACGGCACTGCGCGCAGCCTTCTGACCATTGGTTCCGGCAACAGACCGGCATCGAGGGACTGCAGAAACTCCACCAACATCGCCTCGGTCACAAAAGGGACACCGTGTTGTTCGGCCAGGGTTTCGAGCAGGGACCTCTCGTCGATGAAACCGAGATTCACCAATTGGGTGCCCAATCTTTGACCAACTTGCCGGCTCGAGGCAAGACCCTTGTGGAGCTGATCCACGGAAATCGCCCCTCGCTCGACGAGCATCTCGCCTAACAAACCCATACCGCTATTCTACAACCTATGAAGGTCTTTAGCCCAGAACAGCGGCGATCCGGCCCCGATGCCGGGCAATTTCCTCGACGGATCCGTTCGTGAGGAGGGTAAAAAGCGAGACTCAGCCGCGATCCGTCATCCTTCAATTATGGATGTGCAGCCTCACCGAGGGGGAGACAAAATCAATATCCCAACTCACAACTCCAGACGATCCACGACGAAATTTCCCGAAAAGGGAACGGACACGAAGCGTCCGGGGTTACCCTGAAGGCGACAACCGATGGGAGGTATGGCTGTGAGCACGCGATTGGAACGCGACACCCTGGGAGAGGTCGAGGTGCCCTCCGACCGTTATTGGGGCGCCCAGACGGCGCGCTCGCTTTCAAACTTCCCGATCGGCACCGAAAGCATGCCACGCGAAGTCATCCGAGCACTCGGGATCCTCAAGCTGGCCGCAGCTCGCGCCAACGCTTCTCTCGGTTTGCTGACCGCGCGTGAGGCCGAACTGATTGTCGTTGCCGCCGGTGAGGTCGCGGATGGCACCCTTGACGATCATTTCCCACTGGTTGTGTGGCAGACCGGCAGCGGAACTCAGACCAATATGAATGCCAACGAGGTGATTGCCAACCGCGCCATCGAAAGGGCCGGAGGCGTCCTCGGATCCAAAGACCCCATCCATCCCAATGACCACGTCAATCGTGGGCAGTCGTCGAACGACACGTTTCCGACCGCGATGCACATTGCGGCCGCACAAGAGATCGTCGACCACCTCCTGCCGGCACTCGAGCATCTTCGGGACACCCTGGACCTCAAGTCAACCGAGTTTCTCGACATCGTAAAGATCGGCCGCACTCACATGATGGATGCGGTCCCTCTCACCCTCGGCCAGGAGTTTTCGGGCTACGTTCAGCAGATGAACAAGAACATCATCCGAGTTCGCGAAACCCTCCCCGACCTCTACGAGCTCGCCCTCGGTGGCACGGCGGTGGGGACCGGCCTCAACAGCCACCCACAGTTCGCGGCCCGAGCATCCGCCGAGATCGCGGACCTGACCGGCCTCCCATTTGTGCCGGCCGGCAACTTCTTCGAGGCACTCGCGGCCCACGACGCGATCGTCGCCGCCAGCGGCGCGTTGAAAACGACGGCCGTCTCGCTGACCAAGATCGGCAATGACATCCGACTGCTCGGTTCCGGCCCGCGTAGCGGAATCGGCGAGATCATCCTGCCCGCCAACGAACCCGGATCATCGATCATGCCCGGCAAGGTCAATCCGACCCAGATCGAGGCCCTGACCATGGTGGCGGCTCAGGTCATCGGCAACGACGTCACCATCTCGATCGGAGGTGCCAATGGACATCTCGAACTCAACGTCTACAAACCGGTGATGATCTACAATCTGCTGCAGTCGATACGCCTTCTCGGGGATGCGAGCCGCAGCTTTGCCGATCGCTGCGTGGTCGGAATCCTGCCCGACCGCAACCGAATTGCCGAGCTTGTAGATCGCAGCCTCATGCTGGTAACGGCGCTCAATCCGAGGATCGGCTACGACAAGGCGGCATTGGTCGCGAAAAAAGCGCACGCCGAAGGCACGACTCTCAAAGAAGCGGCCGTCGCCCTCGGCTTCCTCAGTGCAGAAGAGTTCGACTCTCTGGTTCGACCGGCAGAAATGACAGGCCCACGGCCCGTTTCAGACTCTTGAATCCGGCCCGACGTGTGAGGGTTCGTGCCGGAGAACTCCGCTTCTAACCCTGGATTCGTCGCGTCATGATTGTGGCGTCCTCCCCATTCGGGTAGTAACGCGGTCGGGTCCCCTGACAGGTGTAGCCGAGGTTTTCATACAGGGTGATAGCCGAGAGGTTGTCGCGACGTACTTCGAGTGTGAGACTTTCCCCACTCATCTCCGCAGCGTGGCTCTCGGCAAGCTGCATCAGGCGAGCGGCAAGGCCACGACGACGGAACGCGGGCAACGTCGCCACTTTGAGAACGTGCAGATCGAGGTACTGCCAGGCGCAGAAGAGGTAGGCGGTCATGCGACCCGCCGGATCGACCAGGAGGCGGTTAAACCGCCCATCCGCGAGGATTTCAGACACGAAAAATTGTGCCGGCCAGGGATCCGGAAAACACTCGATGTCGACTCGCGCAAGGTCTCTCGCGTCTCCGAGCTGCGGCGGACGCACCGCAAACCGATCGCTCACGTCAGTTCCCCCCGGCACGACCATGAATCGGGGGGCCTTCGACATAGAGGGGCTCCACAGGGTCCGAGCGGACCCCGAGACGGCACAGCCGTAACAACGCCTCCGCAGAACCGCGGACGGGGACGGCTCTCTGAACACCGCCGAGATCGAGGGTCTCGGCGGCGCCCCATGGGCCGCGGTCTGCGATCGCCGC
>JASJGQ010000416.1:0-4819 GCA_033791425.1 Acidobacteriota bacterium
CGACCCTCGATAAAGGGCCCCCGGTCGTTGACGCGGACTATGACATCGGCACTGGTATCGCGGCGATTGACCTTGACCATGGAGCCGAAGGGCAGGGTCTTGTGGGCCGCGGTCATGGTGTGCATATCGTAGACCTCACCCGATGCGGTGCGCCGGCCGTGGTAAGGCTCGCCATACCAGGAGGCCAGGCCCTTCTCGGTCCAGCCCTCCTCCACCGGCAGCGCTTGCGGCGGCGCACTTGGTCGAGAGGGCGCGCTGTGTGTACAACCCAAACTGACCACAACAGCAGTGAGAATCGCCGCCGTCGCAATTTTAAATTTTGAATTCTGAATTTTGAATTTCCGCTCAATCGCCCCACTTACCTGAGGCTGCGCGGATGGCAATTCCGAATTCCGAATTCCGAATTCCGAATTCATACCGCTAAACGTCGAGATCTCTCGCTTCGGGCAAGTCGCCGGCAGCCTCGAGAATCGGTTTGACGTGCTCGGCAAGAAACTCCCTCACCTGCTGTGGCGCCCGGCCCACGAAACGGTTGGGATCGAGCAGCGCCTCGAGTTCGGCACGGCTCAGGGGCACCTCCTGGTCTCCGGCCACCAGATCGAGGTAGGGGTTGGCACCGCCCTCCTCGAGGACGACCTTCGCCGCCGTCCGCGAGTGGACCCGAAGCCGTTCGTGCAGCGCCTGGCGGTCGCCGCCGCGCCGGACCCCTTCCATGAGGATCGCTTCAGAGGCCATCAGGGGCAGCTCTTCAGTGAGGTTCTTTCGCACCATCGCGGGAAAGACCTGCAGCCCATCCATCACGTTGTGGACCACCCGCAGAATGGCGTCGGCACAGAGGAAGGCTTCGGGCAGGGCCATACGTCGGTTGGCCGAGTCGTCGAGGGTGCGCTCGAGCCACTGCGAGGCCGCGGTCTGGGCCGGATTGGCAGCCAGGTTCATGAGCCAGCGGGCGAGGGCGGTCACCCTTTCCGATCGCATCGGGTTGGCCTTGTAGGGCATCGCCGACGAACCGACCTGGCCGCTGGCCATCGGTTCACGAACCTCCCTGAGACGCGCCAGCAGGCGGATATCGGTGGCCAGCTTGGCTGACGACTGGCCGACCCCCGACAGGGCGTCGACGACAAAGGCGTCGACCTTGCGCGGGTAGGTCTGGCCGGTCACGGGATAGGTGGAACTGAAGCCGAGTTTTTCTGCCACCAGCCGGTCGAGCTCGCGCACCTTCTCGTGATCGCCGTCAAACAGCTCGAGGAAGGTGGCCTGGGTGCCGGTCGTGCCCTTGGCACCACGCAACTTGAGCCGGCCGCGTTCAAAGCGCAGTCTTTCGAGGTCGGAGAGGAAGTCCTGCAGCCATAAGGTGGCGCGTTTGCCGACAGTGGTCGGCTGGGCGGGTTGGAAGTGGGTCATCCCCAACGCCGGTTCGTCGGCCCACTCGGCGGCGAATACCGCCAGGGCATCGATCACCGCCAGCATCCGCGTCATGACCAGATCGAGGGCGTCGCGGGTGATCACGAGCTCGGCGTTGTCGCCAACAAAGGCAGAGGTCGCCCCCAGATGGAGGATCGGACGTGCCGCCGGTGCGCGGTCGGCAAAGGCCTCGAGATGCGCCATCACATCGTGCCTGGTGCGCTTCTCGTACTCGGCAACCCGGACCAGGTCGTCCTCGGTCAGTTCCAGGTTGGCGCGCATCTGGTCGATGGCCTGTGATGGAATGTCGAGACCGAGCTCGCGCTCCGCCTCGGCCAAAGCCAACCACATTCGACGCCAGGTCATATAGCGGTGACCGGTCGAAAACAGCCGCTGCATCTCCGGCGACGCATATCGCCCGGTCAATGGATGGTCAAAGGTGTCGAGTGGGGACATGGGGCCTCCAGAGGAAGTATAGCGGGAGGAGAATTCGGAATTCGGAATTCGGAGTTCGGAATCTCCATCACGGCACCCCACCCTCCAAGTATGTTCGAGTGCTCACATCATAAGAGCGCGCGGATCCGAGTCGCGCGCGGTGGAGGTGCCTGGCCCCCGCACCGGCTATGATGTCCCACGCTGGGAGGTGGAGATGGTTCGAGTGACATCCGAGATCGGGCGGCTGCGCAAGGTGTTGGTGCACGAACCGGGGCCGGAGGTGGACCGCATGGTGCCGCCGATGATGGAGGAGCTCCTGTTCGACGACATCCTCTTTGGCGACCGGGCGCGGGACGAACACCGGCGTTTCCGCCGCCTCCTGCAGTTGCTTGGGATCGAGGTTGTTGAGGCCAACGATGTGCTCGTCGAAGCGTTGGCCGGCGAAGAGGCCCGGGGCTGGTTGTGGGCCGTGCTGCAGCCCGAGATGCCGCACGAATTGCGCACGGCCGAGCCGCCTGGTTCTGCCGAAGATCTGGTGGTGGCGGCGGTCGGCGGTGTGCTCACACCCGAGGCCCCGCAGGGCATCGAGGTCAAGGACCTTTTCCAGTTGGCGCCGTTGCCCAACTGGTGCTTCCAACGTGATCCCCAGGTGGTGCTGGGAGACGGCGTCATCTTCAGCGCCATGGCCACCGCCGCACGCTGGCGTGAGGGCGTGTTGACGCGGTGCTCCTTCAACTTCCATCCCGATTTTTCCTCGGCGCCGGTGATTCTCGACCCCCTGCGTGAGGCGGCCTCGAGCGGGCAACTGCTCGGTCCCCATCGGCCGCGGCTCGAGGGCGGCGATCTGCTGGTGCTCTCCCCCGAGATCGTTGCCGTCGGCGTCTCGGAACGCACCAATGCGGTCGCGGTGGAAATGCTCGCCTCCGCTCTGGCACGGCTTGAAAACGGTCCGCGATGGCTCGAGGTGGTCCATGTGCCGGCTCGCCGCGCCTATATGCACCTCGACACAGTCTTCACGCCGCTTGACCATGGCGCGGCATTGGTCTTCGAGCCGGTCATTTGCGGCACCGGCCCGCAGCTCGCCGAGACATTTGAGATCGACCTCGAGTCGAGCGATCTGACCCCCACTTCGCGCGCGCACCTCCTCCAGGCGCTGACTGTCCGCGGTCTCGAGATCGAGCCCATTCCCTGCGGCGGTGCCGACCCCGTCGCCCAACAGCGCGAGCAGTGGACCGACGGCGCCAACGCCTTCGCACTGGCCCCTGGTGTTGTCGTTCTCTACGACCGCAACGTTGCGACCGCCGAGGAACTCGATCGCCGGGGTTTCCGGGTGATCAGCGCCGAAGACGTCCTGCTGGGGCGAGAAGAGGTTTCGCTCGATGACCCCGCCCGTGTATGTCTGCTGCTCGAAAGCCACGAAATCTCACGCGCCCGCGGCGGACCGCACTGTCTGACCCACCCGTTGGTTCGGGACGACCTGTAGAACGAACCCAGTTAACAGTTTTGAGTTCTCAGTTTTGAGTTTTGAGTTGTAGGCTCTCTGTGGCCGGAGGGGGTGTGGGCCGCGGCGCGGAGGTACCAGGCGGCGAGCACCAGCTCGAGCACTGGAACCAGCAGGCCCCGGACGACGACGAACACGGGCGCGACAGCGATCCCTGTAGGTGGCAGCCACGCCAGATGGGACCAGGTTACGCCGGCCACCAGGGCAGCGAGAAGGGCCAGACCCCGGTGGTCGCGACGGGTCAAGAGGGCCAGGGCCAACCACGCCAGACCTGGAAGGTGAAGCAGTCGGTAGTGGTACCACGACACCGGGGCCGCGGCGAGTGCAAGAGCGATCAAAGCGGCATAGATGGCCAATCGCGGCGTCTCCGGCCGCACCAGGCGGAAAATCAGAAACAACCCGCCACCCAGCGTCAGCAGCGCTGTCGCCAACGAGAGGAGGGCTGCCGGCGCTGGAAGTTCGACGTCCTCGAGGCGGTTGCCGACCAGCCACGAC
Organism: Acidobacteriota bacterium; assembly: GCA_033791425.1. Taxonomy (GTDB): domain Bacteria; phylum Acidobacteriota; class Thermoanaerobaculia; order Thermoanaerobaculales; family Sulfomarinibacteraceae; genus Sulfomarinibacter. Next base: position 3,836 of record JASJGQ010000416.1, read on the forward strand.
TGCGGTATTTCACGCCAGTCGTCGGGAGGGTCCGCAAGCCGCAAGGCCGTGGCCGGCAGAGAGAGGTTTAAGAACGCCGGACTACCGGCCCAGGACCCCATCCCCTGCGGGTGGTAGGGGGGCGGTCGCAGGGCGGTCAGGGTCATTCCACCACCGATCAGCAGCGCCGCCGCCACCGCGCAGCCGACGGCAAAGGCCCGCCACTTGCGCTGCAACAATGGCGCCGCCAGCAGCAGCGCTGGCCAGATCTTGACCGCACCGGCGGCACCGATGAACGCCGCGGATCGCGAGGTGGCGATGACCGGTGCGACCATCGCGGCGGTGATCAGAATCAGCAGGACGGGGTTGATCTGGCCGAGGACCAGGTTTTCAGCCACCGTACCGGTCAGGGACCAAACGACAACGACCACCGCGGCCGGTTGAGCACCCCCGCCCAGCCTCCGCCACACGGCAATGGCCGCCGCCAACAACAGAAGTTGAGAGATCGAGAACCACCACCTGCGGGCCGTCGCCTCATCCCGCGTGGCCAATGGCAGCACCGGCAGGAGTGCCGCGGGGGGGTAGAGGAAGCCGCGCACCGAGTACGGGCTCGCACCCTCGAGGGTCGCTCGCGCCGCCCAGTAGGAGTGCGCGAAGTCGCTCGGGCCACGGCCGATCTGCGCGGAGGCGGCGACGACGTTGCGGCCGACGTAGAACCCGAACAAAGCCGCCACCACGAGCCCCCACACCACGCCCTGCTTTCGGCTCTTCTGATTCACGCCAAAACACCACCCAGCCGCAGCTGCTTCCAACGGTCGTGGTACCACAACCACTGGTCCGGCCTTCCCCGGATCGCGGTCTCGAGGATCTTCATATACCGCGTGGTCAGCGGCACGTCCACGCGCACGCCCGCCGTGAGATCCTCGACCACCAACGGCTCCTCATACCGCACGGTGTAACAGCAAAGCTTCAACCCAAACGAAAAAGTCGGAACCAACGCAGCAC
>JASJGQ010000417.1:0-8388 GCA_033791425.1 Acidobacteriota bacterium
AAAGAGACACCTGCCAAAAAGAGTCGCAGGCGTCGGCCCCGGAGGTCCCGCAAAAAAACCGGGACGAGCGACGACAATGCGAACGCGGTCAGCGCAGACGCGCCGGCAGCAGAGGAGATTCAGGTCGACGACGAGGCCGGACATACAAGCGACGACGACACCAGCGAGATACCCGCCAAAAAGAGCCGCAGGCGTCGGCCCCGGAGGTCCCGCAAGAAACCGGCCGCCGCGGCCTCTCAAGCCGACGACGAAGCCCCACCGGAGCCGGCACCGCCCGAGCCGACATCATCGGATCCTGACCCCTTCGCATACTGACGAAACAGTCTTAAGTTCTGAGTTTTGAGTTTTGAGTTGACACCCGGCCACTCCATCATGGGGGAGAGTGAATGGAAACTCAAAACTAGAAACTAAAAACTACGAACTGGGTTCATTTCTGGTCAACGTGCGGAAAGACCTTGGCCTCGACGCCCAACTCGTCGGCGATGAATGCGAGAGCCTCGCGAAGATCCGAGATCTCGAGTTGAGGAGGCACCCGGACCACCGACGACATGGTGAAGAGCGGTGTCCCGCTCATGGGTGCGGCCACCACTTCGGTGGTCATGGTCTCCATGTTGATCCCCTGCTCCGCGAGATACCGTGCAACCTGGTGAATGATCCCCATGTGGTCCGCCCCGAGCACGGTAATGGCACACGGAATCGCCGCCGACTCCTCGACCACCTCGACCTCACTCAATCGGGTGTGGACGTCGAACTTGGCGTAGTGAACCTCGGCGAGGGCGGCCCGCAGGCTCTCGATCTTGTCCTCGGGTGCGGTCACGAACATGAGCATCGCGAAATCGCCTCCGAGGCGGACCATGCGACTCGCCTCGACATTGCCCTCCCACCGCACGAGAAGCTCGGTCATCTCATCCACGACACCGACCTGGTCGCGGCCTGAGGCGGTGAGCACCAGTTGCTTGCGCACGATAGAACCCCTCCCCTCATTCAATGAGGGCACCCTTCCATGGTACCCCACAGACGGAACCGCGGGCGGCGGAGGTGCCATTTGAGCCACCTTCGACAATCCCGATTCTGTCATCCTGAGCGAGCGAAGGCTCTGATGGTGGGCTAAAGCCCACCCTACGGCTCGCCCTAACAGCCCGCTCGGTTTGTGGGCAGGGTGGGCCTCGGCCCACCTTCAGTCTCGATTCTCAACTGTCGACAATCGTTTTGTCGTTTCGGGTGGCTCCTCTCGCGGGCAAGCGCGACGGCAACGACACGAAAAAAGGCGCGGCCGGGCCGCGCCTTCAATAATGGAAAGTCCCTCGAATCAACGAGTCATCAGCTTGATGGTTCCGCTGAAACTGCTCAGGGAGATGCTCGGACCGCCCGTCCCGGTGTTGAAGCGCAGTTCTTTCTCCGGAGTGTATTTGCTGGTTTTTTTCGGCTCCGGTCCGAACTGGTTGACGATGCTGCCGGAAAAGGTCTCGATATCGTAGGAGGCCGCCGCACCAGGCTCCACCAACAACGTGATGGTGCCGCTCATCGTCTCCATGTCAATATCACCCTGTGATCCGGGAACGGCGTTACAGGTAATGTCACCCGACACCGTTTCGAAATCCGCTCCGAAGAGGGTTCCGCCGTCGATGAGAATCGACCCGCTCACGTTCTCGGCGCTCAGCCCACCCTGGGCCGTTCCGACGCGGATCGCGCCGCTGACCGACTCGAGATCGGTATCGTGGGGCGCACTGTCCACCGAGATCCCGCCACTGACGTTCTCGACGTCGAGCGATGCGGGCATATCCGCCACGTGAACCTTGCCGCTGACCGTTTCCAGGCTGACATCCGCCCGTACGCCGCTCACCTCGATGGAGGAGCTGATGGTCTCTACGCTCACCGGTGACGACGCGGGAAGTCGAATGACGAGATCGGTAGATGTCACCTGCCGCCCGTGGTAATCCTCGTCGTAATCGACCTCGATGCTGACGCCGTCGTCATACACATCGACATCGAGTCCCTCCACTCCGTCGCCCAACGTCCCTTCCACCTGGACCTCGGCCGCATCCCAACCGATGATCGTCAGGCTCCCGGCGATGTTCTCGATATCGATTTCAGCCCCCGCGGGCACAGGGTGGCTCTCGTTGACCGTCGTCGCACTCCACGCGAAACCCACGGCCGCGATCATCAGAGCCAAAGTGATGACAACCTTCTTCGTCTTCATAGTTCCTCCTACCTGTTTCATCTCAGATCTCTCGCGGCAGGATTGCCGCACGTTCCAGCAAATTGACCTGTTGGCGATACGTCGTCACGAGTTGCCGCATCAAGAGCTCGTTTCCGGGGTCCTCGCCCAACGCCGTCGCAATCTCACCCATCGCCTCGTCAATGAGGCGAAGATTATTCAACACGACCTCCAGCGTCGCCGGCGAAAACTCGTTCCGGCGAGCTTCGAGCACGTTCAGCAGCTGCTGCCGCGTTGCCTGGTAGTCATGCACCCCGATCCCGGCGAACGAAACAGCAAGCACCTCGGGCGAAACCGACCGCGAAACCGAGGCCACAACTGCGACCGATGTGGCCTGTTGTCGACCCACCACATAGGCTGCGATGACCGAGGAAAGCATCAACACCGTAGCCGCAGCGGCCATCAGTGCTCTCCTCCCGAAGCGAGCCCGCACGACCTTGGTTGCGTCGATCCGCGCCTCGATTCCCGGCCACAGGTCCAGCGGGGGCTCGACGGACCGGGGCAAGGCCGCCACCCGGTCGCGCAGGGCCATCATCGACTCGTGGGCCTCGGCACAGGCGGAGCATTCTTCGACGTGAGCCCGCACCAAAGATCCGGCGGCATCATCGAGCCGTCGTTCCGGGTCCTCTTCGAAAAAGATCATCACTTCTTCGCATTTCATGGCGACAAGGCCTTTCGTAAGAGCTTTCGAGCTCGGTGAAGTTGAGCCTTCGAGGTGCCGACGGCAACACCGATGAGCCCCGAGATTTCGCGGTGACGGAACCCCTCGACATCGTGCAGGATGAACACTGTCCTCGCGCCGTCCGGTAGCCCCGAGATCGCCCGTTCGAGGTCGATGGTCTGACCTGGGTGGGCCACTCGAGCCGTCTGATCGGGAACGCTATCCTCAAAATGAACCGAGATCCGCGCCTCACGACGATCGGTACTGCGTTGATGGCCGAGGACGACATTGACGGTCACGCGGTGAAGCCAGGTCGAAAATGCGCTCGATCCCCGGAACGAGCCGAGCTTCTGCCACGCCCGCACGAAGGACTCCTGAACCAGCTCTTCCGCGAGGGTCGGGTTCCCCGACATCCGCAGACAGAGCGCATAGACTCGACCGACGTTGAGCCGATACAGTTCTTCGAACGCCGCAACATCACCACGGGCGGCTCGCGCCACCAAACGCGATGGATCGCGCTCGACACCCAGTTCCGAGGCCCTCACCATCGGAGGGCTTGCCGGCGCTGCACAGAGATTCGCCATTGTTTCCACATCCTATGAGATACCGATTTCCCGAAAAAGGTTGCATCGGGCCGCCATCGTCGCGGAGGGCGCTGGGAATCTCTGATCGCCAAATGCGGTTTGCGGCAAAGGGGAGGGACTGCATGTACGACTCTGAGGCGACGACCCGCGGGATCAAAATTGCGGTCAAGGCGAGCTACGTGGAAGAGCGATCGCAGCCCCTCGAGGGGCGGTGGTTTTTCGCCTACCGCATCCGCATTCACAACCGCGGGCAGGTGCCGGTCCAACTGATCAATCGTCACTGGGTCATCACCGACGCCCATGGTAACGTCGAAGAGATTCGGGGCCCCGGCGTGGTCGGTGAACAACCGCATCTGGCGCCGGGGGAGTCTTTCGAATACACCTCCTTCTGTCCGCTGGAAACGCCGTTCGGCACCATGGAGGGCAGCTACGAGATGACGACCGAGGACGGCGAGCTGTTCTGGGCGAAGATCGGTCAATTCACCCTCAGCCAACCTCTGGCGGTGAACTGAAGGCCGCAGCGACGACCGCCTCGACGTCGTCCGCAGTCATCCACTGGATGGGCACGCCCCGACGTTCCATACCGCGAAACCAGGTCTGTTGCCGTTTGGCGAAACGTCCTATGGCCGACTCGAGATCGGAGATCATCCCATCGAGGTCTTTCTCTCCCTCGAGAAATGCCGCCACCTCACGGTATTCGAGCCCGAGCTCGTCGAGCCGCCGCCGCGACACGCCGCGATCGAGTAACTGGCGCACCTCGTCGATCATGCCTTCCTCGAGACGTTGACGCAGCCGCCGACCGATTCGCGTCCGCAGCTCACCGCGCTCCCCTGTCACCCCGACGACCGTCCAACGCCGTGGCGCCGCGGGTGGCGCGCTGTAGCGCACCGGCGACAGCTTCGAATAGGCGGCGATCTCGAGACCCCGGATGACGCGGCGTGAAATCGATAGATCGGTGGTCTCGGCGATCTCCGGCGCCTCACGTTGCAGGCGTTCAACCAGTTCGGCGGGAGGGAGTTGTTCGAGAGCCGCCCTCGCCTCGCGATCCATCGGCACATCGGCGAGGCGGTAGCCGCGGACAACTGCTTCGACGTACAGGCCGCTCCCACCCACCATGAGGAGCGGGACCTCGCCGCCGGCAAACGGCGCCCTCTCGGCGAGGTCACCCAGGACACGGTAGCAATCCTCCTGATACCGGAAGAGGGTATAGACCTCCTCCGGGTCCGCAATGTCGATCAGATGGTATGGCACCGGGGGATCGACCCTGGCGTACTCCTCGAGGTCCTTGCCGGTACCGATATCGAGTCCCCGATACACCTGCCTCGAATCGGCTGAGACGATCTCCGAACCGAGCCGGTGCGCCACCTCGACCCCGAGTCGGGTCTTTCCGCTCGCCGTCGGCCCAACGATGACCAGAACGTGCAGGTTCATGTTTCGAACCGTCCCCGGAAACTCCGGTCCAATTCGAGAACCGACGTTCGATCTCTGCCTGTGAGCAACACGCCCAGCCGCCGCGGACGGCGGCCCTCAACCTCCAGGGGGGACGTGATCAGGATGCCGCACCGCGTGGTGGGACGGAAGGAGGCGTCTCCCAATGTCATCTCAAGCTCCTCGAAGGTCCCGGGCAACCGCAGTTTTCGGCTCGAGAACAGACGCCAATACACCACTCGATCACCACCCCAGGTTCGCCACAACCGTTCTGCGGCCGCCGCCATGAAGAGCCGAGCATTCAGATCGACCACCGGTCGCAGACGTTCGGTTCCACGGTCGTTCCAAACAAAGGAGTCGACACACACGGGACCGAAGTAGCCGGCATCGGAAAGTTCTCGAGCCACGATCTCAGACATCGATACGAGTTCGGACCTCCAGCGTTCGATCGCAGGCGAATCGCGGTCGAAAACGTCTCCGATCAACGCACCCTCCGAAGTATTGACGACCTCGTAGGCGCGAAAGCACCCGGCATCACCCTTCTGGTTGACGTCAAAGACGGATGCGAGGTCGAGAACCCTCTTGCGCCATGGTTCCAGGGCCGCACGTTCGTCCTCGTTGAAAAGCCTGGCAAGTGCCTTGCGATCAGCGGGGCTCAGCTCGCGGGACCGAAGACGCCGGTTGCCGAAAGCGCCGTTGCCGTGTTCGGACTTCACCACCCAACCATCCTCGTCGTCCGCGCGGCCGGCTAGAGCGTCGACGAGCTCTTTGCTCGAGCTCACCAATCCAAGGAAATCTTCGTCGCCCCAGTGCCGCTGCTCGACTTCCGCCGAGAAGGCGCGACCGTTGACCCGGCGCACAACCTCCAGGCCCGGGTGCTGCGATGGGTCCTCATACAGCAGGTTGATGCCGTTGGCCTCCTCGTTCCACCCGAAGGGCGTGCACTGGGCGCGCCTCGTCACCGAGGGCATGACGCGCACCTCCGGAACCGGGATATGCAGGCGTTCAAGATAATCAAAAAAATTCTTAGGCGGTTCCTCAGAAACCAGGATTGAGTCACCATCCACGCCCAGAAGCAGCATGTGCATGCCCAGTTCACGAGCCTGTCGAGCCCGCGCGTCGTCGGTCCCAGGAGCCCGGCGCCGGCGGAGCGAGAGGTCGAAATCGGCATTGATGAAGTACTCGCTCATCTGCGAAAGAGTATACGGCGCTGCCCGCCGGCGAGGCATTGTGTACAATACCTCTGTCGCATCTCGAACAATCAGAAAACCTGAGTCGCCGCTACGGCCCGAATGAGGAGAGTTTCAAAAATCTCGATGCGGCGGCCGGGGCGTTGGAAGGCCCATATTTGGGGGACGGAGAGCTTGTGATCGGTCGCACGGTTTCCCACTACCAGATCGTCGAACGGCTCGGCGGCGGCGGTATGGGGCTCGTCTACAGGGCGCGGGACACTCGTCTCGACCGCGACGTCGCACTCAAGTTCCTGCCCAAGGAATGGAGTCACGAACCCCTCCTGCGCGAACGTTTCTCTCGCGAGGCCCGCGCCGCATCAGCTCTCGATCACCCCAATATCTGCACCATTTTCGACATTGGCGAAACCGACGACGGACAGCTTTTTATTGCGATGGCCTACTGTACCGGCCCGACGCTCAAACACCGTATTCACGAGGGCCCCTTGCCGGTGCATCAGGCTGTGGAGATTGCGATCCAGATCGGCTCTGCGCTCGAGAGCGCACACGATGCCGGCATCGTCCACCGCGATATCAAACCGGCCAACATCCTCCTGACCGACCGCAACCACGTCAAAATCGTGGACTTTGGCCTCGCCAAGCTCGCGGGAGAGGCCGCCGTCACTCGAGAGGGCTCGGTCATCGGCACACCCGCCTACATGTCTCCCGAACAGGCCACCGGCGAAGATGTCGATGGGCGCAGCGATCTCTGGGCCCTCGGTGCGGTCCTCTACGAGATGCTCACCGGGCGGCGCGCATTTGCCGCGGACCACGAGCGAGCCATTCTTCACTCCATCCTGTCCAGCGATCCGACCCCCATCGCCTCCATGCGCCCGGATGTTCCTGCGGAGCTCCTCCGCATCACTCGCCGTCTCCTCAAACGAGATCCAAAAGACCGGTACCAGACCGCCGGCGAGCTCCTCGGCGATCTGCGCGAGTTCAGCGGCGACCCGACCCCGGCCGAGATCGTCACCCAGAGCATGCCGTCGATGCCCCGGTTCCGTCCCCGGCAATTCGTGCGACACCGACTCCTGCCCGCGGCAGCGGCCGTTCTCGCGGTGGTGCTGGTCGCGATCCTCTGGCCGACATTCGTCTCCCCGAAGGCGACCCGCCACGGTTTGGTCCTGCCGTTCTCGTGTCACTCCGATAACGACGAGGAGAAGATGCTCTGCGAAGGCCTGCTCGAAACCGTCACCGCCCGGTTGTCCGGGGTCCGCCGTTTCAGCGCCTCGCTCTCGGTGGTGCCCACCTCCGAGGTTCGCGGTCAGAACATCGTGACCGCCGGCGAAGCGCGCCGCGTCTTCGGGGTCGATCTGGTCATCGACGGCGGCGTTCAGTGGGACGGTAACAGTCTCCGCATCCCCTTGCAGCTGGTGGACGCAGAACGTCTCCGGCAGCTTCGCACACGGATGCTGACAGTCGAGTCCTCCTCGGCCTTCGTATTGCAGGACCAGGTGGTGACAGCGGTCCTCGAAATGCTCGAGCTCGAGCTCGATCCGCAGGCTGAACGCAGCCTCTCGGCAGGCGGCACTGCCAACGTCGAGGCCGCGCAGCTCTTCCTCGAAGCTCGAGGCACCGTCAGCGACCGCGCCACCCAGGAACAGCTGACCCACGCCATGGACCTCTACCGAAGGGCCGTTGACCTCGATCCGACCTACGCCGATGCCCTGGTCCAGCTGGCCGACGCCTGCCACCGCCAATACGAGCTTGCGGTCGATCCCATCTGGTTGGATCACGGCCTGTCCTACGCCCACCGCGCCGTCGATCTCGGTCCGGACCTGCCCGGCGCTCACCTGGCGGCAGGGCGCTGCGAGCTCGCCCGCCACGCCTACCCCGAGGCCATCGATCGCCTGCAGAGAACCATCGAGCTCGATCCCCTCAACCTCAAGGCCTACACGTCGCTCGCGCTCGCTTACGAAGAACTCGGCAAGACCGAGCAGGCACAAGAGACCATCGACCGCGCGATTCGCACACGCCCCGAAGACTGGGTCACACATTACGACATCGGTCGATTCTTCTACTACGAACGCCACGACCCCGGCCGTGCCATCCCCTACTTCCGCAAGGTTGTGGAGCTTCTACCAGACAGCAGCATCGGCTACAGCGCGCTCGGCGGGTGTCTGTTCTACGCGGGTGAGACGGCCGAGGCCCGCACCAACCTGGAGCGGGCGGTGGAGATCGGCTCGCGTTACGACGCCTTTGCCAACCTCGCCACTCTCGTGTTCTACGAGGGCCAATATGACAGGGCCGCAGAGCTCTATGAGCGGG
>JASJGQ010000418.1:0-8984 GCA_033791425.1 Acidobacteriota bacterium
TCGAGGAAGACGAGACGGTGGAGTCCTTCTCTTCCATCGCCGGCGGCGCCGGCCTGTCGTTGGCGGCCACCGGCACCGAGGGTGAGAACACCGCCCGAATCCAGGTACGGATGAATCCCGGTTCCAGCCCGCTCCAGGAAGAGGCCGTGATCGCCCAACTTCGCTCCAGACTGGCCGCCACCGAGCAGCTGCGCTTCGACTTCGAACGCGCCACCTTCTTCTCCTTCCGTACGCCGGTGGAGGTGGAGGTCTATTCGGATTCCATCGACGAATTGCACGGGGCCGCCCGCCAGGTGGCCGACGCCCTGGCCGGCATTCCGGGCCTGGTGGATCTACGATCCTCTGCCGAGATGGGCAACCCCGAGGTCCAGGTCCGCTTTGACCGCGAGCAGCTGGCCCGCCTCGGTCTCAACCTGGCCACGGTTGCCCAGACCGTGCGCACCAAGATCCAAGGGGAAGTGGCCACGCGCTTCACCGAAGGAGATCGTGAGATCGACATCCGGGTTCGGGCCCTCGAGCAGGGCAACGCCAAGGTGGAGGACATCCACGACCTGATCGTCGGCCACGTCGACGGCCGGCCGATCTTCTTGAAATCGGTGGCGGGGATCGAGCTGACCGAAGGCCCCACCGAGATCCGACGCATCGGCCAGAAACGCGCCGCGGTGGTGGGCGGAAATCTTTCCGGCCGCGACATGGGCGCGGTCGCCGAGGACGTCCGTGCCAAACTCTCGGGATTGGTCCTGCCGATGGGCGCGACCGCGGTTCTGAGCGGCCAGGAGGAAGAACTGCAGAATTCCTTCCGTTCGCTGGCCCTCGCCATGGGACTGGCGATTTTCCTGGTCTACATGGTGATGGCCTCCCAGTTCGAGTCGTTCCTCTACCCCTTCGTAATCATTTTCACCCTGCCCCTGGGCGCGATCGGAGTCATTCTGGCGCTGGCGATCACCGGCCACACCATCAACGTGGTGGCGATCATCGGCGCGGTCATGCTGGCGGGCATCGTGGTCAACAACGCCATCGTCCTCATCGACGCGGTGAACCAGCGGCGCCGTGCGGGAGTTCCTCTGACGGAGGCACTCACCGACGCCGGTCTGGCGCGGTTGCGACCGATTCTGATGACCTCGGCGACCACCATCTTCGGCCTGTTGCCCATGGCTCTGGGCCTGGGTGAGGGCGCCGAACTGCGGGCGCCGCTGGCGGTCACCGTGATCGGCGGCCTCGCCGTAGCCACGGCCCTCACATTGATTGTGATCCCGGTGGTCTACTCGTTACTCACGGTTGAGCGGGTGGCGCACACCGCCGAAAAGGCAAATATGCCCGCAGGCGGGCCGATGCGCCTGGCGCAATTGGCCGCAGATCGGGCGCGCGCGGCCGGCGGCGACGGATCGTGAAGAGCGGGAGGCAGCCGTGAATCTTCCCTCTCTCGCTGTTCGCCGGCCCATCACCACGGCCATGATCCTCGTGAGCATTCTGGTAATGGGGGCCATCGCCTTCAACCGGCTGCCACTGGCCTTCCTGCCCTCGCTCGACGTGCCCTTCATGTTCGTGCAGATCCCGTACCCCAACTCCCACCCGCGTCAGATCGAGAAGGAGATCACGAAACCGGTGGAGGAGATGCTGTCCACGCTTTCGGGAGTCAAGAAACTCAATTCCACCACCGACGCCGACGGCGCCACCTTCTTCATGGAATTCAGTTGGGGCCAGGAGATCGATGTCATCCGAATGAAGATCTCCGAAAAGATGGACCAGGTGGAGCCCACCCTGCCGCCGGACATCGGTCCGATCGTCATCTTTTCCTTCAACACCAACGACATTCCAGTGGTGCAAGGGCGCATCGCCGCCGAGGGCGTCGATTTGTCGCAGAACTACGAACTGCTCGAGGCGCGCATTCTCAACCCACTGCGGCGGGTCAATGGGGTGGCCCGGGTGGATCTCAACGGGGTCGAGCCCCGCGAGCTCTTCGTCGACCTGATCCTCGACAAAATCAAGGAACATTCGGTCGACGTCGGCAGCCTGGCGCAGCTCCTCCAGAGCGTGTCCACCAACCTGGTGCTCGGCCGCGCCGAGTCCGGCGGCTTGCGTTACACCGTTCGGTCTCTCGGGTCCTTCGACTCTATCGAATCGCTCGCTGACCTGGTGATCAACGAGCGCGGTCTGCGTCTCGGTGAAGTGGCCGAAATCACCTACAGAGAACCGCTCTTGACCTTCGGCCGCCACCTCGACGGCAAGTATGCGGTGGCCCTTGACGTCTACAAGGAGTCCACAGCCAACACGGTGGACGTGGTGCGCGAGGTTACCCGCGTGGTGGAAGAGGACATCAACAACGACCCCCTGCTCAAAGGCATCCAGCTGTGGGTCTTCCAGGACCAGGGCGAGGAGATCACTTCGGGCATCAACGGCCTCAAGAAAGCCGGTCTCACCGGCGCTCTGCTAGCCACCCTGAGCCTCTACTTCTTCCTGAGACGCCTGGACTCCACGGTGATCGTCGCCATGTCCATTCCCTTCTCCATCATCGCCACCTGCGGCGTGATGTACTTCATGGGTTCGAGCCTCAACATCCTCTCGATGATGGGCCTGATGCTCGCGGTCGGCATGTTGGTCGACAACGCGATTGTTGTGTTGGAGTCGGTGGACCGCAGGATGCGGGAGCAGGGCGACCGCAAAAAGGCCGCTCTCGAGGGCGCCGGCCAGGTTTTGATGGCCGTCACCGCCTCCACCGCCACCACCTTGATCGTGTTCCTCCCCCTGGTTCTGGGATCCGGAACCGACCTCACCACCTGGCTGAAAGAGGTCGGCCTGACCATCTCAATCGCGCTGGCCTGCTCCCTCTTCTCCTCGCTGACACTGATCCCGCTGATGTCCGCCCACCTGCTGAAAGTGAAGGAAAACGGCCGCAACCGGATGATCGAGTGGCTCGAGGAGCGCTACGTCCGCGTGCTCGGCTGGACCCTCAAACACCGGATCAAGACTTTCGGCCTACTGGTGGCCGGCCTGGTGGTTGGCTTCCTCCCATTCTTCGCCGGCTGGGTGGATTCCGCGATCTTCTCCGGCACTGTCAACTCGCAGCTCTACCTCAACTACGAGTTCGACGATTTCGCCTACAAGTCCAAGTCAGAGGAAGCGGTCAAAAAGGTGGAGGCGTATCTCGAGGCCAACGCCGAGGAGTTCCTGGTCGAAACCGTTTACTCCTACTACACCGAAAACGAGGCCGGAACCACAATCAGCCTCATCCGTGAGGACCTCAGTGACGACGATATGAAGGAACTGCGCACCAAGATCCGGGACGGCCTGCCCGAAACCCCGGGCGTTCGCATCGGCTTCGAGGAGGATGCCGACACGGGCGGCTCCGCCACCTACTTCGCGGTCAAGCTTTTCGGCCAGGACACGACGACGCTTTATCGGCTCGCCGACGAGGCGGCACGTCGCCTCGAGACCATGGAGGGCGTGGAGGACGTTTCCAGACCGCGCTCCACCGGCCGTCGCGAAGTCCAGGTGAGCCTCGACCGCGACCGTCTGGCCGAACTCGGGCAAACCGCATCGGACGTCACACAAGTTCTCAGCTTCGCCCTCGGAGGTGTCCGTCTCGACCGCTTCAACGCCGGCGACCGCGAGATCATCACCTGGCTCGCCCTGCGCATGGAGGACCGGTCGCGCCTCGAGGACCTGCGCCAGATCCCGATTGCCGACACGGGCGGCCGGCCGGTCCTGCTCGGCGACATCGCCAGCTTCGAACTGATCGAGCGACCGCGGGAAATCCAGCGCGAGAACCGCAAGGTCAGGGTGTCGGTGCGCGGCACCTATGACGGCGAGGATTGGAACGACACCAAGGCGTCCATCGAAGAGATGATGAACGCGTTCAACCTGCCCGCGGGCTACTCGTGGAGCTGGAACGACCGGATCGTCGAACAGGCCAACGAGGGCGCCGAAATGGGTGTCAACTTCCTGCTCGCACTGATGTTGGTCTACCTCGTGATGGCGTCCCTCTTCGAGTCCCTGACTCAACCCTTCGCCATCCTCTTCGCAATCCCATTCGCGCTGCCGGGCACCGCCTGGATGCTGGCGATCACCAACACCCCCTTCAACCTCATGGCACAGATCGGACTGCTGATCCTGATGGGCATCGTGGTCAACAACGGAATTGTCCTGGTCGACCACATGAACTACTTCCGGAAACAGGGTCTCTCCGCCGAGGAGGCCATCCTCCGCGCCGGCCGCGACCGCCTGCGACCGATCTTGATGACCGCCGCCACCACCATCATCGGCCTTCTGCCCCTGGCCATCGGCGGCGTCAACGTCTCGGGGCTGCTCTACTACCCGATGGCTCGCACCGTCATGGGAGGACTCATGTCCTCGGTGGTCCTCACCCTGCTCGTGCTGCCCTACATCACCCTGGGGACCGAGGGCGTTTCCAACTGGCTGCGGCGGGTTTGGAAAGGATCGCGGCCGTTGGCTCGAGCTGAAGCCCTCGCCTACCGGCCGAATTAGGAATTCGGAATTCGGAATGCCATCGCACACGCGTTGAATTCTCAGTTCTCATTTTTCAATTCTCAATTATCCATCGCATCTGAAAGACGGCCGTTTGCGATGACACAAGAAAAACCTTTGCGTCTTTGCGTCTTTGCGTTAAAGCCTCGGATTTCGAATTTCGGATTTACCGTCGCACCATCACACAAGAGTTTTGAGTTTTGAGTGTTGAGTTTTGAGTTCTCCATCTCATCCGCCCCGGTTGCCGTCATCCTGAGCGAGGCCTTCGGCCGAGTCGAAGGATCCCCTCAAACAACTTGACCGTTTTTTCTTAAGGTTTTTCGTTGGTCTGTCGGGCGATTGAGTCAGACCGGGCTCTCCCCGTCTGTGCGTTGACCGAATCCACACCTGGAGTTGTGGTGGCCCAAAGAAATCCCTTAGAGAAAGACTTCGTGCCTTCGTGTCTTTGTGGTTGCGACGGGTCCGGTGCGATGGCTGCGATGGCTGCGATGGCTGCGATGGCTGCGATGAAAACTAAAAACTAAAAACTAAAAACTAAGAACTAAGAACTAAGAACTAAGAACTAAGAACTAGCGCCCCCCTCCGAGAAAGCGAAGGTCCCTCAATTGAGCATTGAGAATTCAAAATTGAGCATTGCATGTGTGCCAGGTTCCAAGATCCTAAGATTATTAGATTGCTGGTTTCCCTCATCTCTGACCAAATCGTTGTCTCCCCCACCCGATCCTGATCGCATTCTCGATTCTCCCGCCGAATTCGCCAATCTTAGGATCTTGGAACCTGGCACTGATGTGGTTCAGGTGGTGCCCATCACAGGCCTTCAAGAGCGCCCTTTGCGGCCGTACGAGGCCCTCATCGAAAGCGGCTCGAGCGGCCTCACCAAACCGTCGCGAGCGGTCGCGAACCAGATCCGGACCGTGGCCAAACGCCGCCTCTCGAAACGCCTGGGAGCGCTCTCCCCCCCCGAGATCGAGGCCCTCGACCGGGCAATCGCCATCCAGCTCGGCCTGCGCAACGAACCCTGATCCTCCCCCGACCCTCCGGATGAGACGAAGCCGGGGTCGGGGGGCCTCGTCAGGCCAAGCACCTCGCAAAGGTGCCACACTTGAAAAGGTGCCACACTTCGCATCAACGCTTTGTTGGCGAGTTGCTTTTCAGCTTCTCCGGTCAAAGGGTTGCCTTTGATCCCGTTGGAGTTGCGACGGTGCCCGTAAGATCACCTGTCACCAACCAAGCATTCTGGCTCTGGTCGTACATCTCGACAATGAGGCAATGCGAAGTGTGGCACCCATCCGAAGGTGGTACGCATCCATGTTCTCATCCAATTTCATCCAAAACTTGACATCCTTCGACAGAATATGGATATTTATGGATGATTACATGGAGGTCTTATGGATCCCTTGGCGTCCGTTCCCATTACGCCGGAGCTCCTCACGGCGATCGGTCAGATCGACGAGTTCAAAGGCCGGTGGAAATCCCTTGCCAATCTGGCCCCTGAACGGCTCAAGGGGCTGCGACGAATAGCAACCATCGAATCCGTTGGCTCGTCGACGCGTATCGAAGGTGTCAGACTGACGGACGCGGAAATCGAGCAGCTCCTCTCCGGTGTCCGGACCCAGGCCTTCCGGACCCGTGACGAACAGGAGGTCGCCGGCTACGCCGACGTGATGGAGTTGATCTTCGAGTCGTACGCCGACATCCCGGTGACCGAAAACCACATCCATCAACTTCACGACATCCTTCTCAAACACTCTGACAAGGACGAACGGCACCGAGGCGCCTACAAGAAACTGCCAAATCACGTCGAGGCGTTTGACGAATCCGGCCAGAGTCTTGGGGTGATCTTCGAGACGGCGACGCCCTTCGACACCCCGCGGCTGATGAAAGGTCTGGTGGCTTCGACCAACGATGCCTTCTCTGCGGGCCGTCATCACCAGCTTTTGATCATCGGTCTCTTCGTCGTCCGGTTTTTGGCGATCCACCCCTACCAGGACGGCAACGGGCGCCTGTCACGGGCGCTGACCACGCTCCTTCTCCTGAAGGCCGGCTATAGCTACGTGCCATACAGCTCCCTCGAGCGAATCATCGAAGAGAGCAAGGACCAGTACTACCTGGCCCTGCGTCGCGCCCAAGCAACGTTGGATGGGGACGAGTCTCAGCTGATCGACTGGCTCACATTTTTCATCCGGTGCCTCGTGCAACAAAAAGAGGTCCTCGAGCGGAAGATCGCAAAAGAGAAGCTGATGGCGCCGCTGGCACCGCTTTCAAACATGCTGCTGAGTATCGTCCTCGAGCATGGGAGGGTGACGGTGCGTGAGGCCGTGGCCCTGACCGGCGCCAACCGCAACACGATCAAGGACCACCTCAAGCGGCTTGTCGATGGCGGCCGACTGACCCGTCACGGTCGAGGCAAAGGAACTTGGTACGAACGAGCGCCCTGACAAGCTCCCAGACCAGGTAGATGGCGATCATTGGTGGCACCCATCGGGTTGAGGGGTTTCATCCACACGATTCCCGATTTTGTCTGTTCTAACCTATCTATGATATAATCAATGTTTGATGTGACCTGAATCGCCACTACACAGAACCGACCTCGATGGGAGGGGACATGACCTGGAAACGTCTCGTGGTGTTTGTCGCGGCTGCGCTGTGCACGACGTGTGGCTCCACGAGTGCACACGCTTTCGACATCCCCCCGGATCCAGCCGCCGAAAAATCGGCGGCACCCGTACCCGACATCGCCGCCACCCTCGAGGCCCTCGGCGTGTGCGGGCAGATCCACGAGGCCATCTTGAAGCTCGGTCCTCGGGATGCCGTCGGTGATCTGGCCGTCGCACAGATCAAACCCCAACGGCACCCATCCGACACCTGGAAGGTGGTGATGCCGTCGCCCGACATCATCGGCCAGGCCTTTGCCGGACAGAACGCTACTGCGCTCGAGCTCTACGAGTTCAAGGGTACCGTCCAGGCATTGATTGTCTTTTGGGACATCGATGGCGAGAATGCCTCCGCTGTCTTCGAAGCTTCCACGAACGCACTCTCACGAGCGATGGGTCCGTCTCGCCTCGATGACGACGGCGGCCCCGTGTGGTCCAGCGATTCGCTGCAGGCATCAGGCTGGAAAGGTGAAAACGGCAAGGGCGTGACGATGCTCGTCGCCTGCCTCCCGACCGTAGAGGCCTACGTCGCCGCCCATGACTCGGCGGCCGCACCGGCCGAAGGGAACGCCGAAGCATCACGAACCGGCGACGACGCCCTCCCGCCCAACCCCTGGTTGAACCGCTCGATCGTCGACATCCTCTTGAGCTTTGGCGAGCCGATCGACCAACCAGCGGTTTTCGGCACCAACATCGTCGGCCTCCACTACAAGGATTTCATGGGCGCGATCGAGGTACCGACCGAATGCTGGTGGTGGTTTGTTGACGGCAAGGCGGTTTATGTCGGGGCCGATTTCCTGCCGCCTGCGGGTTCCAACACGACAATGTCTTCATTTCAGGTATTCAAATCGGTCCTCGAAAAGAACTATGGAGCCCCCACACAAACGAGCCCCAGCGACCCGACCGACGAGCACCGAGTTGTCTACAGCACCGGCCCCCAGCGACTGACCCTCGAGCTCTTCGAACCGAACGGCGATCCCTGGTTCCGGCTCGAGGCTTTCGACACGATGCACATGGACGCCCTGCCGGCCGAACTCCGCCCGAACCGCACCCTTCCCGAGCGTTACACCCCTCCCCCAACCGACTCCGGAACGACCCGCGAGGACCTGAGCCTCGAGATCGGGGCAGGGTGACGGAGGTGACGCCGATATAGGCGTGCCACTGATCACACCTTCACAAAGCGTCAATGAGAAGGCTGGCACCCGTGAAGGGCTAATGTCATAAAGTGATACGTGGCACCCATCCAGATCTATTAATGTGAACGCCGCACCCAAGCACACCCGGCGCCGACTGCTACTTCGCGACGGGGCGCACGCGGCGGGACAAGCGACGCGGCGGCTTCGGCTCGCAGGCGAAACTCTCGAAGTGCCGGAGCAACTGATTGGCCGACGTGGACGTGGCGTTGGTCGGCCAGAAGTCGATGAACCACAGAAACTGATCACGAGCCTCGGCGTGCGAGTAGTCGTAGAACGCGGGGCCCGCGTCGCCGGCGACAGGGGCGTGGATGTCCAGCATCTGCACCGGCTGGCCGCACCAGGGAGAGAAGGCCTCCAGATCCACCCATCGCAGCGTCCGGTCCTCGTGGGTTTTGAAGTAGGCCCGGAGCGCCCCGGTGTCGAAGACCAGTCTCCACTGCGACGTGTGCTCGGAGAAACGCTGACCGGCGATGGCCTGGAGGGTTTGAAAGGCGTATGTCACGCCCTCCTCGGCGCTGGTTCCATCAAATTCCGTGACCCGATCGGCCGCGATGCAGAACCGCTGCGACGAGCTGTCCATCCGGCTGTAGTCACCGGAGCCTCCGTGGATCTGCCACTGCGACAGCACCTCGCTGTAGGGCGAGTTGGA
>JASJGQ010000419.1:0-4224 GCA_033791425.1 Acidobacteriota bacterium
CCTCAAGAGTATTAATCTCGAATGGGCCGAGTCTGTTCCGTCCAGCCTGACCAATCGCGAACGAATCACTCTGAAGGTTGATACTCGAGGAGGTCTCCTGGGCTGCACTCAAGAGCTTTACAGAGCTTTTCGAGGGTCGAAAACCGTATGGCCCTGGCCTTCCCGGTCTTGAGTACCGACAGGTTCTGAACTGAGATGTCGACCAGATCCGAAAGCTCGTTGAGCTTGATCTTGCGTCTCGCCATCTGGACGTCGAGATTGACTACGATTGGCATCAAACACCTCAGATCGTGAGCTCGAGCTCGTTCTTCAAACGGCCGCGCTCTTTCAAGAGCTGACCGTACTGGTGAGTCAGGAACGCCAGGATCAAAGCGGCAAAACCAATGGCCTGTGGGAAGACAACGCGGGCGACCTCGACAACACCGAGCCGCCAACCGGCAATCGGGAACGGCAGGACAGCGCCGCTTACGAAGTAGGCCGGCAGGAAAAGGATGTCGAGAACGCAGCTCACAACCAGGAGACGGGTCAGACCCGCGAGAATCGACGTCAGACGATCCGCCACCTCGGGCGAATCTCCCTCGGTTTGAAGAAGCGACAGCGTCCGTGAACCGTCCCAGTAGATTTTGATCCACACAAAAGACCGAACAAAACCCATCAGTACCGCCACGAAGAGAACAACGGTGAATCCGGTCGAAACCGGCCCACCGCCGGCACTCGTCAGTCGGACGCTAGGCCATACGTTGACGAGGTACATCAACAGTCCAATACCCTGGAAAATGACGATCGCCGACGCCAGCACCGCGTAAAAACGGAGCGCCTTCCCGAGCGGTTGAGTGATCCGGTTGTGATCCATGAGCGAGCTTCCTTTCGTGGACGTGTTCCGATGACGCGTCCGGCTCAGATGCTCTCTATCATGGTGCCGAAAAACATGTTTGTCAATTAATTTTTAATGTTTATCATGAAAAATTAACTGATAAGCAAGTATTTTTACGATGTCATCCAGTGATCGCGCATCCATGCGGTCGTCTTCGAAAGCCTCAAACCATTGGCAAAGTCGATCATGTAGGGGATCTTCTTGACGCCGTCCATGGGGATCGAAACATCCGGTGGAAAAACCGGTGCAAGCCGGTGGTATCGGTCACGCAGCATCTGGGCGCACTGGTAGTCGGCGATTCCTGAAACCCCGTCCAACATCAGGCTGATCAACGGTTTGATCCACTGCGCGTATCCCCAATTAAGGTTTTTCCCCTTGATGTGAAACAAGCTGGTTCCGGTGCCGAGCGAGAGCAACACGACATCCTTCATCTCGACGGGGGGATCGAGATACCGCTCGTCCTGGGTCTGGGCGAGGGCGCACATTGAAGGGTTGGTGGCGTAGACGCCGCCGTCGACGTAGCCGTCGACCGTAGGGAAATAGGTGGGCGCTGCTGCGGTATAGAGACCGACCTTGTAAACCAGCTCCGAGCGGTCGTTGCGGGGCCCCTTGAAATTGTGGAAGAGCTTTGGCTTCCAGGTGCGCTTCCTCTTCTTCGGGTGCACGTTGTCGAGGTCGAAGGCCGTGATGAGGACGTGCTTCTCGAGTTGGCCGAGGGTGGTATTTTCACCCAGAACTCTTTTGAAAACCCGCCGCATCGGTGCGGTCTTGTAATCCGCGCCGCGCAGCTTGCCGAGATCCAGGAGATCGTCGATCCACGAATCGTCGAAGATCTCCGGTCCGTCATCGATGTAGAGGTTGCGGATCTCCTCGAGGCCGAGGCCGCGCCCGATGGCGAGGGCCAGCAGCCCCCCGGTGGAGGTCCCGGCAATCAGATCCACCTTGTCGAGAAAACCCTCCAGGCCAGGTGTTGCGGCCAGTCGCTGCATCATCACCGTGGTCACGATCCCACGGATGCCGCCCCCATCGATGGAGAGAACACGATACTTCGCCATGGCTCACCTCCCCGCCCTCTTTTGCACGATGTCTAGAACAGAAGATACGACCGCGGGGCGCACCCGTCAAAAACCCGTCTCGTTGTCACCGCAGCTGCGGGGAATCCGAAATTCACAACACAGGCGAGAGAAAGAGCATCAGGGTCACGATCCAACCGACCGTCCATACCGTCGATCGAAGTGCGGCGAGGTCTGCGAGGTAGACACCGACATAGCAAAGTCGCGAGATCACGAACACCACCGCCAGGATGTCAACCAGACCAGTGGCGGCGCCCGAAATGTGCGCCACCAGCACAGCCGCAGCAAACGGCGCAAAGGTTTCGAAACCGTTCAGGTGGGCAGCCACCGAGCGAGCGCCCCAACCGGTCAACGCCGCCTGTTGGGCACGTGGATGGCGATTGTCATAACCACCCGCCTTTTGCATAGCCATCGCCACCGGGAGCTTGCCGGCATAAACCAAAACCCACGCCGCCACGATGCACCACAAATGAATTGCCATTTACCGACCTCCGATAGGTCACCTTACCCCACCCACACCAACCACGAGCTTGAACGCATCAGTGATCTCCAAACACCCCTGGTCTGGAGACAGAACCGACAATCTCGAACTGAGATGGCCCTGTTATTCTCTGTTTCACTTGAGGATGAACTGGAGTGGAGGTGTTGGTGGCTGGAACGAACGGAGCGGTCGCATTCGACAATGAAAAATATCTCGCCGAACAAAGTGCGGCCATCGTTGAACGCATAGATCAAGTCGGCGGCAAACTGCATCTGGAGTTCGGCGGCAAGCTCATGTACGACTACCACGCCGCCAGGGTCCTGCCGGGTTTTGATCCGAATGTGAAAATGCGACTCCTGCAACGGCTCGCGAGCCAGACCGAAATCATCCTCTGCGTCTACGCCGGGGATCTGGAACGCCGCAAGGTGCGGGCGGATTTCGGAATCACGTACGACGCCGACACCTTCAAGCTGATCGACGATCTGCGCGACCGCGGTCTCAGCGTCAGAGCGGTGGTTGTCACCCGGTACGAGGACCAGCCGGCCGCCGAGACATTCCGCAACAAACTCGAGCGGCGCGGTGTGACCGTCTACACCCACCGCCCCATTCCCGGTTACCCCGCAGACGTTGCCCGGGTCGTCAGCGACGACGGCTACGGCGCCAACCCCTACATCGAGACCGACGCCCCGTTGGTGGTGGTCAACGCTCCCGGGCCCAACAGCGGCAAGATGGGGACCTGTCTTTCGCAGGTTTACCACGAACACCAACGAGGCGTGCGGACGGGCTACGCGAAGTTCGAGACCTTCCCGATCTGGAATCTCCCTTTACGCCACCCTGTCAATGCCGCCTACGAGGCCGCAACCGCCGAGCTTCGCGACGTCAATATGATCGATCCCTACCACCTCGAGGCCTATGACGAGCGGGCGGTCAATTACAACCGCGATATCGAGGCATTTCCACTGCTCAAACGCATCCTCGAAAAGATCACCGGCGAGTCCATGTACCAGTCACCTACCGATATGGGGGTCAACCGCGCCGGGTTTGCGATCATCGACGACGACGCCGCTCAGCAAGCAGGCAAGAGCGAGATCATCCGCCGCTATTTTCGCTACGCCTGCGACGAGGTCCTCGGTCTCGAGGACGGCGATGCGGTACGTCGAATAGAGGCTCTGATGGAGGAATTCGATCTCAAACCCGAGGACCGATCGGTGGTTCTGCCGGCGAGAAACGCCGCTGCTGCTGCCGAACAAAAGGCCGACAAGGGCCACCACGGCGTGTTTAGCGGTGCCGCCGTCGAATTGCCGACCGGAACCATCACCAGCGGTCGCAACAGCCCCATGATGCACGCCTCTTCGGCCCTGGTTCTCAATGCGATCAAAGTCCTGGCGGGCATCCCGGATCACCTGGACCTGATCAGCCCCACAGTCGTCGAGTCCATCGGCACGCTGCGCAAAGATCTCCTCGGCCATAGTTCCATCAGTCTCAACCTCGAGGAAACCCTGATCGCTCTCAGTATCAGCTCCACGACCAACCCCACGGCCCACCAGGCCTTGCTCCAACTCCCGAAACTCGCGGGTTGTGAACTACACCTGACTCACTTGCCGACACCGGGTGACGAACGCGGTTTGCGCCGTCTCGGCGTGCGTCTGACCTGCGATCCGAAGTTTGCCAGCAACAAGCTCTTCGTGTCGTAGGATCTATTCTACGGAGAGGGTGTCGCGCTCGAGCGGCCGGCCACGGGCTCGTTGAACGTCACGCGTCAACGACACCTTCACCCTGACGGTCGATCTCACCGG
>JASJGQ010000420.1:0-6911 GCA_033791425.1 Acidobacteriota bacterium
ACCGAGCATAGCGAGTGGAGAAATCTCTAGCAGGTACGGCCACCGTGGTATCGGTGTGCCGTTTTCGGGCCATCGAGTGAACCCACCCTTCAGCACGCGTTCCCCGAGAGGAGCCACCTTCAACATTGTTGGCTCGAGTCATCGTGCCGACATGAATGTTCGGGCGTCCAACAATATTGAAAATGGCACCTCCACCGCACGCGGCTGGGTTCGGAGATCTGCGTGATCTGCGGTTCCTCCTGGCGTTGATGGGTCACTTCACAAGAGACCAGCTGAAAGGCCCCAAGCCCCAAGCCCCAGGCCCCAAGCCTCAAGCCTCAAGCCCCAGGCATTCGTGCCCTTTCCTATTGACCCCCGGTCATTTAGGTGCTACAACGGCGCGCTTGCTTCGGCGAGCCGAAAGTGAGCTCTTCCCATGACCGAATTTCGAAATCTCGCCATCATCGCGCACGTCGACCACGGCAAGACCACTCTCGTGGACGCCCTGCTGTGGCAGAGCGGCACCTTCCGCGCCAACGAACGGGTCGCTGAACGGGTGATGGACTCCGGCGAACTCGAGCGCGAGCGCGGCATCACCATCCTCGCCAAGAACACCGCTGTGCGCCACAAAGGCATCAAGATCAACATCGTTGACACCCCTGGCCACGCCGACTTCGGTGGCGAGGTGGAGCGGACCCTGCAGATGGTCGATGGCGTTCTGCTGCTGGTGGATGCCGCCGAGGGACCGTTGCCGCAGACCCGTTTCGTGCTTTCGAAGGCCCTCGAGCTCGGTTTGCCGCCGATCGTGGTCATCAACAAGATCGACCGCGACGACGCCAGACCGGCCGAGGTGTTGGACGAGATCTACGACCTCTTTATCGATCTCGATGCCGACCAGGACCAACTCGACTTCCCGGTCTATTGCACCGATGCCCGCAAGGGCCTGTGCCGCAAAGGCCTCGAGGGCGAGTTTTCGGACCTGCAGTTCCTCCTCGACGAAATCGTGGAGTCCGTGCCGCCGCCCGAGGGCGACCCGTCGGCGTCGTTGCAGCTCCTGGTGACCAACCTCGATTACTCCGACTACCTGGGCCGTCTGGCCGTTGGCCGGATCGTCAACGGGACTCTGTACGCCAAACGTACGGTGGGAATTGCGCGCGAGGACGGCATCGGAGCGGCCAAGGTCGGCGTCGTCTTCTCGCACGAGGGGCTGCAGCGGGTCGAGGTGGAGTCCGCCGTTGCGGGCGACATCGTCGCCCTTGCGGGTCTCGACGAGGTCAGCATCGGTGATTCGCTCGTGGACCGTGACGATCCCCATCCGCTCAAGCGGATCGCAGTCGATGAGCCCACCATGGCCATGGTGTTCTCGGCCAACAACTCGCCCTTCGGCGGCCGTGAGGGCCAGTTCGTGACGGCGCGCCAGATCCGCACACGGCTCGAAAAGGAGGCCCTCCACAACGTCGCCATGCGGCTGGAGATCCTGAGCAACGACGCCTTCAACGTGCAGGGCCGCGGTGAGCTGCATTTGGCGATTCTCATCGAGACCATGCGTCGGGAGGGCTTCGAGCTTTCGGTGTCGAAACCGGAGATCGTGACCCGCGAAGAGGACGGCCGCAAGCTCGAGCCCATGGAGATCGTCCAGGTCGATTGCCCCGACGAATTCGTGGGGGTGGTGACCCAGAAGCTCGGGAGCCGCAAGGGCCAGATGACCGAGATGCACAATCCCGGGCACGGCCGGGTGCGGCTGGCCTTCAGGATCCCGTCGCGAGGCCTGATTGGCTTTCGCTCCGAGTTTCTGACCGACACCCGGGGCACCGGCATCCTCAACCACCTCTTCGATGGTTGGGAAGCGTGGCAGGGCGAGATCCCCGGCCGCGCCACGGGCGCCCTGGTGTCGGACCGTGCCGGCAAGACGACGACCTACGCGCTGTACCACCTCGAGCCGCGCGGGACCTTGTTTGTCGGAACGACCGTCGAGGTCTATGGAGGCATGATCGTGGGTGAGAACGCGCGCGACAACAACCTCGATGTCAACGTCACCCGCGAAAAGAAGCTCACCAACATGCGCACCTCGAGCGCCGACGAGGCCCTGCGGCTGGCGCCGCCGCGCGAAATGACCCTCGACCGCGCCATCGAGTGGATCGACGCCGACGAGTTGGTCGAGGTGACGCCGTCGGCGATTCGGGTCCGTAAACGCGTCCTGCAAGCAAACCAGCGGCCGAGCACGAAGCGGGCCAAGCCGGAGTCGAAGGCCTAACGCCCTTCGGTTGAATTCGGAATTAGGAATTCGGAATTAGGAATTTCATCCACCTACCCCTTGAGGCTGGGACGGAGGGAATTTACGATTTCGTCGCATCCAGCATCCAGCATCCAGCATCCAGATCAGTACTTGAGCGGTCTCGCCTTGTAGCTGATGATCGCGGCCTGGTGGCGGCCGATCATTTTGTGGGGGGCGATGCGGCCGCAGTGTCCGTACTCACCATCCGGCTCACACAGACCGCGGCACATCGACACCTGGTGGCCGTTGTACGGACAGGTGATGAAGGTGTAGGCCCGCAACGTGGTCTGACGGCGTTGAGATTTGGGTCGAAGCAGTGCCATGGTGGACTCCTACCAGGATCATAACAGTATTGATTCCTGTTGAAGACGGGTACCGTCCGCGAGGCGAAGGACCCGACGTCCTAACGGTCCAACTCTCCGACGTTCGAACGTCGCATCAGAACCACCCTTGAAGCGCCGCCGCCGAGGTCGCGGAAGATCTCCAATCCCTCGGGTAGCGCCGTCTCGACCGCGGCGCGCTCGGGGCACTCCAAACACCCCATACCGGCAGATGCCATGAGACCGGTCGCAAACGCGACGGCGAGGGCCTCGAGCCCTTCCTCCCAGCTCTCGAACGGGGGGTCGGCCCACGCCACGTCAAAAGTCTCACCGCGCCGAGCCATGGAAGCCACTGCTGCCGCGGCCGGTTGCACCAGGATCCTGGCCCGGTCGTCCTCGAGCTCGAAGAGGGCGCGGTTGTCGCTGATGATGCGAGCCGCCCCCCGGTGTCGTTCGACGAAGACAACGGTGCTCGCGCCGCGCGAAAGGGCTTCAAGCCCCACGGCGCCGGTACCGGAAAAAAGATCGAGGAATCGAGCCCCCACAACCCTTTCGCCGAAGACGGCGAAGGCGCGTTCGCGCATGGCGTCGGGAGTGGGTCGTACAGGCATCGACTTTGCCGGACCACGCAACCTCCTTGATCGCCAGGCGCCGCCGGTGATCCTCAATTTTCGGGTCCTACGACGCGCAGGATCACGTCGTCGCGAGCGTCTAGTCCGACAATCTCACGGATAAAGGTGCCCTCGTGCTCGAGCACGATGACTCCATCGTCCAGCACCTCGGCCACCCGAGCGTAGGCGCCGGTCATGAGCTCCACGCGATCGTCGCGTTGCGGGTCCCACCCCTTGAGAACTTCGGAGGACGGGCTCGCGTCGCGAACCAGGTGCTCGAGGTCGTTGATTGCTCCCGAAATCTGCGCCAGCGGCAGTGAAATGGTGGCCATGGGCGAAAAGTCGATCTCGCGCGGTGAGTCCGGACCCATGTGCAGGGTGAGAGCAATCTTGCTCCTCGGTGTCGAGACCGCCGAGGTTACGGGCTTCTCGCCGAGTTCTTCGACCGCTTTCTGCAGGATTCCGAGATAGATCAGGTACTGGTCCGGGGGCAGCGTGATGTATTTGAAAAATCCCTGGACGCTGTTCTCGGTGATCGTAACCACAACCACTCGGTTGCTGAAGAGGGTGACCCTGGTCGCGACGTCGCCTTCGCTGAAGACCCTCTCCATAACTGGGATCGGTACTTGTGCCGACGCAGTAGCGGCGACCAGTACCAGCATGCCTGCGATGATTGAATGGAGATTCACGAGCCCTCCTCTTTGAGGCCCGCCGCCGTTGCGACGGCCCACGAAAGGACCTCGTCGGCGCTGACCACACCATCGACCAGCGCGTCCCTCGCCATCGTCAGTGCGCGGCCGATGTGGGGACCGGGCGGAACGTCGTGGTCGAGCAGCTGTTGGCCGGTGACTGGCAGCTCCAGCCGCACCGCCGCTTCCGCTGCGTCGGCGAGGACCCGCCTCGCCTCGAGCGGAACCTCTGCCATCGCCAGCAACAGGGCTTCGGGGGCACAATTTTCGATCACCCGCGAGCGCTGCGAACGGGGCAGGGACGGGTCGGCCGCCTGAACAATGGTCTCGACCTGGTGGGGGAGGGCGAGGACGCGGTCACGGACCGAGCCGCCGAGCTGCAACCGTTCTGCCAGGTGTGCCACCGCATCGGCCCCTGATTGCACAGCCAAACCGGCAAGAAAGAGGATCCAAAGCTCGGGTGCCGGCCCGAGGCCCTCGAGCTCGTACCACGCGAGCTGGCCTTCGACTTCCATGAGCTGTCCCCGAATCGTCTCACTCCACTCCAGGTCCGGGCAGATGGCGGGTAGGAGACCGAGGCGGGCGACCAGGGCAAGGGCCTCGGTCGGATGGGCCTCGGTCAGAAGGAGCTCGAGCTCGCGCCGCAGCCGTTGGCCTGAGAGTCTGTCGAAGACACCTTCGGCGAGGGCGGTTGCAATTAGATGTCTGGTATCGGGCGCGATCGAGAAGTCGAGGCGGCGCGCGTACCGTACCGCACGCAAGGCGCGGGTCGGGTCGTCGATAAAGGACAGCGAATGAAGAACCCGGATCTCTCGACGCTGGAGGTCTTTGCGGCCACCGAAAAAATCTACCAGGTCTCCGTAGCGATCACCCTGGAGGGCCACCGCCAGCGAGTTGATGGTGAAGTCGCGGCGATAGAGATCCTGGCGGATGAGTGACGTCGCCACCTCGGGTAGGGCGGCCGGGGTGCGGTAAAACTCGGTTCGAGCGGAGGCAACATCGATCTTGAAGCCGTCGGACAGGGTCACGACTGCGGTCAGAAATGGGGCGTGCGGGTGGTGCCGGCCTCCGAGTTCTTCCGCCAGCGCGGCCGCAAAGGCGATGCCGTCTCCTTCGACGACAAGATCGACATCCTCATTGGCCCGTTCCAGAAGCAGGTCCCGCACCATGCCGCCGACCAGGTAGACCGGCACATTCTGGCCGTCGGCCACCCGGCGTGTCGCGTCGAGCACCCGGAGCACCCACGGTGGCGCGAACTCGCGCAGCAGACGGGTGATGGACTGACTCACGGGCCGCGTCCCTGCCATTCGGTTGTCGAGAGTCGAGCCGGCGGTGTACTGGTGTTCGAAGAGTCGTCGGAAGAGCTCCATGCGCGTAATGATTCCCGCCGGTTTCCCGGCGTCCTCCACCACCCCGAAGCGATAGGACCTTTCGAGGAAGAGGTCGCGGAGATCGTTCAGGGGCGTCGAGGCGGGGACTGTGGGCAGGTCGGGCTGCATGGCCGACGTGACCGGCCGCTCGTCCATGCCGTGGCTGAGGGCGCGGTCGAGGGTCTGGCGCGTGACGAGGCCGATAAGGTCTCCGGTTGCGGTGTCCTTTACCGGCAGGGCGTTGACCCGGAGTTGGTTGATGTGATCTTTGGTGTCGGCGACCGTGACCGTGTCGTCGACCGAAAAGATCTTGCGGGCGGCGATATCGATGGCCGCTACAGGCGGCGGCATCTCGATGGCGAGGGCTTCCAACAACACTTCGCGCAGCTCGACCGGCATGAGATCGGACACCCGCGCCGATGCCGCGGTCGGGTGGCCGCCGCCGCCGAACTGTTGGGCGACGCGGCCGACGTGAAGACCGGGGAGGCGGGACCTCAAGATGAGGTTGATGTTGGGCGGGCGGACGAGGAACACCGCGCCAACCACGATCTCGAAGATCTCTACCCAGCGGTGGACCACGAACGCGGCCTCTTCGTGATAACGGTCGACCTCGATCATCGACAGCGACACCGGCACCCCGGCGATGTCGATGACTTCGGTGGCCTCGACCATGCGGTTGAGGAGCTCGAGTTGCTCGGGCTGGAGCACCTTGAGGACCCAGCGCCGGACCCAGGCAAGCGATGCTCCCTGCTCGAGCAGCCAGGCCGCGATTCGGAGGTCATCCGGGGTGGTCTCCCGGTAGGAAAGACCTCCGGTGTCTTCGTAGATGCCCATCAGCATCAGGCTCGCTTCGGGGAGGGTCGGTTCGATGCCGCGTTCGCGGTAGAGGTCGGCGATGATCGTGCATGTTGCCCCGACCGGTTTGACGATCGTCTCGGTGGCGTCGAGACCATCCTCTTCCTCTTCCATGTGATGGTCGATGAGAGTGATGGGGCAGCCGCTGGTGGCCAGAAGATCATAGACCTCGCCGAGCCGGGACGGGCTGCTGGTGTCCACCACCACGGCGTGCTCGATCGGCTCGGTTCGTGCGCGCCGCAGCTTGACCTCAGGGAATGAGATCTCAGTGTCGGCGAGAAAGCGGCGTACCGCCACCTCCTGCGAACCGGGGAAGAGCACCTCGTGGTCGGGAAACAAACGCACTGCAGATACCGCCGCCGCAAAGGCGTCGAAATCAGCCGACAGGTGCGTCGTGATGATCTTCACGCGCCCATTGTATTGAATCTGCGCCGTTTTCGAGCGTTTGAGTGAACCCGGCTCTCAGAACTCTCTTCCCGAGAGGAGCCACCTTCAACATTGTTGGCCTGAATCAAGTTGCCGACGTGCATGTTGTTGAATCCAACAATATTGAAAATGGCACCTCCGCCGCACGCGGCTCGTATCAGCAAGCGATTCCCGAGAGGAGCCACCAGTGACAGTGGGCTTGTCACGGCGTAGCCAGAGGCGAAGCCGGACACCTCCGCCGGACGACAGGGCGTAGCGACCTCTCCCCACCTGTCATTTCGACCGAGCGTTAGGCTCGGCGAAGTCCGTAGGACGAAGCCGGCAGCGAGTGGAGAAATCTCTTGCAGGAAGGTCTTGCGTGAAAGAGGTGCGCCGTTTGCGCGCGT
>JASJGQ010000421.1:0-9094 GCA_033791425.1 Acidobacteriota bacterium
TGGCAGATGGGGTAGTGAAGGGGCGGCCCCGACTCGAGCTGGAGTGCCGCGAAGAGATCCGACAGCGGCATCCGCGCCAGCGCCAGGGTGTAGAGCTCATCGTGCCAGACGGGCCGCAACAACGACCCCGAAAAGGCCAGACCGCACGCTACGACCGAAAGCGCCACGACCACCCAGATCGGACACCTCGGCCCAGGAGTCTTCTCACGGTTCTAGGCCACACTCACAGACTCTCCCAAAAGGGTTTCACCCGACCGTTGGACCACACCATCCCGGCGAGAGCCATCACTCCAAGAAGGGACAATCCTCCACCAACAGCGCGAGACTTCGAACGGCGCAATACCGCCCGCACGGTCGCAGTACCCGGCACCCTGTCAATGGCCACCAGGCCGTTGTGATTCTCATGGTGAACTTCTCGATCATCAACTGTGATGCTCCACTCGGGCCACCACTGGAGGGGCAACAACACTGGTGTCGCCACCGCCGTCACGCGCCACGTTCCGCCCCGAACCGTGCGGGTCTCGGGGACGATCGTCGACGCCTGGCCTCCAAGTTCCTGGAAGCTCGCCAGACGGTGAGACCTAGGCGAATAAAGGCCCCGTGCAGAGGGAAGAACAGGGGCGAGTCCCCAGTTTTCTTGGACGCTTCGTGCCAGTTCCCCGGGAGAGGAGTTGACCGGGACATGACCGGTGGTGGAGTCCAACCGCAGAGGAACGGTGACGCTCGGCACGACGAGAAGGGCGATAGCAAGCCACAACAAAGTCGACAGCCCCAAGGTCAGAGGTTACACGTCGGACGCAGCGATAACTTGCGAGAAACGATCATCGCCTTCACCGCGCAGTAACACCACGAACACAGTCGCGCCCAGACAAACGGCGGTCATGGAAAGACCAAACCCAGCGCCCGTGGACTTGTAACGACCCTCCTGCGCATCCCCCGCCGCCCCGCGGCCCATGCATCCGTCGGGGTTGCGCGCGTCATTGCCGACCCCAGGACGTAGGGCGTCTCCACCAGAAGGACCATCCCGCCTTTCTCGATTGCTAAACAGGAGAATGCTGCAACGGCCAGCAGGGTCAACGAGAGGAACAGACCGACGACACGCTGTCCGCCCCCGACCAGCCAAGCCAGTCCACTATGAACCGCCATCGAAACGGGAACACAGATGGTCAGCGCAAACAAACCGGCGCCACTGTTCCAGCCGCGATGGTAACCAGGGAAGACAGCCCCCTCCTGCCACGCGCGGACCTGTTCCACGGCTCCAACCGAATGGTAGTAGGCGTCATCACCACGCGGCGGGAGCCACCAGAACACCGCGGCGAGAATCACCGGCAAAAGCCATACCGCAGCACGCAGCCACTTCACGGTATGAGATCTCTGCGCTTGCGGCTTCCGAAAATGGGCATCAGCAGCGTCATGACCACAACGATCGCCGCCGCGACGCTTGTGACAGCCGCCGGTCCGATACCCGGAGGATGGTAGTGCCCGACAAGCTCATGCCGGCCTTGCGTTACCCGGAGGTACTGGACGATCCCGGGCCCCCGGTTCAACTCGACTGGAGCGCCGTCAAGGCTCCACCTCCAACCCCGAACAGGCGCCAGAGACGCCCACACAAACCCGTCTTCGGCCGCGTCCAACGCCGCACGGCAGGCGTTGCCTTCGAAAACGATCTCGTCCGTTCGCCCATTTGGTCTCCGGCTGACGTCCGGACGCGGCGGCTCCAGATCGACGTGGACCACGGGCAGGGCGGAGTGGTTGCGAAGAAGACGCATGCCACCACGCAAGCGGACGGACTCCATACCTTCGGGCACGTCGGCCGTCTCGCGGAGGATTACCCACGGAGCGGCCAGCATGTCGAGCCACCAGCGGTTTTCGGGGCCACGATCGGCACTCGAGAGGTGTTCCACGAGAAGCTCGTTGGCCACCGGGGAATCGGTGCGCGCCACCACCAGTCCCTCTCCAAGATTGAGATAACCAACAGGCCACAGCCGCCTCGCCTCAAAACCCGTTGCCAGCCATCGCATCGCGTCTTCGGAGGGCGCAGGAGCATAGATTCGGCCCCCGCCCCGGGCCTCAGGCCAAGTTGGACCGTCGGGAGTCATCGAGGCGACCGGCTGCAGACCGACCAGCGGCACGGCCGCAATCGCGGTCCCGACGAACCCCGCGACCAGAGCCACAGCACGGACGCTCCGCCACGCCGGGTTGGTCGCTCCGGCCAGCAATAGAACCGCCGGAACTCCGGCGACCCACCACCTCCACGGATGCCCGCTGACGAGACACAGCAGGAGCGTCACTGCGGCAACCGCCACCGCCAACCACCGGCCCTGACCCTGAAGCCACTTTTCAGCCCCGATGCCCACCATCGGCAAGAGCAGCGCTAGACCCGCCAGTGCGAAACGCGATGGGTATCGAACCAGACCCCCGGTCAGTGTGAGAAAGACGTCGCCCCCGCCTATCTCTGGCAGTGTCGCCAGGAGAACAAGTGAAATGACCGCCGCCATCAACCACTTTCGCGACCACGCACCGAGCAGGCCACACACCAACAGAGGCGCACCGAAAAACAGGCTTTCGACGTAAACCATCCGGTCTGGGTCCACGGGCAGACCGGGCACCAGGAGACCGCTCCAATCGGCTGGGGTGACGGCTCCGTGGAGAACCCACGAGGCCGCCATGGGTCCACGATCGCCCCCCAGAACCCAGAACACAAAGGGCACTATCTGGAACGCAACCAGAAACGACCCGAGAATCACACCGGCGGCCGCCCGGATTCGGGATCGCGCGGCCACGAGTGTCAGAACGACCGCCATCGCCCACACCTGCGGTTCGCCACCCAGCCATGCGAGACCTGTCGTCAGGGCCACCAGAGGGATGGCCCTTGTCCCGGCCACTCGCGCGGCCAGAACCATCCACGGCACCCAGGCGAGTGTCTCGAGGTTGTTGAGGACCCCAACCGTAAAGATAATTGGGCCTACCGACCAGGCCGCCACTTCGGAGACAGTTCTGCCGACAGGTCCGGCGCCGAGATGCCGGGCCAGAAGCCCGGTCCCAAACGACAACCACGCCAGGTGGAGGGCGATCTCCAGAGCCAACGCCCACTCCGGTGCAGCGACCATATGCACCCACGCCGGCGGGTAGAGCACCGCCGTTTCGGGGTTTGCAAACCACGCTTCGCCGCATCCATTTGCGAAGTTGAGCCACGGCATGATGCCTGCAATGAGCGAGGAAGCTGTCGCGGTACGCATCGGCAAAAAGAAATCCATCAGATCCCGGTGAGCGGGGACCCATCCCACCGCGGGAGTCAGAGCTACCAGGAGAGGCACCCACCACAGGGGAATGTATCGCCGACCTCTCATTGGAGCGCCTCAACAATCTCCCGGATCTGCCACATCGGCGCGGCAAGAAGTTCCTTCTCGTAGGTCTTGAGACCGGCCCGTTTGCGAAGGGACGCCGACATCCTGGCAGCCGACAGAGCCTCGCGAGCCAACCGTACGTTGCCGCGGTCGAGCTCTACCCTCGCCAAAAACAACCGAGCACGGATGGCGTGCGGTTCGGCGGCCAAAGCCTTCCGCACCAAAACCGCCGACTCATCCAGGTTGCCGAGCCCGCGTTCGAGACGTGCCCACTCGAGCCACGGCCACGGCTGAAACGGTTCCAGCTCCGACGCACGTTTGAAGGCCTCTCGCGCCTCGGCGACGCTGTTCGGCCACGACCCGAATTCATTAATAATTCTGTAATTGACCTGTCCCAGAGCTACCCAGAGACCCGAGTCACCCGGATGGATTCTGACTGCCCTGCGGCCGATGGCCAGTGCCTCCGCCGCCAACTCCCAGGTCCAGGATGTTTCATTCTGCAGGACTCGAACTCTCCACTCGAGCGGTTCGTCAAACCACGGTTCGACAGCCATCGCACGTAGTGCCAGAACAGGGTCCACTGTATCCCTGTACCACAACCATCTCGCAAACGCAGGCTGCATCATGCCCCACAAGATGATGAAGACAAGGCTGAGGCCGCGAACGAATCTCGTCCACAATCGCATCGGAATCCGTTCCCGCGCCGGCCATATCGGCCGGCACCCGACGTCGATCAAACCGAGCGTGACTGCCCACCACCACACAACGATCTCGATGGTCATGAAATCGTGAAATGCCGCCATGACCGCCATACCCACCACCGCGGACTGGAGAGGAGCAAAAGCCAGGGCTCCATCGTGTCGCGCCTGCCGCAACCAGAGGCCAGCCGCGAGGAGGACAATTACCAGACCGATTGCCCCGGTTTGCACCAACAGGCCCAGGGGAGTCGACTCGGCGTACGTCGCGAGGAATTGGTGGTGGCCCACGTGATCTTCATGGAGCAGCCGTATCGGCCCTGCGGCATCCGCGAGGCCGCCAGGCCCGACGCCGGCGAGGGGATGGGAGGCCCACAGCCGCAACATGGCTCGCCAGATGGCGGGCCGAAACCAGGCCAGGATATCCGGTTGGCTCACGAATCTCCAGACAAGGACCGCGACCACCGCAGCAGTGCCCGTCGCCAACCCGGCGATGCGCGCTCGGCCTCTCGGCAACAACGCTGCGCCTGCAGCCAGGATGGCAAGCAGCCCGGCCCTGGATCCTGTGAGACCCACCCCGACGACCAGCATGATCGCGATGAGGATCATCCAAGGTCGTTTCGATTCGCTCCAGTACACACCCGCCAACGGCAGGGCGGCAACGAGAAGGGCAGCGGCAATATTGGGGTTTTCCAGGAGACCCCCCACCCGAAGGTTTCCGCGCCCGATCGCTTCCAGCCCGGCACCACCCACCACCAGCACTGCCGCCGCCATCAGGACCATCGCCCCCATCGCTGCCGCACCCGGGCTCGCCCTCCGAGCGGCGACCCAAAGGCACCACGCACCCAGCCACCCGGTCACGACCTCTTTGGCAACCAACGGCGACATCCCGACGACGACCGCTGATACGGTTCCCCAGGCGACAAAGGCCAATAAAACCCACTCAGCCGACGTCAACGAAATCCGAGACCGTTGACTTCCAAACCACCACAGGACCAGGACAAGGAGCCCACCGACGACCAGCCGCTGTCCGGGAAGAAACGCTCCCCCGAGCACGGCGGCAACAGCCACCGCGAACGCTCCGCCCACGGGCACGCTATCAGCGGTCCTCGGTGACACCATGATCCTGCAATTGGTCAAAGAGTTGCGACGCCCGCTCCCGGTACACCTGGTTGAAAGGACTGTTTTCCTGCGCGGTCCACGCCTCGGCTACCGCCGATGGAGCATCGCCAAGCGCCTCGGCGAGGTGGCCGCGAAGATCAGCGAGCGAGGCGGAACGCGGTCGCAGCCACAGACCCTTTTCGAGGACGGCAGACGCCTCGGTGATTTTTTCCCGGTCGCCACTCTCGAGCGCTGCAACAGCAATTGCTGACAGCGGTTCAGACCACCATGGCGCAAGCTGCCTGGCTTCAAGGGCACCCTGGAACCGCTCCTCAGGTTCAGCCCTTTGGATCGCCGTATTCAGAACCGTTACCGAAGTCGCGTGCAGAATGGTCGCCGCCAATGCAAGAGCTACTGACACCACTACCACCGGTCGGCCCGAGTTTGTGGCGCCGACAAAGGTCGATCCGCGTCGGAAGGCAATCGCCCAACCCACGAGCACCGCCCATGGGAGCAAAACTCCCGATCCGTGCATCGAAAAGTCCACGATATTGTGTGCCGGTACCACCGCCACGGCAACCGCCAAATCGGGCCGACACGGCCACAGACTTCGGACCAGCCGCCACAGCCCATACCCTCCCGCGAGGACTACCAGGAGACCCACTGGGCCGAGTTCGGCCAGCCATTCCATTGGCAAAGAGTGGGCGAACCGGGGCCAGTTCCCGACCGAAAATGGTACCGTCTGCGCTACCTGCCCAAATCCTCCAAAACCGACGCCAACAGCCGGAGATGTCGACCACACCCAAATCGCCGTACGCCAGTTGTCGATCCGCAAGGTCACCGGTTCGAGCTCCAGAACATCAACACGGGCCACCACAACTGCAGCAAACACCAAGGCCAAAACGGCCACCGTCAACCATAACCGTATGGAACGTCCACCACGGGCCACCGCCAACGCGGTACAGGCCACCAGCGCGAGGCCGACTCCAATCGGTGACCGTGTCAGGGCCAGGCCGACGACGCACAGGACCACACCGAGAAACCACGGCAAGGCGTTCCACCGCCAACGGACGCGTGCGAGCAGGAGTGGGAGAGCCGTCGCGAGGAGGATGGCAAGGTGCGACGGCAGCGGTTGCGACGCGAATGCGCGACCGGCGGCCAGCCGCTCGCTTCCTCCGGCGCGGAGAGGCTCCGGGAGTTGGAGGAGGATCGCTTCCGCGTATTCGGGCCCCGCAGTCAACTGGAGCACTCCCCAGATCGAAAGACCGCTGATTAACAACGCGAGCACAGCCGGCCATTGCACCGGGGGAGCCTCCCGCGAAGCCAACCAGAGCAGGGTGACCATGCCTGCCACCAGCGATGCCCCGGAGATAGCAGCCGATGGATCGCTGCCAACCAGGCCCGAGAACAAGAGGACGGCGACCGCGATGACCGTCCACATCATGGTGGGGCCGTCCTTCGGCGGCGTTCGCCGCCAACCCCACGCTGTCAAGGCAAGGAGAATCGAAGCCGTCAGAACGGCGGACCAGGGGAACACCTCGATCGGTCGCCACGCAAGCAAGCCCGCC
Organism: Acidobacteriota bacterium; assembly: GCA_033791425.1. Lineage (GTDB taxonomy): Bacteria > Acidobacteriota > Thermoanaerobaculia > Thermoanaerobaculales > Sulfomarinibacteraceae > Sulfomarinibacter. The sequence goes on from JASJGQ010000421.1 coordinate 6,712, forward strand.
GCCAACAAGAGGGCGCACTGAGCCGGAGAGATCATCATCTCGCGCGGGGGTTCACCGACACGCTCATCACAGGCGAGCGCGAATGTCGTCGCATTGTGTGAGACCGATCCACCCTGCCTCATCTGCACAGACTCATCATGTGGGTCACGGATTCAATCATAACGCAAAAAAAGGGGGCACCGAGGTGCCCCCAAACACTCCAATGAAGGGTGATCGATCAGTTCTGGATGCCTTCGGGCCAGACGGTGAAGCTGCCGCTCGAATAGATGATGTCGCAGTCCATGTCATTCGTAGTTCCCTGAGTATAAGTGGTGAGGTCAGGGTTACTGAATACCTTGTCACGACACGACGCGCCGATGCTGTAGGTCTGCAGCACGGTGACGGCTCGAAGCGATTCATTCCAACCGTCGTCCCGCGGCGCCCGTTTGACGTACGTTGGTTCAATCAACGTGGAAAGGCCATCTCCGATGAGACCCACAGTCACCGTGGGATACGACGCGTGATCCACCGCATAGGCCTCAATTGCCGTGCCGATGGTCCGGATGTCCGCCATCGACCTCTTCTGACGGCCACGGTTGATGGCATTCAGAAGGTTGGGGATCGCAATCGCCGCAATGATGCCGATGATTGCCACCACGATCAAAAGTTCGATCAGAGTAAAACCACGATTCTTACGCATAATGCTTTCTCCTTTTCACGGTTCGGTCTAACTGCAAGGCCCGTGCCAGCATTTTCCTAGGGGAAAACTGGAGAAAAATGACGCTGAACGTCAGTCCGGACCTTCTTGGGTCCCGCGAGACGTCACTTGGACTGCCACTCGGGCCCGGAGGATTCCCAATGATGGGTCGGCGACCACACCCCGGGCCACTCGACCTCCGAGGTCACCCGGATGCGGAGGGCGTCGCACCAGTAGTCATATGCGAGCCCTTCTCGAGCGTGGACAGCGACGTCGAGACGGTATTCTCCCGGGGCCAGCTCCAACGCACTATAGGCGCAGATGACCTCACCGTCTTTGGCCAACAGCTTTGGCGAAAGGCCACCGAGCTCCGTGTTGTGACCGCTGACCAGGGTGCCGTCGGGGCGGTGCCAGGCCACGCCAAATACAAAGTCTTCCACCGGGTTGTGAACCCGATAGCGAATCTGGAGGCGGCACGGCCCGCCGCTGGGCAACAATCGTTGCCGCGACCCTCCGGCGAGCGCTTCGACCTCGAGGATTTCCACATCGCCGTTGCCCCAGCGGCGCCCCTCTTCGAGGACTCGAACCGCCGGCGTCGGTGTCTGCGGCCCTTCTACGTCGCCGGCGGCGTCGGAACGATAGCGCGCGACCACCGAATCGACCGGCCCCACAGCGACCTGCCGACCGCCCTCGAGATACAGGGCACGATCGGCGAAGCTGGTGACGAGATCGAGATCGTGGGAGACCAGGATCATGGTCACCCCGCGTTGTCGCATTCGCGCAAGACGATCCAGGCAGCGACGGGTAAAGGCCCGATCGCCGACCGCCAGGACCTCATCGATCAAGAGAATATCCGGGTCGGCCGAGACCGCAACGGCAAAGCCGAGTCGAACGTACATACCAGAGGAGTAGGTCTTCACCGGTTGGTCGATGAAGTCCCCGATGTCTGCAAACTCGATGATGGCCGGCATCAGCGCCTCGACCTCGGATCGCGTCAGACCGAGCAGCATGCCGTTGATCAGAACGTTCTCACGTCCGGAGATCTCCGGGTGGAAGCCCGCCCCCAGTTCGATGAGAGCCGTCACCCGACCATCGACGATCACTTCGCCCGCCGTCGGCCGAAGAATGCCGCTGGCCAGCTTGAGAAATGTGGACTTGCCGGAACCGTTGGGTCCGATAATCGCGACGGCCTCACCGGGTTCCACCGAGAGATGAACTCCGTCCAGGGCACCGTGTTCTTCAGCGCTGTGTGATCTTTGGATTCGGTTTCGTTGGAAGAATGCCCCCTTGAGCGTCTCGCCGCGCCGCCTCCTGCCGCGCCACCGGTAGACCTTGCGAACTTCGGAGAATCGGATCCCGCCTTTCACACCGCCTCCACCAGCGTCTCGCGATAGTGCAGAAAAACACGCGTGCCCAGCCACAACGACACTCCACCGACCGCAAAGGCCGCCAACCAGACCGATACCGGCGGGACGGTTCCGGTGAAGACGACGTCACGGTAGACCCGAACCAGGCTGGCGAGCGGGTTGAGAACCAATACCCGCCGCAATGCCTCCGGCACCTTGAGACCGTCAAGGCTGTAGATGATCGGCGATGAGAAAAACAACAAATTCAACAAATGACCCACGAGGTCCCGCATGTCCCGATAGTGGACAGAGAGAACCGAGATGGCGAGCACCGCGCCTCCGGTGACCATGATCCATGGCA
>JASJGQ010000422.1:0-4399 GCA_033791425.1 Acidobacteriota bacterium
CGACCGCCACGGTGTTGGCGGTTCCCTGACGGTGGAGATCGATCTCCACCACCTCGTGGCCGCCGAGCCGCGAGATCTCATCGCGATCGCGGTGGCCGCGGAAGACCCGCGCCACGTCCTCGACCCGAATCCGACCGTTCCCGGTTTCACGCACCACCGTTCTTCGAATCTGCTCGAGATCCTCGAACTCGTGCATGGTGCGCACCAGATAGATGGCGTTGAAATCGCGGAGGGTGCCGCCGGGTTGGTTGATGTTTTCCTGACGCAGCGCGAGAGCGAGGTCCGCCGGCGTCAGTCCGAGGGCCGCGAGGCGATCCTCATCGACCTCGACGACGATCTCGGCGTCGAGACCACCTCGCACCTTGGCCGCCGCGACGCCGACCACCGACTCCAGCCGGGGTTTGAGCCAGCGTTCGGCCAGTTGGCGTAGCTCGTCGAGGTCGCGGTCGCCGTCGAAGCCGAGACGCATGATCGGTTCGAGCGACGGGTCAAAACGGAGAACACGGGGGATCTCGGCCTCGCGCGGCAGCTCGACGAGACCGAGCCTTTCGCGCACATCGAGCCCCGCGGTGTCCATCGACTCGCCCCACTCGAATTCGAGCACGACCTCTGAGAGGCTCGACCGGGACTGCGAGCGCATCTCGCGCACCCCTGGGATCACCCCTACGGCCTCTTCAATCGGGCGGGTTACGAACTGCTCGACGGTTTCCGGCGCAGCATCCTGGTACTCGGTCTGGATGGTGAGGGTCGGGTAGGAGAGGTCGGGAAGAAGATCGACGGGCAGATTCTGTACTGCGAGAAGACCGAAGGTGGACACAGCCAGAGTGGCCATGAGCACAGTGATCGGGCGGTTGACGGCAAAGCGGGGAAGCATGCGTCAAACCACCAAAAGTGGACTGTCGGGGCACCGGCGAGCAGTCATCAACCGGCCGCCTCTGCGTCATCGATCGACTCGGTTTCGTCAATCATGACCCGGACCTTGGCCCCGTCCGAGAGGGCGGGAGCACCGACAACCACCACCTGGTCGCCACCCTCAAGCACGAGCTCGGAATCCACCGGGTGGTCGATTTCCACGAGGGTTCCATTTTCAAACCCGAGTACGACTTCGATCTGCTTCACGAGGTCTTCGTCGGAGAGGCGATAGAGGTGCCAGCGGCGGCCTTCAGCGACCAGGGCCGACCTCTCGACCACGAGGGCATCGAGGTGGGTGTCGGTGACGATATCGACCCTGACGAATGCCCCGGGACGGAGACCGGAATCGCCCTGGACCGCCACCGTGACTTTGACGGTGCCGGTGGCCGGGTCGACTGCGGGTGCGATGCGCTCGATCAGTGCCCTGGCCTGGGCTCCGGTGGCATCGGCCGTGAGCCGAACCTCCTGCCCGGGACCGAGTTGGGTGACGTGGCGCTCGGGAATGTTGACGTCGGCGTAGAGGGGATCGAGATCGGCAAGGTCGTACACCGGCGTGCCGTCGCTCAAGGTGGCGCCGACATCGAGGTGCCGGGCGACGACCATACCGGCGATCGGCGCCCGGATGATGGTTCGCGAGAGTTCGAGCTCGGCGAGTTCCAGGGCGTGGGAGGCATCTTCGGCTTCAGTCCGGCTGGCCTCGAATTCGTCGAGGCTCGACAGGCCTCTCTCGTGCAGCCCCGACAGGCGATCGAAGTCCCTCTCGGCCTTTTCTTCGGCCGACTTCGCACGGTCCGCCGAAATTTCCTGTTCGTCGTTTTCCAGGTAGGCCAGAGGCTGGCCGGCCCGCACGCGATCGCCCTCCTCCACGACCAAGCGCTCGATCACACCGCGGGTACGGGCGATGACGGTCGCCTGCCGGTCTGCGCGGAGGGTGGCCGATGTGGAGTAGAGGGAGGAGATGGGCTCGCGCACCACGTTGCCTACGCTGACGGCGATGGCGGGCTCCTCTTTTTCGGCTGCAGCGCCCGGTCGGCCTTCGCCGCCGCCATGATCGCCGCCGTTGCCACCGCCGCAAGCGGTGGCCAACAGCAATGAGAAAACCAGAACAAGCGGCATGAAATGCCGCAGATGCAGTGACTTCGAGACCTTTTGGTTGTTCAACGTTCTTTCCTTTGAATCGCGTGCTGATCCGGATCGATCAAGTGCCCCGTGGATAGTACGGGAAAAGGCTTGTGGGGGTTACTTTATTCCCCGAATTTGGGCCTCAAATGGGCATTCGAGCGAACCCACCCCACCCCCCTGTCATTTCGACCGAACGGGTTGTCACGGCGAAGTCCGTAGGACGAAGCCGGGAGCGAGTGGAGAAATCTCTTGCAGGGAACACCTCCATTTTCCCCACGAAGAAGATCGCGCCGTTTTCGGGCGGTCGAGTGAACATGCCTTTCAGCATTCTTCCCGTGAGGAGCCACCTTTAGCATTGTTTGCCCGAGATTTTCTGCCTCGGTGGATATGCGTGGATCAAACAATGCAAAAGATGGCACCTCCGCCGCACGCGGGCCGTTTCCTATCGTCCCTCCGGAATCGACATCCCGATTCTTATGGCGCTGTTGCCCGTGAGTGCCCCCCTTGAGGATGTTTGCGACCGAAAAAATCACTCGTGTCTGCGCAACGTGATCGCAAAATCCTCAAGGACGGCACGTCTGGTGGACGCGAAAATTGCGGTTGCTCCGGATGGGACGGTGGGATGGGCTCCCTTTCTCCCTTTCTCCCGTGCTCCTCTGCCCCTCTGCCAAAAAAAAAGACCCGGCCGAAGCCGGGTCTGAGTTGATGTTGTCGGGGACAGGCGATCAGTACATTCCGCCCATACCGCCCATGCCGCCCATGTCGGGCATGCCGCCGGCGGGCATGCCGCCGTCTTTCTTGTCTTCCGGGATCTCGGCAACCAGCGCCTCGGTGGTGAGGAGCAGGCCCGCGATCGAGGCGGAGTTGAGGAGGGCGTTCTTGGTCACCTTGGCCGGATCGATGATGCCGGCCTTGATCATATCGGTGATCTTGCCGGCAGTAGCGTCGTAACCCATGTTGCCCTTTTCGGCGCGGATCTCACGAACGATCACCGCCGCCTCGTCGACGCCGGCATTGTGGATGATCTGCCGGGTCGGCTCTTCTAGCGAGCGAAGCATGATCTTGACGCCGGTCTGGACGTCGCCGGTGGATTTGTCGGCAAGCTTCTGGACCGCGTCCATGGCACGCAGCAACGCGACGCCGCCGCCGGGCACGATGCCCTCTTCGACAGCCGCCTTGGTGGCGTGGAGCGCGTCCTCGACACGTGCCTTCTTCTCTTTCATCTCGGTCTCGGTCGCGGCGCCGACCTTGATCTGCGCCACACCGCCGACGAGTTTGGCCAACCGCTCCTGGAGCTTCTCGCGGTCGTAATCCGAGGTGGTGTCCTCGACCTGCCGCTTGATCTGGCTGACGCGGCCGAGAACGGCCTCGTGCTTGGACTCATCGTCGTCGTCCACCACGATGGTGGTGTCGTCCTTGTTGATGACGATCTTCTTGGCGTTGCCCAGGTCTTCCCAGGTCACGTTCTCGAGCTTGATACCGAGGTCCTCGGAGATCATCTTGCCGCCGGTGAGGATCGCGATGTCCTCGAGCATGGCTTTGCGGCGATCGCCAAAGCCGGGGGCCTTGACTGCGCAGATGTTGAGGGTGCCGCGCAGCTTGTTGACCACCAGGGTCGCAAGGGCCTCGCCCTCGACGTCCTCGGCGATGATCAGGAGGGGCTTGCCCTGCTGGGCGACTTTCTCGAGGATCGGGAGGAGATCCTTCATGTTGGAGATCTTCTTTTCGAAGATCAGAATGACTGCGGTCTCGAGCACCACTTCCATGCGCTCGGGATCGGTCACGAAGTAGGGCGACAGATAACCACGGTCGAACTGCATGCCCTCGACGACTTCGAGGGTTGTGTCGAGGCCCTTGGCCTCTTCAACGGTGATGACGCCGTCTTTGCCGACTTTTTCCATGGCTTCACGGATGATGCCGCCGATCTCCGCATCGGAGTTGGCCGAAATGGTGCCGACGTGGGACACCGCGTCACCCTCGACGGGCACGGACATCTTGGCAACCGACTCGACCGCCACCTTGGTGGCCTGGTCGATGCCGCGCTTGAGGTCCATCGGGTTGGCACCGGCTGTCACGTTCTTGATGCCTTCGCGATAAATCGACTGGGCGAGGACGGTCGCGGTCGTCGTGCCGTCGCCGGCATCGTCGGAGGTCTTGGAGGCCGCCTCCTTGACGAGCTGGGCGCCCATGTCCTCGTACGGGTTGTCGAGCTCGACCTCTTCGGCGACGGATACACCGTCCTTCGTGAAGGTCGGGCTCCCCCATCCCTTGTCGATCACGGCGTTGCGGCCCTTGGGGCCGTACGTGACCTTGACTGCCCTGGCCAGCTTCGTGACGCCGGTGCGGATGAACTCACGGGCTTCCT